>JBAQJB010000489.1:0-1792 GCA_049289155.1 Chitinophagaceae bacterium
TTTCTAAATTTTGTTTGATATCATCTGCAATTTCCATTGCCTGTTGCTGATTGCCTGTTGCCAGTTCTGCTTTCATTTCATCGATCAATTCATTACTTACTTCAGAAAAATTATTCACGAAGTTTAATGGGTTTTGTATTTCATGGGCAATGCCGGCGGTTAGTTCTCCAAGGCTCGCCATTTTTTCGGATTGGATGAGTTGGGATTGCGTCGATTTTAAGTTTGTTAGCGTTTTTTCTAAAACTTTATTTGCTTTATGTTTTTGATTATTATTTCGATAAAATATAAATGCAAGAATCGATAATATACCTACACCTACGAACAAAGAGAAGATCCTAATATTATTTTTATAAACTATATTTTCCTGTGCTTGTTTTTCCAGATTGAGTTGTTCCTCAAAATTTATATGCTGGAACTGTATAAGTTTTTCGTTTTTATCCTTACTCAAACTGTCACCAACTGTTTTCGAAAGTGCCAGGTAGGCTAATGCACTATCAGCATTTCCCTGTGCTTTCCAGGCATTAGAAATTATGTTAGCTGCTATGTAAACAGAACCTGGTGATTTAAAATCAATGGATTGCTGCAACGCATTTATTGCATAATACTTAGCAGAATCAACCTGGTGAAGGCTTTGATACAATTTAGCAAGAGAAATATTTCCTTCGATTTTACTTAATTTATTTTTTTGCTGGCTGCTTACCTTCAACGATTGCCAATAGTAATACCTGGCAGAATCCAGCCTGTTTCTTTTTTCATAAACCAATCCGATCAGGTATAAAATATGACCATCATATTCTTTCCAACCACTCGTTTGTGCGTATTCCAAAGACTTTTTATCAAATAAAATTGCCGAGTCCAACTTATTAGTTGTTGCATAAATTGACCCTATATTCATGTTGGCCTGAACAAACGCCATGGCCGTTTTGCTTTTCAGCGATTCAAATATTTTAATTTCATCCTGGTAGTAGCTGATTGCTTTTTTCAGGTCACCGGCATTCCTGTAAATATTACCCAATTGATGAAGGGTATAACCTAACAGGCTTAGCCTGAATTTGTGCGGTTCTGTAAATTCATAATCTTTTGGAATGTAAACATCTTTTTCATTCTTTTCTTCATTTGTAATTTTCAACGCTTCGTTGGCGAATTTAAAACTGAGCAGAATATTTCCAGATACCATGGCCAGGTAGGATTGATATTCTGTTAAAAAATGAGCTACCCATAATGGCTGATTAATTCTTTTTGCGACACTCACACCTTTATCAGCAAAAAATTGACAGCTATCGGGAATATTAGTAGTATAATAATCGGCCATGTTAAAAAGAGCAACCATTTTCACTGAATCATTTACCGCACTATTTAAAGCCAATTTTAAACTGTCTAAATTTTTGGATTGATTTTGCGCTTTTGTAAAAAGAGGGAAAAATAGAAGCAGCAATATTTTAATAAATTTTTTTCCGGACATATTAGTTTTTTAATAATTGAACTATAAATGTTGTTCCTTCGCTTTCCTTAGTTTCTACTTTCAATTCCCCGCCATGCGCCTTTACTATATCATACGCTAAACTCAATCCTAATCCCGTTCCCTGCCCTGTGGGTTTGGTAGTAAAGAAGGGTTGAAAGATTTTATCTTTTATGGAAGAAGGAATTCCATTGCCGTTGTCTGAGACTTTTATTTCAATTGTATTATTTATTTTTTTTGTTGTGATGGAAACTGTTGGCTCGTATCCTTCAACTGCTTGATTTTTCTTTTCATCCACCGCGTAAAAAGCATTCGTTATTAAATTTAATAACA
>JBAQJB010000490.1:0-11426 GCA_049289155.1 Chitinophagaceae bacterium
TAAATTATTGGTTGAAAAAACGCCGATAGAAGAATTAAAAGTAAATATCTTAAAGGTATTACCAAATGATGGAATATAGCCGTTTAATAAGCTAACATTTAACCTGCCGTTTAATGAAGCAACGCCACCTGTTGTACCTAAAACCTGCCCCACTTTTATACTATCGTAAGCATTGAGACCTGCAATTTCAATTTTGTGAATCGCATTTGCTGTTGCTGTATAATTATCTCTGATTGCAAATGATCCTATATTATTACCAGGTGATATAGTTCCATTGTTCGAAAGAGAACCTAATATATTCCCAATGCCTTTCAGCGTACCGTTATTTTGAAATAGCCCGTTTGCACGAACCAACGCATTCGGGTTTGTAAAAACAACACCTGCGGCAACAATAACACTGCCTGTATTGCTAATCAGTAATTGGCCGGATTGTGATATGCTAATATCAAGGTTAGTCGTTTTATTTAGCAATATAGTGGGTGCTGCAGGTGAGGGAACGGTATTGTCAATCCAGGTGGAAACGGAAGACCAGTTATTGCCTGGATTATTTGGATTGGTTGCTGGTACATGCTGGTTAATAGCAGAACATATATAATACTGATGGCACCAAAAATTTACCTGTCTGTAAACAGGCGTCGGGTCATAACCTACTCCTATAATATAATAACCCGGATCTCCATAAGCACTATTAATCGGGTTGCTGGAAACAGCTCCCGCACCATTTACAAAGTTGCCTGATGTTTCATCAATATGATAATAACAGTTGTATAATAACGTCAGGTTGTTGGGTGGGCCTTCTGTATAAGTCCCACTGCTTATTGCTGGAAGCATGTACCACAATGTACCCCTGTAATCATATTCAGATTTTGCAATAACCAGGTGAAAACCATCGTAAATACCGCAAAGCGTATCAGATTGCGCTGCTGCTTTATTTATTGGAATCAATACAACAGTACAGATTAAGAAAAACATTTTTTTCATAAAGCGTGATTTTTATTTAAATTGTTTGAGTTTGGAATGTTATTTTGTTACGATCATTTGTTTTGTACCAATACGCCTTTCATTGATGTATAAAGAATAATTGTAAGCGCCGCTGGCCATTATGGATGCATCAATTTTTAAACTCCCTTTTCCGCTTCCTGAAATATTTACTTCTTTCAATGTTCTGCCACTGTTATCCGTAATAATAATTTTTGCGGAGGAATAGTTTTGTGGCAACTCATAATTTATTAAAGTTGTATGATTAAATGGATTTGGAATATTTTGTCCGAGGCTTTTATTGCTTAATAATACTCCTGATGATGTTTTACTTTGAGCAGTTAGTCCAAGTTTTTGTTCGATGATATCAAGCCGTAAATTTAATGCTTCATTTTCCCTTTTCAAACTTTCCAATTTAATCACTTGGGCACTAAGCGAATCATTTTGCACTGATAATTCCTGCACGGCTTTGACAAGCGGCACTACAAAATCTGCGTAACTTAAAGCATAAGGGTCTCTATCGTTGTGCGATTTGTATAAGCCGCTGAAATCATATTTTATTTTGTTTGCAGCCTTTTCCACATCCTGCGCCAGGAAACCGGTATACAGTTTTTTTTCTTTATTTATGATAGCATCTTCATTGATTTTGGCAACTTCAGTATTTTCATTTTTCATTTTGTCATCCTTTCCCCCAGGTTGTATATAGTCATTCAGCTTATGAATATCATAATTGTAGGTTACAGGTTTTAACTGGTTTATAAAATTCAGGCCAGGTACATTTTCTTTAATATTTTTTTTGAATCGTGCATCAGAATAAATATAATAACTGCCTGCAGCCAATACAGAATTTACAGTAGTATTCCCAAGCATTATTTGATTATTATTTGTGGCTATCGCCTGGTATCCAAATGCAGAGCTATTGTTGTAACCAGGATTATTTACATCTGCATAAGTACCAACAAAAGTGTTGTTTACACCGTTGATATATGTTGAACCTGCACTATAACCTATTGCTGTGTTGCCAGATTGAATGGTATTGTGCATTAAAGCATAGTTGCCTACAGCAGTATTGCCAAAACCTGTGGTGTTAAAAATAAGAGAATGATATCCATTTGCTGTATTATTTGCCCCGGTTGTATTTGAGTATAACGAAAAAGCACCACTTGACGTGTTATTACTTCCTGAAATATTATATATAAGGGAAGCATATCCAAATGCACTGTTCTCTTCTCCCAAAGTATTGAAAGAAAGCGCATCAAATCCATTTGCTGTGTTACTACTTCCTGTTGTATTGTTTGAAAGAGCATTTGCTCCAAAAGTAGTATTAGCAAAGCCGGTTGTATTTGCAAATAAAGCATTATAGCCTCCAGCAGTATTATCAACACCTGTAGTATTGCTATATAGAGATTTTGAACCGATTGCTGTATTGGCATCACCTGCATTGTTATATAAAGCAGAATCGCCTACTGCAACAATATTGTTCATTATTGTATTTAGCCGCAATGCACCAACACCAATGCCCACATTAGAATATCCGGTAGTATTATCATGCAATGCTTCAAAACCATTTGCCACATTGGATGATCCGGTTGTATTTGCATATAAAGCATCAACACCGGTAGCAGCATTTAATCTTCCCGCAGTATTATTGGTTAAAGCATAACTGCCATTTGCAATATTTCTATCACCAATCGTATTTTTATTTAATGCAAAATAGCCTGTTGCGGTATTAAAATAACCAGTTGTATTTGCATAAAGCACTTCGGCGCCTACAGCAGTATTCCAGCTTCCTGTTTTGTTTGAAAAAAGTGCATGAACACCAAGCGCCGTGCCTGCAGTTGCTGTCGAATTGGTATATAAAGACTGGTATCCAAACGCACTGTTTGAATTTCCTGTATTAGCATTTAAACTTTGATACCCGAACGCACTATTTGCTTTGAAAGGATCAAAATCCAGCAAGCCTGCTTTTTTATTATTGATTTTAAACTGCAATGCCTGGGCGTCAGTGGTACCGATAAAATTTGTACTACTAATGGTCCCACTGTTTCCATTAATACCCCATGCATTCGATGTGATGAGCACCCATGCAACTCCTGTATAATAATAAAACCCTGCATTGACATTGGTTTGATAGATCAATAATCCTGCTACGGGAGATAAAATCTGATCACGCTGTTTCTTTGTCATCCGCGAAATAAGTATACCCTGGCTGGTAGAATTAATTTCAAGCGCGGCAGATCCATTCGGCGCAATAGTGCCTATGCCAACAGAACCTGTTGATGGAAATGTGTTTTGTGCGTTGATGTATTGTGCCATCAACAAAGTCATCAATAATGTGACGTAAATTCTTTTCATAAAGTTATTTTTGGTTGCATACTCTTTGATCCGGTTTTCAGCTTCGCCGGTTTTATAATTTATAAAAATCAAAATTATTTCTTATGAAAGGATAAAACAATATAACGTTTCTTAGGTATGTTGATGGAGGTATTGGACGATCAATGGAAAATAAAATCGCATCGCTTCCGGGTAGGAGACGATGCGATTTTATTGTTGAAGAAGAAATAGGTAGTAAAACTTATTCTTTAATAAATTTTATCTGCTGCATTTTATTTCCATCAAAATAAACTAATATGTAAGTGCCATTTGCATACTTTGAAACATCAAGTGTTTGATAAGTATTAGCTACTTTTTGTTTTAATAAACTGCGGCCGTTCAAATCTGTAAGCTCTATATAGTTTGCAGCGCCTGCGGATAAGCCTGAAATGGTGATTTGGTTTTTGGATGGGTTTGGCGAAATGCGCAGGATAGATCCTGGAATATTCTTTTTGGCAATAACGCCAGACGACTGGCTTTTTAAAGATACCAGTGCCTTTAATTCAGCAATTTGTTTTTCTTGAATATCCAGCTGGTCCTGAAGGGTTTTATTTATCGAATCATTTATGAATATTTGCCGATCATTTCCTTCTGCAAGTTCTTGTACAGCCTTTACAAGGGGAACAACAAATTCACTATACCGCAAGCCCATTATTTTTCCTGTTGTATCCAAACCACTGAAATCGTAACCGATTTTTAATGCTGCAGCCTGAACATCCTGTGCTATAAAACCCGTGAAGTTTATTTTTTCAATATCATTTTTTTCTTTATAAACTGAAGAGTCGTATTTTCCAAGTATGTCATATTCTTTTTGCAAATCTGTATTAAAGGTTACTGGTTTTAATAATTTAATGAAGGCCAGGCCTGGTACATTTTCTTTAATATTTTTCTTTATTCTAAAGTCTGAATAAGTTGTCCAGGCTACTGCACCTCCAATACTTGTAACGCTACTGTTGCCAAAACGTATTTTATTACTGGCATCTACAATAGCTCCATAACCTATAGCAGTAGAATTGCTAAGGTTGTTATAATATACATCCGCAGAATATCCAATGGCTGTATTATAACTTCCAAATATATTATGGCCAAGCGCCAATCCCCCCATAGCCGAATTATAACTGCCATAATAATTGGCGCCAAGAGAACCATTACCTATGGCAGTATTTCCATTGCCACCTACATTCTCGTAAAGTGCACTTACACCACAGGCCGTATTGTTATTGCCAATTGTATTTTGATATAATGCCTGTAGTCCGCATGCTGTATTTAACTGCCCCGATTGATTACTCGCAAGCGTGTATGCACCAATGGCTGTATTGCTGTTTCCATCAATATTGTTTCCTAAAGCATAAGACCCATTGGCAGTATTATTACTTCCGGTTGTATTTGCATTTAAAGCGAGGGTGCCGGAAGCTGTATTGTAGTACCCGGTTGAGTTTGACTGCATAGACATAAATCCATTTGCTGTATTATTATTTCCGGTATTTGAAATCAAAGAAAGGTAACCCAATGATGTATTAGCACCGGTTTTATCAATAATACCAGCAATTTGGTTATTCACCCTGAAAACTAAAGGCTGTAAATCTGTTGTGCCAATAAAATTATTGGCTGGATTTGTGGCAGCATTACCGGTAAGCGACCAACCGTTTAAGGTAGGGCTCAATTCTTTCCAGGCAGCACCATTATAGAAATAAAAACCCTTTGTAGCATTGGTTTGATATATCATAAGCCCGTTGGCCGGTGCGACTATGTTATTGCGCTGTTTGAGTGACAACCTGGGCATTAGCAGTCCCTGGGAAGTACTTACCATATCTAACAGGGCCGATGGGTCCGGCGTGACCGTTCCTATGCCGGCACTACCGGTATTTGGAAAAGTATTTGTTTGTGACAATAGCCGGCTACCAAATATTGTTGTAAGTGTCAGTATTAAATATATTTCTTTCATTTTATTAAGTTTTTATTTTTTTTTTAGAGCCCGTTTTATTTTTCGATTTTTAATACAATTGCAGGATCTGAACTTTAGTTATTAATTGATGCTAAAAGAATAGTTTTAAGTGCTGAAAGTTCTGCCTGCTGTTCTGAAATTTTCTCCTGCAGTTTCTGCTGAATAATTTTATTCTGTACTATCAGTGAATCGTGAATTGTTGAAAGCTCTTGTACCGCTTTTACTAGTGGTGCGGTAAATTCACTGTAGCGAAGCCTCATTATGGAGGCTGTATTATCTATTCCACTAAAATCATAATTAAGTTTTTTTGTAGCTACTAATACTTCCTGGGCAATAAAGCCAGTCAAATTTTTTATTTCAAATCTTTCCGGATTTTTTTCAAAGGATGTATCCTGTTTTGTTTTTCTTAATTTTTGAAATGCATCATAATCCAGGTTATAAGTAACTGGTTTTAATAATTTTATAAGTGCCAGGCCCGGCACATTTTCCCGGATACTTTTTGGTGCCGGCACTGTATATACTGACCATGACACGTGACCACCTATACTGTTTACAGTATTGATATCATCCCCTACATAAACTTCATTACTTCCAGTTAGTAATGAATAGCTTCCTATTATCACAGAGTTGCTATACGCTGCGTAAGCGTCATCCTGATACGTATGATCTCCAATCACTGTATTGTATCCTCCAAAGTGACCGTTTACATTGAAAGCATTAAAGCCAAGCGCCGTATTGAAGGGGCCGCTTGTATAAATATCCATATCGTAATCTATTGGTGCCAGTGAACTGGAACCGGCGGCAGTTTGAAATGTTGCATTAATTTCATCATTTCCATAATGAAACTTTATAACAGTAAGAGAATTTGTGCCTATGGCTGTATTACTATTACCAGAAAATAAACTAAACATTCCGTTGGTACCTATGGCAGTATTTGATGTGCCTGTACCCATAAATAACATGGAGCTATTTCCTGCGGCAGTATTATCATTACTCGTCGTATTAAATTGCATGGCTAAAGATCCGTTTGCTGTGTTACTATTTGCAGTAAGATTATTATTCAGGGCATAGCTACCTGTTGCAGTATTATTGTTTCCTGTTGTATTATTAAATAATGTACCAACACCAAATGCTGTGTTATAACTGTCTGTCCCCGAAATGGACGACTTTATGGTTTTATACCCAAAGCCGGTATTTGTATTTGCCAGATCAGCACCAATAACGCCTGCCTTTTCATTATTTACACGAAATGAAAAAGATTTTGCGTCTGTATTACCTATAAAATTTGTTGCAGGGTTTGTGCCACTATTGCCTGTTAGGCTCCATCCGTTGGAACTTTTAGTATAGTTGATTTGTTTCCAGGCAATGCCATCGTAAAAATAAAATCCAGCGGACCCGTTCGTTTGAAAAATCATTAAACCTTCAGTCGGGTTAGTAATACCAGCACGCTGCTCTTTGTTCAATCTGGGTATTAGCAAACCTTTGTTTTTGCTAATCATTTCTAAAAATGAAGAGGCATTAGGGGTAGCGGTGCCAATTCCTGCGCTGCCTGTAGAAGGAAAAATATTTTGTGCTTTGATGTATTGTGCCATCAACAAAGTCATCAATAAAGTGACGTAAATTCTTTTCATAAAGTTATTTTTGGTTGCTTACGCTTTGATCTGGTTTTCGGCTTCGCCGGTTTTATAATTTATAAAAAATCAAAATTATTACTTATGAAAGTCTAAAACAATATAACGTTTCTTAGGTATGATTATATAGAAATAAGATTTCAATTTGTACAGTTGTTGTGTTAACTGTTGAAAAATTTGCAAGGAAAATTTTGATGCATGAAGTAGTATGCTTTGAATAATTTCTGTGTATCAAAATAGAATATTTATAATCGCATCGACCCCGGTGGGAGACGATGTGATACACAAAAAAAACCCGTTCTTCTTAGTATAAGCGCAGTGCACTAATTCCAGGATAAGACTGGCATTTATTAAAAATCCGTAGTGTGTTTTAGAATTCTATGGATAGCGGTTTTTAGGGAAGTTACCCAGAGGACCACAGAGAACTACAGAGTTGCACAGAGGCAATTTTGAGTTGTTCAATATTTAATTTCAAATGCAATAAAAAAATTTGAAAGGACAAAGGCTGGCATTTTATTAATAATCCATAGCGCGCCTTCAGAAAGTTCGTCCCATTATAAAGGGTACAAGGATCAACGCAAAAATACCTGCAGCAATTGCAGTTACTAAAACATTTCCATATTGATGAATGTCCATACCAGACAGTATGCGAACAGAAACAATTGTAATTACTATCAATGTCAAAGCAACCCAATAGTTTACATTTATTTTTCCATGCACAGTTTTGTCAACCGGAATTTTCCATAAAGCAAAAATGATTACTGACACACCAGTTAAACTGCTGGCATGTTGCAGCACTTTATAAAAAGGCATATGTACACCAAAGCTATTCACCTCTTTGGTCAACGCAGGAAACAGGCTAACAAAATAACCATTCTCATGCGTAAAACTGTCCCAAAACAACTGGGAGAGTATGCCGGTAATTATTGAAATGATAATGATCAGAAAATTCTTTTTAAAATAAATATTCCAGTTGAAAGTCTTAAATTTAAAAAAACGTTTCTTAAAAAAGAGAGGCAGGTTATCAAACAAACTATTCCGAACAATAATGTGAAACAGAAATGCAAGTAAAATTCCCAAAGGCAGGTCAAACCAAAAAACACCACCGATGGTGTGACTATAATCACTCTGAACTTTCATCCTTAAAAAGTATTCAAAATCGGGTGTTATACAGCCTATCACAAGCCCGGTTAATGAATACCATTTTCGGGGTAAATATGTCAGGGGTAAAACTATTGCCGGGTGTGAAAATGTAAATGGCATTTGGGATTTAAGTGTTGGCTTTAAAATTTATAACGTTTGTATTTAATACTATACTACACCATTCTTTTCTCCAAACAATTTTTTTTAAAACTTAATAAGTAACACAAATACAATCTCACATTCCCTTCAATCATCTACTATATTTACTATTGATTTGAAATTATTTTCCCACAAATGTTTTGCTCCTGTTTATCACAAGTCTATATTGGTTGAATTTTATTGTAATAACAAAAGCTTGCATTTTATATATAATGCCCTGTAATGAAGTGCGGCAAGCCTGCATAATGTTGGGGATTTTTTAAAAATAATTTTTAAAAAATTATACTTTATTCGTCGCAGACAATTGCCATTCCGGCCGGATATAATGACAGGTATAACCATTCGGGTGTTTTTGCAGGTATGCCTGGTGTTCTTCTTCCGCATTCCAAAACTCACCTGCAGGAACTACTTCCGTAACAATTTTCCCCGGCCATTTTCCGGAAGCATTCATTTCATGTATCAATTCTTCCGCTGTTTTCTTTTGGGTTTCATTGCTATAAAAAATAGCGGACCTGTATGAACTTCCCATGTCATTTCCCTGCCTGTTCTTTGTGGTTGGATTATGTATGCGGAAGAAAAATTCTAATAGTTTTCTATAAGAAATTTTATCCGCGTCATATGTAATTTCTATGGCTTCGGCATGATTGCCATGATTCCGGTAGGTTGCATTTTTTATAGTTCCACCGGTATAACCAACTACTGTTGAAATAACGCCGGGTTGTTCCCTGATGAGTTCTTCCATACCCCAGAAACAGCCGCCTGCTAATATGGCTTTATCGTTTGTCATGTTTTTTATTTTTCATTTGTTTTGCAAAATTCGCTCCAAATATATTAAGGCCTATTTGTTTAAATTTTACCCGTTTTTGTCATGAAATTATTTTTTATTTTCATTGCTATTGTCAACTGTATGTTTACGCCAACTGATCAACACCGCGGAGAGGGTAGGAATTTCAAGCCTTGTTTCGGGGAAAACATGGAAGCCGTTTTTTTGATAAAACAAAACCGGTGACCGATACGGTTCGCCATTTTGTCTATAATCATTTTGATGGTCGATCACCCAGCCATTTAAAATTTCATGGTCACTTTTTAAATGGTCCAGCAGGAGCGTGCCTTTGCCTGTTCCCTGCACGCCTGGTGAAATTGTTATCGCAAACCATTTCTCTTCTCCTGCATTAAAGGTCATGGCCCAACCTTCTATTTCTCGTACATCATTTTTCATAAGGTAGTAAGTAAGCCCCGGCAATTCGTTTAGGTAATTATCCATATCCTGTATTTCATGAAAGCTTAGGTTAACGGGATATTCACTATTCCAAAGATTGAAAATTATTTTTTTGTCCCCGGGATCTAATGTATGTGTTTTGATAATTTTCATAATTACTTAGTGGATTTATAAAATAATTATTTGCCCCATATTTTTTTCACATCACAGAAACGCCCTTTAATTTTTCCCTGCGGCAATAAAAATATAAAAATGAAAACGCATGCAAACCAGTTAAAGTTACTTTTAAAAAATGAGTGTATGTGAGTTATAGAAAGTGAACTTTTATTTCCCTGTTTTTTGTAAATATTCTACGGCTTTATTTAATTGTTCATCATTATTTTTGCGATAGCCTTCAATGGTTTGTTCCACCATAATATCCGGTTGAATTCCCACCCTTTGTGTTTCTGAACCATCCGGATAATATACACCAAGGCCGGTAAACTGAAGAGAAATTCCGCCCGGCAAACCCACATAGACAACATTTCCATCAGCGCCTGCGGTAGTAGTTCCTAATGTATGCGCCTTCTCCGCTTTTTGAAAGGCCATGGTTAAAAATTCGCCCACACTCATTGTGTTTTCATTGATTAAAATAATAATATTTCCTTTGAAATAATTGGTATTAAACTGAGTGCCCATATTCGTGGGTGCTGTCAAAGTGAAAACGCCGGGATACGTGGGATCCAGCGTAGAAAACCGGACAAAATTATTATCTGCGGGAAGTATTAAGTTGGCTATAATATCGCCGCCGCCGGTTCCATTTTGTTCATCCTGGTTTTGCCTGTTATCAATAATTAATTTTGAAACGCTTCCCATCATTTTCTCTAATTCCAGGCTGTCTTTTCTATTAAAATTTCCTACATTTAAATAACCGATTTGATCATTGATGATACAGAAAGCAGAATCTTTCGCATATGAAAAATAAGTTGGATCTAAATATACCGGCTTAAAAATATTGGGAATATAATTGGAGGTGATTGTTTTAAAATTTGTATTATTTCTTTGTATAGAAATATGGCTGTTTGCATTGCTGGTCCTGGTCAGGTTATAGGAAAGTTTCTGCAGGAAAGAGCCCTCATTTGATGCGGAAATAATTTCTTTATATTTTTCGATCATAGCAGGCAGGAGCGCATTCTCAATGCTTTCAATAATATCTCCAACCTGTACATTCGAAAGAGCGGCGAGTGAATCATTTAATATAGAAGTAACTAAAATTTTATTTTCAATCACTTTTATAGTGAATGGCATAAAATATTTTCCCGTCATTTCTTCCATTAAAGCACTTCTGAAAAACACATGGCTGTCATGGATCTTTGTCATGAGTGCTGCAATCAGTGCGGTGTATTCCTGTGTATTTTTAAGTGCCAGCATTTTTGGTATAAATTGTTTTAAAATAGTATCCCACGGCACAGGCAGATCGTATTTATAAGGATACCAATATTCAATGATGTTCCATATCCTGAAAAGAGATAAGAGGCTATACCCGTCATTTGGAAATTGCAGGTTAGAATAACTAGGCTCATGCTGAAATTCAGCATAATTTATATTTTCCTCCGGGTAAAATTTTATATAGTATTGCCCGTTTTGTATCCTGTTCTTTTTTATATTTTGCAGCATGGAAACCAGGGAAGAAGAAAGTTCATTATTTTGTATCCAGTCAAAGGCAGGCTTCAGTTTAGCGGTTGTTGAAATACTTTCATTACACGATTCGCAAACAGGAACATCTCCAAATTTTTTAATCCATGATTCCAATAAATCATTTCGTTCTTTTATCGTTGTTGCTTTTACATAATCGGGAAGAAACTCAATCAACTCCTTATCCCAATCATATTTACCCGCAGCAATTTGAGGGTGATAATATTTTAAAAACCCCCAGGTTTTACCCAGCAAAAAAATATTGTTTGAAACAAAGTCTTTTTTTACAGAAGTGGAATAGGTG
>JBAQJB010000491.1:0-5426 GCA_049289155.1 Chitinophagaceae bacterium
ATTCGTTGCATTCGCGTAGGAGTAACCCCATTGAATAGCCCATTTATCATAATCCCCGATGCGTGGAAATAATCCGGCTTCACTGATATTATCTTCCGGTTGCGCTACATAATTAAAACGCGCGTAATCCATAATAGAAGCTGTGTGACCATGAGCTTCTACCCAGGCTTTATTGCGCAACATTTCTACCGGTGTTCTACTACTGCTGCCCATATTGTGGCGAAGTCCTAAAGTGTGGCCTATCTCATGTGATGACACAAAGCGAATCAACTGCCCCATTAATGAATCATCAAATTTCATCTTCCTCGCTTTCGGATCAACGGCGGCGGTTTGAATAAAATACCAGTCGTGTAATAATTGCATTACATTATGGTACCAGCCGATATGGCTTTCCAGTATTTCACCGGTACGCGGGTCATGAATATTTGGCCCGTATGCATTTTCAATATCTGACGCGAAATAACGCACAACAGAAAAACGTGCGTCGTCAAGACTCATGGTAGTGTCGCCTTCCGGCCATTCCTTTGCCATGATCGCGTTTTTAAAACCGGCTTTTTCAAATGCTTTTTGCCAGTCATTGATACCGGCGATTAAATAAGGGCGCCATTGTTTTGGTGTGGCAGGATCTATATAATATACAATTGGTTTTTGAGGTTCTACCAAT
This sequence comes from Chitinophagaceae bacterium, assembly GCA_049289155.1. Taxonomy (GTDB): domain Bacteria; phylum Bacteroidota; class Bacteroidia; order Chitinophagales; family Chitinophagaceae; genus JAFDXJ01. Next base: position 665 of record JBAQJB010000491.1, read on the forward strand.
TCCCCGCGTTTCCATTTCTCCATATCTTCCGGTTTTGGTTCGAGGCGCCAGTGAATAATAAAAATATCATCTTTCACTTTTTGCTGTTCATCACCATACACTGTATAATCATCCGCGAAATAACCCACGCGCGGATCAAATAATCTTTTTTTCATGGGATTGGAAGGCAACATAATAAAAGAAGTATTCAATTCAAATGTAACCGCACCGGCTGCTTCAGCAGCAGGCAGGGAAACGGATTGTGTTTGCCCGCCGGGTTGAGGAATTGAAATAAATGTTTTCGTTGTCTTCACTTCCGTGTTGATGGGAAATGTTTTGATGGTTTCTATAAAACTCCTGTCCGGGGAAAGGCCCATCAGGTTATAATTTTTCTTCACGCGTGGATTAAGGCTTACTACCTGGTTATCTCCTTTAAAGAAATCCGTAACATCTATCACCACGCTGTTTGAATCTTTGCCATACGCTTTTATATCAAAGGACTGGGCGATCGGGTTAACGTTAGAATTTTTTACGGCTGTATAAATTTTATTGGTTGTATCTGCGAAACTGATCAGCGTTACTACACGCATTAGTAAATTATCCGTAAGGCCTTTTTCCCAACTGATGGTTTGCTGGTTTACCAGTTCGCCACCATATATACTTCCGCCACCGGCAACTTTACTAAACCTTGTTACGGTGAGTATTTCGCGGTTCAATAAAGAATCCGGAATTTCAAAATACCATTTGTCGTCTACTTTATGCACGGTGAAGAGGCCAACAGAAGTAACCGCTTTATCCGTGATCACATCCTCATATTTTTTTGGGCCGGTTTTTGGGGTGGCAGGAGGTGTTGTTTTCTTTACCGTGTTTGCGGGCACAGTATCTGTGACCGGTTTTTTCTTTTGTGAAAAAACAAATGTTGCAGGCAATAGCAACATTAAGAGAATTGTCCATTTTTTCATATAAAAATAATTGGTTAAAAAAAGGGTTGAATAAAATAAAGTGGCGAATGTACACTTTCTAAAAAAATGGGAAAGGCTTTTTTGATGAATGGATTTTTTTTACCCTTTTATAAAAAAAATAAAAAAAATAAAACAGGTAAATTTGTTTCTTTAAATAAAAATTCTAATTTGGCAGGCAAAATATAATTGAAGTGTAAATGGTTTTATCCATTTATTTTCACTACAATTGTAGATTACAACTTTATCATCCAATTTTAAAAACAAAAAAACAATTGTGTTATGGCTGAATTTAAACCAACCGCAACAGCGCCAAACAGGAGTACAACATCAGTGCAACCCAAAAGAAAAAGCAATGTCATATCCTGGATCGCGCCATTTATCTGCCTTTTATTAGGATACCTGTTATGGCGTTTTGTAATAGGCGCCAATAGTAATTTTGAACGTCCTGATATGGCCGGCGGATTCTGGCCTGATCAGCAAGGCCCTAAAGGAAACTTGCCGCGTATGTATCTCGGGGGAATTATTGTACCGATCCTGATTGGTACTTTATTAACTACCCTGGTATTTGTGGTAGAGCGTTTATTAACTGTAATGAAAGCTTCCGGTACCGGCAACAATGCAGAATTTATTCGCCGCGTACAATTTCATTTAGCCAATAAAGACCTGGATAAAGCCCTCGCAGAATGCGATAAGCAAAAAGGTTCTGTAGGTAATGTAATGAAAGCCGGCCTGCGTAAATACCGTGAAATGATTGGTAATACAGAACTGGCCACTGACCAGAAAGTATTGAATATTCAGAAAGAAATTGAAGAGGCAACGGCACTCGAATTGCCGATGCTGGAAAAGAACCTGGTTTATTTATCCACGATCGCATCCATTGCTACACTGGTAGGATTGCTGGGTACGGTAATCGGTATGATCCGCGCGTTTGCATCATTGGGTGAAGCAGGTGGTGGTGACGCTGCACAGCATTTGTCCCAGGGTATTTCCGAGGCCTTGTACAATACTGCGCTTGGTATTGGTACTTCTGCAGTAGCGATCATATTCTATAATGTATTCACTACACGTATTGATGGTATCACGTATGGTATTGATGAATCCGGTTTTACACTTACACAAAGCTTCGCTGCAAATTATAAATAAATAATTTGTGGAATAAGGAAGCGGATGCATCTCATTACCTGACGACAAAAAATTATAAAAAATGGGAAGACCCAAAATTGCCAGGAAAAGTACAATAGTGGACATGACTGCCATGTGTGACGTGGCATTCCTGTTGCTGACATTCTTTATCCTTGCTACAAAATTTAAACCTTCGGAAGCAGTGCCGGTGAGTACACCAAAATCTGTGGCTTCAAAAATTGCCCCTGAAAATGATATTGTAATGATATCGATGGACAAAGACGGGCATGCTTATTTGTCCACAGGAGATGGTACGGTTGATAAGAACAATAAGAAAGAGATTTTAAATACGATTAACTCTGATAAAAATCTTGGCCTTACTGAAAGCGATATCAATGCACTGGTAGCCGCACCGTTTATCGGTGTGCCCATGTCGCAACTCAGCCAGCAGGCAAAATTGCCGAAGGAACAAATGAATTCAAAAACATTGCCGGGCATTCCTATTAAAGACACCGCCAATAATGAAATGATCGAATGGATGAAAGCCGTACATGATGTGTACCAGGGGCAGAAACTAAACCTCCTGCTCAAAGGTGATAATGCGGCCTATTATCCTTCCTTTAAAAACATTATTGATGCGTTGAAAAAGAATGACCTGCTGAAATTTCAAATGGTTACCAACCCGCAAAATGTTCCTGAAGGTTCAGATCTCTGGAAAGAAAATATGGCGGGAAAACCAACAGCGAAGGAATAAATAATTTACTGACAATAAAAATAATGCATCATGGCAGAGTTAGATACCTCATCGGGCGGCGGGCATAAGAAAGGGCCAGGCGTCAAGAAATCGAAAAAATTGTCTACCCGGGTAGACCTTACACCAATGGTGGACCTGGGATTTTTGCTCATCACTTTCTTTATATTTACGACTTCGATGAGCCAGCCCACAGCGTTTAAGCTCAACCTGCCGGCAGATGTAAAAAACCCGGATCAGCAAAATAAACTGAATGAAAATTCAGCCTTGACCATCATGCTGGGAAAAGATAATAATGTATTTTATTATACAGGCCAATTGGATCCTTCAGGGAAAAACTTTAAATCATCCAATTTTAAAGATATCCGCCAGGTGATCATGGATAAGAAAAATAGTACGGATAGTTCTTTCATGGTAGTGATCAAACCCAATGACCAGTCGACCTATAAAAACGTGGTGAATATACTGGATGAAATGTCCATTAACCTCGTAGGAAGATACGCCCTTGTGGATATTTCAAAACCGGAAGACCAGTTGATCAGGCTTACACAGGGTGAAGATCCGAATACAGCCACAGGAAAATAAATATATGTATTTATTCAAAAAATGCATCTAACAAAAAAAAGTGTATGGAAACAAATAAAATATTATCGGCCGATGTCCTGGATATAATTTTTGATGGCAGGAATAAGGAATATGGCGCGTATGATTTGCGTAAAACCTATAATAAACGCATCACTGCGGCCCTCCTGGCAATGCTTGCCATTGCTATAGTAGCGGCCCTCTTTTCCTTTTTAAAACCCGCTGCCAAAGAAGAGCCTGTAAAAATGCTCGTGGAAGACGTGAGCCTTACACAGGTAAAAGAAAAAGAAAAACCGGTAGAGCCACCGCCACCTCCTCCACCGAAACAAGAAGTGAAAATTGAGATCAAACAATTTACACCGCCTAAAATTGTAAAAGAAATTGTAACGGAGCCACCACCCAAGCAGGAAGAACTTACTGATACCAAGATCGGTGTGATCAACCAGGAAGGTGTGAAGACGGATGTGATCGCGCCACCCGTGGAAAAAGGTACCGGTGTAGTGGAAGCGCCAAAAGTGCAGACAGAAGATTACGATAAGGAATTTAAAACAGTACAGATAGAAGCGAAATTTCCCGGAGGCAGTGATGGCTGGGTAAAATATTTGCAAAGAAATTTACGCGGCGAAGTAGCCCAGGAAAATGGAGCACCCGCAGGAAATTATACCGTAGTGGTTTCTTTCCTGGTAAGTAAAGACGGTACTATTTCTGAAGTGAAAGCATTGAATAATCCCGGTTATGGTATCTCCGCAGAAGCAGTTCGCGTAATTCAAAGAGGGCCAAACTGGACGCCTGCTGTGCAAAACGGCCGGAATGTAATTTACCGCCAGAAACAACCGATCACTTTCCAGGTGACTGATTAAGAAAAAATAAATATTTATTGATCCCGGCGAAAGCCGGGATTTTTTTTGCAAAAAAGTTTATATACTTTAAAAAAATATTTCATTGTAAAAATTTCTATTTGCCTAAGCTGCTAATCATTACGTTGATGTGCTGAAGGTTTTAGAACCTTAGTAGAAAAGAAGTCTACAATAGGTTTACCTAATTACCTTATTTTGAATTGGATTGCGCAAAAGGCTTCATGTATGTTGGTAGAATTTTATAAACGCCCGTATTATTAAGCTGTTTTTTATATTTCAAAAACCGGATAGAATATCTTTGCAACATATTTTTAAATTATGCGGGGAAAAACGGATGGATGGGATGATACGATCGTGGCAATTGCCACGCCGCCGGGAATTGGCGCAATTGCCATGATCCGCATTAGTGGTGAAAAAGCATTGTCCATTGCAGACAGTATTTTTTTATCCAAAAAAATTTCCGCTCAAAAATCACATACACTGCATGTGGGCATTCTTGAATACAATGG
>JBAQJB010000492.1:0-3366 GCA_049289155.1 Chitinophagaceae bacterium
TTGGTATCCGGCATAAAGAAATATATGAAGTGCCACTGGATAAAAAAAGCCGGTACATTTTTATTGCCAATCATATTTCATACCTCGACATACCTGCACTTGTGCGTTCGGTGCGTCAACCCGTGCGAGCATTGGGAAAAAAAGAGATGGTGCATTGGCCTGTATTCGGCTGGATCTATCGCTCCGCCGCGATTTTAGTGGATAGAAGTAGCCCGGAAAAAAGAGCTAAAAGTGTTCGTGCTTTAAAATCTGCCATCGACCAGGGTGTTTCTATTTTTATTTTTCCCGAAGGAACATTTAATGAAACAGGTAAACCCCTGAAAGATTTTTTTGATGGCGCTTTTCGTATTGCTATTGAAACACAAACGCCCATCCTGCCCATGATCTTCCCGGATACGATCAGGCGAATGCATTACCGTAGTTTTTTTGAATTAGTACCGGGCATTTGCAGGACAATATTTTTAAAGGAAATACCTGTTGAAGGTTTGCATATCAAAGACCTGCCCGCTTTAAAAGAAACAGCTTTTCGGCAAATGGAAGCAGCCCTTTTGAAATATCGTTAATTCATTTATTTTACGCACATTCCTGTTTATATTCGCGTGTGGCAACACAAATAAAAAATAGCAAAGAAGTAGAAAAAAACGAAACCAATATTGGAGATACCTTAGCGTTTGCACAAGATGCATTATTTGCTGAAGTAATTATCCCGCTTGCTTTACCGATGAATTATACCTGGAGTATTCCCACAGAATTTGCAGATGCTGCTATGCCGGGTTTACGTGTGGAAGTCTCCCTTAAAAATAAAAGATACGCGGGTATCATTAAAAATATTTCTCAAAAAGCACCGACTAATTTTAAAGCAAAACCTATCCTGAATATTTTAGATGAAGAACCATTGGTTTTCCCGGGGCAACTGAAGTTTTGGGCATGGATGGCGCATTATTATATGTGCAGCGAAGGTGAAGTAATGCAGGCTGCGATTCCCGCGAATTTTAAATTATCGGGTGAAAGTATTTTGCAATTCAATGAAACGTATGACGGCGATGCAGCCGCATTAAGCAATGATGAATTCATGCTCTTTGAAGCCTTGGAAATTAAAAAAGAGATCCGCATGGGGGAAGTGCAACAAATATTAGATAAAGCACATGTATATCCCGTGGTAAAAAAATTAATTGAAAAAGAGGTATGTTTTATTCGGGAAAATTTAAAAGAAAAATACAAACCCAAAACGGAATTACATATTCGTTTACACCCTGAATTCCAGGACGAAAAAAAACTGGAAAATTTATTGAATGAATGGACAAAAGCACCGAAACAATTAGCGCTCCTGCTTTCATTTTTACACTTATCCAGGAATTCTCCTGAAGTTCAGCAAGCTGAATTATTAAAAAAATCAAATGCCAGTGCCGCTCAGTTGAAAGCATTGGTTGATAAAAATATATTGGTTTCCATCAAGACAAATGTGGACAGGATAAGGCTTCAGCACCCTCATGTAAATATTGATTTTACTTTATCAGAAGCACAGGAAAATGCATTGTCTGAGATCAATTCAATTTTTGCAGAAAAAGAAGTTTGTTTATTACAGGGTGTAACGTCCAGCGGTAAAACAGAAATTTATACAAAATTGATGGAATCTCATATCCGCGAGGGCAAACAAATATTATACATGTTGCCGGAAATTGCGTTGACGTCTCAATTGATTCGCAGGTTACAAAAAAATTTTGGCGGCCACATCATCGTTTATCATTCAAAATTTAACCCGCAGGAAAGAGTGGAAATATGGAATCGTGTAAAGAGCGGGCAGGCACATATTATTGTTGGTGCAAGGTCTTCTTTATTTCTGCCGTTTAAAAATCTTGCATTGGTGATTGTGGATGAAGAACATGATGCTTCCTACAAACAACAGGATCCCGCGCCACGTTATCATGCGCGTGATGCGGCGATTTATTTAGCTGCAGAATGCAACGCAAAAGTTTTGCTCGGCAGCGCTACGCCTTCCATGGAAAGTTTATTTAATGCAGAAAAAGGAAAGTTTGGAAAAGTTATCTTGACAGAACGCTATGGTAAAGTAAATATGCCGGCTATTGAAATTATTGATGTAAAAAGAATCATTCAAAAGGAAAAAGGGAAAGTTATTATTTCACCACAACTCAAGGCATCCATTGCTACTGCGATAGAAGAAAAAAAGCAGGTGATTGTTTTTCAAAACAGGCGCGGTTATTCTCCTTATTTTATTTGTGGGGCCTGCGGCTGGATTCCGCAATGCACGGATTGCGCGGTTACGCTTACTTTTCATAAATCCAAAAACCAGTTGTGTTGCCATTATTGCGGAAAAGTGTATCCCGTGATCTATACCTGCGGCGCTTGCGGCAGCCATTCATTTATAAAGAAAAATTTTGGTACAGAAAAAATAGAGGAGATTCTGGCAGAAGCCTTTCCAGGCGTACATATCGCGCGAATGGATTATGATAGCGTGAAGGGAAAATATGACCATGATAATCTCATTAAATTATTTGAACAAAAAAAAATTGACATTTTAGTCGGCACACAAATGGTGGTAAAGGGACTTGATTTTGAAAATGTAAATCTCGTTGGTATTCTCGATGCAGACAGCCTTTTACACTTCGCAGATTTTCGGGTGAATGAACGCGCCTTTCAAATGATGCAACAGGTAAGTGGCCGTGCCGGCAGAAAAGACGGGCAGGGAAAAGTGATGATACAAGTGAGCAATACGCAGCATCCTGTGATCGGTTTTTTATTGAAACATGATTATGAAAAATTTTATGCATTTGAGATGGAAGCAAGAAAACAATTTCATTATCCGCCATTTTCTCGCATGATAAAAATTTCCATCAAACATACGATGAATGAAATCGCTTCAGAAGCTGCAAGCCGCATGGCGGTTGGTTTGCAGAAAAATTATCAGGCATATATCAGCGGGCCGGCAGAAGCCATTATTCCACGGATACGCAACAGGTATATTTGGGAATTGGTTATTAAATTGCCGCGCAACATTTCCCTGATTGAGCAATGTAAAATAGAAATTTTGCAGCAGGCTGCTATTTTGTTTTCTTATAAAAGATATGCTTCAGTAACTATTCAACCGGATGTGGACCCGGTTTAATTCAAAACATTTGTATGCAGGTCGTGGAAAATATTTCTTTAAAAAAATTCAACACATTTGGCATTGATGCCAGTGCAAAATATTTTATTTCCTTTGATTCTATTGAGTCACTCCGCGAAATTGTGGAAAGTGATTTATATAAAAACGAGCAACACAGCCTTGTCCTTGGCGGTGGCAGTAATATTCTTTTTACTAAAAATTACGATGGCATTGTTTTAAAAAATGATCTCAAAGGCATTGAA
>JBAQJB010000493.1:0-1613 GCA_049289155.1 Chitinophagaceae bacterium
TGCAACATACTGCGCGCATTTTTTTTAATGCCTTGTATAATTGCTTGTTTAATTTGCTCATTGGAAATATTCGTTTCATCCTGCGGAAAATAAATTTGTCCTCTTGGCGCTAAAGCACCTTTTGCAAAACGAACGCGTTCCAGTTGATAACTGCTCAGCGTGGTTGGATGTTCCATCACCGGGTCACTGATCAAATACTGGTCATCCATTTTTCCATAAACAATTAAATTATGCGCATTAAAATGAAAGCGGTATTCTTTGGGAAAATAAGACAAATAATATACGCCCACCTGGCAACCTGCGGGATGCCCGGATTCAAGACGCGCATCTAAAAATTCTTTTGCCTTTTCTTTAGAACGAAATTTTTTTCGTGTAACGTGGATGCCCAGGGCTTTGCAAACTCTTTTAAAAATTAACCCTGGCATTACGCGGAATGCGATCACGGGACCATTATTAATTTTAATGAATGGGATATATACAAAAAATAATCCCGCACCAATGCCAAATGCAAGTGGTTCGGTGATTTGCGTGATGCCGATATTATTCAGCAAACTACGCGTAACGCCATTCTCGCAATGTGCAGACTGCAGGTGTTCAAAATGATTCGCCATGCACATTCATGTTTTTAAGTTCTTCAATGGATATATTAAAAACAGCAGCATAGCGGGCTAATTTTTTTTCACTTAATTTTTCAAACACAGCAGGTTTCAAATGTTTTATTATTTGCCAGCGATAAAAACCGGTATAGCCGGAAAGAATTTTTATATCCATCAATCCATGTTCCATAAAAAAAAGTAAAGGGCTGGCTTCTTTAAGCTCAACTTTTTTTCGTGCAGCAGCCATACGGATTTGAATACTTTCCCAGGTAGTATCCAGGGCTTTATTTTTTACCGACCAACCTTCACTTAAAGCGGTTACATATTTCCCCGAAGCATCGGTGGCATAACAAATTTCTTTGGTAATTTTTCCAAGTGACCCTTTATCCTGCGGCACATCTTCTTTTTTCATAAGGAAAAATATTTTCTAAATAAAATCTAACAAACAGTCAGCATGGCATACATATAGGAAAACCGGGCACTTTCAGGGACGAGTAATAAAATCTTTTCTCCTTTTTTAAGCCGGCCGCTATGAAACAATTCATCAACCATTAAATAAACTGATGCTGCGCCTACATTGCCCACCGTATATAAATTGATAAACCATTTTTCATACGGAATACCGCCCCCATATATTTCAACAAGGTCATAAATTTTTGCTTTAAAAAACTCACTGGAAATATGTGGCAAAAAATAATCTATGTCTGTATTTTTTAAGCCTTTTTTCTCAAAAATTTCCATAATCTTTTTCCCGCCTAAATGGACAATATTATCACTCAATAAAGTGATGTCCTGTTTAATGCTGAAGATAGATTTATTCATGATTTCTTCCGGCGTATAATCCATAAAACCTTTCAAAGAACCATCTGCCATTTTTTCTCCGCCCATATACATACAGGTATCCATCACATTTGCATAAGAAGTACCTTCGATCCAGTCGAGGCGCAGGCTCAATCCGTTTTCATTGGGCTGATCAGACATCAAAAAAGCGGAAGCTCCATCAGATAACATCCAGCG
>JBAQJB010000494.1:0-1850 GCA_049289155.1 Chitinophagaceae bacterium
TCAACCCTTCGGGTTTTCCACATCATATCAAAATAAAAATGAGCCAAAATGAGCTACACATATTTGAGTTATTCAAAGGAAGCGATGAATGAAAATTATTTGATCGTATAACGTATACCGATACCGCCCCAGCCACCTTCAAAATAATTATAGCCAACAAAATTAAATGAGGGTTGCCAGTCGAGACTGATATTAATGGGCGCACCTGTAAATTTATAATCAAGTCCCAGTACCCCATCAATGCCTATCGCAATGCCGCCATCATTTACCGGGTGTATTTTTTTCCAGCGATCGCTCCAACCGCCGACATGCGCACCCGGGCCGGCATACCATTTTAAACCATTCACATCGCTGATATCTCCATAAAATTCGTACAGGCCTGTAACACGGAAACCATCTTCCCAAAAGTATCCCAGCCCTTCTAATGCTACATCATTTTTTATAAAATGTTTGACAGAAATTGTACCGGGATAAAATTTTAAACCGATCGCTGTTTGATAATCACTACTTGTATTTTGCGCATTTATTTGAGAAAATAAAAATGCACTGACAAAAAATAAAAGTATCTTTTTAAACATGAAAAAAAGTTTAGGTAATTTTTAAAAAGTAAACCTCGCAGCTATACCGCCTGTGGCAGGCGCGAAAGATGCATTGCCAATTAATGTAACAGCCGGCTGCCAGTCCACACTAAAATTCAATGGCAGATCCGGGATCTTATAATCCAAACCGATGATACCATCAATGCCAATATCTGCCTGGCTTCCATAGGTTTCTTTATAGCGGTCTTTCCAAAAACCCACATGCACACCAGGCCCTGCAAACCAGGACAGGGTTGGGATTTTGGGAAATGCATAAAAATTAAATTCATACAATCCACTCACGCGGAATCCTTTATTCCAGCCCGTTGCCTGGAACTCGAGATTCTTCGTATCTGCAATAAATTTTTTATAGGTAACAGAAAAACCGCCGGGTAATTTTACACCGATTGCCCTGTTATAGGGCGCTTGCGCATAAGCGATTGAAAAAAAAGAAACAAATAAAAAACACAAAAATAATCTTTGCATAAAACCATTTCCATTTAATTAAAAAATGAAACGGATTATTGCAGTGGGTGTTTTAAATGTCCTGTTAAAGGTTATATATAATTAAAAAAGGACTGATGTGATTTTTAAAAAAGATTTGCAGGTTTAAAAAAATTAAACACTTTTTATTTCTGCAACCAGTTTTTGCAAAACAGCTTTTGCATCTCCAAAAAGCATGGAAGTCTTGGGTTGAAAAAATAATTCATTTTCAATACCGGCATAACCGGGTTTCATACTGCGCTTATTTACAATCACCATTTTGGCTTCTTCCACTTCCAAAACCGGCATACCATAAATCGGTGAAGCGGGATCATTTTTTGCAGCAGGATTTACCACATCATTCGCACCAAGAATAAGAACTACATCTGTAGTTTTAAATTCATCATTGGCCTGTTCCATTTCCAATAATTTATCATAATCCACATCTGCTTCAGCAAGCAAAACATTCATATGTCCCGGCATTCTACCCGCAACAGGATGAATCGCATATAAGACAGTTACATCTTTTTCTTCCAATGTTTTCTCCAGTTCATGGCAAACATGTTGCGCCTGTGCGACTGCTAAACCATAGCCCGGAACAATGATCACTTTTCTTGCATAGCTCATTGCAATGGCTGCATCATAGAGAGAAATTTCTTTGTAGGTTCCACCCGATGCACTCTTTGCCTGTGCAGGAGCAGCGCTGCTTCCAAAGGATCCGATCAATACATTCAGCAAGGACCTGTTCATGGCTTTGCACATTAAGATCGTTAATAAAGTTCCTGCTGC
>JBAQJB010000495.1:0-7109 GCA_049289155.1 Chitinophagaceae bacterium
AAACAATTGTGAAGTATTTCTAAATATTATTTTTCAAAAACCTGCTCTGAAAAGAGTGGGTTTTTTTATGCCATCCATTGCATGTCGACTGACCGGCGATAAGAAGATTTTTTGTCATTGCTGGTCGCCTGACCGGCAATATCAGAGATTAAAAAATTCAAATTATTTTGGTCAGGCGACCAAAACCGGCGAGTAAACAATTGTGAAGTATTTCTAAATATTATTTTTTCAAAAACCTGCTATGAAAAGAGTGGGTTTTTTTTATGCCATCCATTGCATGTCGACTGACCGGCGATACCGAGATTATAAAAATTCAAATGGTTTTGGTGAGGCGGTTAAAACCGGCAATTAAATTATTGTTCGTTGTGTGGATCTGTAACTCTAATATATATAGGGAAGGGTATGAAACTTATTTTATTGGCAGAAAAATCAATTCCTTTTTTTCGGAATAGTCAATGTTTTCCAATCTTCCCCTTTGATCATTTTTGCAATAAAAATTATCTGCCCCACATGATAGGCATAGTGACCGAGTTGCCGCAATAACGCATCACATACACTCAAGGGTTCTTCGCGTATATATATGGTTGACGAAAAATCTTCTTCTTCCAAATCTTTGATTGCTTTGAAAACGCAGGCCCAGCCTTCATTCCAATAGGATAATAAATCTTGCATGCCCGCATCGGAATGTTCAAATTCAGCATCTCTTTTGCGCCAGCTTTTTTCACCATCTTCGGCCAAAAAGTTTGTAAATCGGCTCAGCATATTTCCATACATGTGCTGAATGTTTACAGCAATGGTATTATTCTCTGCTGAAGGTTGGAAAAAGAAATCTTCTTCCCTTAACTGGGCAAAGGTTTTATCTCCCATTTGTTTATATGATTCAAACCTTTTTATAATGTTTTCTTTGAAAAGTTTTTCGAATGACATAAAAATTTATTTAAAGTTTTAAAACCCATTTACACAATCATCTCCTCTTTTGTCTGCTGCAGTTTCAAACTGCCCGTTTGGCAAAACTTTGATCAGTTCGGACCTGCCGATTTCACCAACCCGTTGCAATGTATATCCCATCCTTTCCAGGCTTTTAATAGTTTCCGGGGAAAAGCCTTTTTCTATTTCTACAATATCCGGAAGCCATTGATGATGAAATTTTGGTTGATTCACTGCGTCCGTTGCATTCATATCAAAATCAATAATGTCCACGATCATTTGATACACAGAAGTGGGAATGGTAGTGCCACCGGGAGTTCCAAGAACGATAAAAGGTTTTCCATCTTTTAAAACCAGCGTCGGCGCCATAGAACTCAGCATTCTTTTTCCCGGAGCAATAGCATTTGCCGCGCCGCCAATGGCGCCATACATATTTGGTACGCCCGGCTTCATACTAAAATCATCCATTTCATCATTCATTATAAAACCAGCGCCCCCGACTACAGTTTTGCTGCCATAACTATTGTTTAATGTAGTTGTAATGGAAACCATATTTCCTTCAGCATCAATAATACTGATATGCGTGGTTTCATCGCTCTCATGGATGATGCCTGCTTTAATATTTTTACTGACTGATGCTTGTTGCGGATCAAAATCTTTCATCCTGTTGGTAAGGTATGTTTTGCTGAGTAAGGTTTTTTGAGGCACTTTCCAAAAATCCGGATCACCCATATATTCTGCCCGATCGGCAAATGCCCTGCGTTCCGCTTCGATCATCAGGTGCATGGATTCGACAGTACCATAACCATATTTTTTCATCGGGTAAGGTGCTACCATGGTAAGCACCTGGCTCACAATAATACCACCACTGCTGGGGGGCGGAAAACCTATAATCGTATACCCGCGATAATCAGTGAGGATCGCATCTCTTGATTTTGCTTCATAATTTTTCAGGTCATTCAAAGACATAATTCCATTCCCACGTTTCATTTCAGCAACAATAAGTTCTGCTGTTTTTCCTTCATAAAATCCCTTCGCACCATTTTTTTGAATGCGTTTCAATGTCGCCGCTAATTCAGGTTGGTACAATGTATCTCCGGGTTTCCAATTTGTATTTTTTACAAAAGGGACCTGAGTTGTATTGTATTTTAAAAAATCTTCTTTTGTATCATTAAATTCTTCAGCCTGCTCACTGGTTATTACAAAACCTTGTTCGGCAAGTTCTATAGCAGGTGCAATTAATTGTTCAAATGAAAGTTTTGCATAAGGAAGTATTGCAAATAAACCTGCTACTGTCCCGGGTACGCCTGAAGATAAATGCCCGTTTTCAGACAATTCACTTTGTGCATTGCCCGCTGAATCCAGGTACATATCTGTTGTAGAAAGGCCGGGTGCTTTTTCACGGAAATCAATGGCAATATTTTTTCCATCTTTATTTCTTCCCAGCAAAAAACCGCCGCCTCCAAGATTACCCGCATCCGGGTAAACCACTGCCAGTGCGAGTTGTACAGCAATCGCTGCATCAAATGCATTCCCACCTTCTTTCATCACGGCAGCACCTACTGCACTTGCGAGTGGATGCGCAGTAGCGATCGCAGCGTTGGAATAAGTGGCTGATTTTTTTTGAATATAATGATATGGATCTACATTTTTTCCTGCGCCAATCCAGGATACCTGTGCGTTAATTACTATTGAAGTAAATAAAAAAAGTGCGAGAAGTTTTAATTTATGAATCATACTGTAAGTTATAATTACAAATATATTTATTAAAAGCCTGTCATAAATTTCAATTTTGCAGGCAGCATTAGATTTTATACTTTCACTATTCTAAAACAAAGTCTTATGAGAAAAATGTTTCTTTGCCTGCTACTTTTAATGAGTGTCAATTTTCTTTTTGCACAAAAAGTACAATCTCCCGCTGAATTTTTAGGATATACTTTAGGAACAAAATTTACCCCGCACTATAAAATTGTAGCATATTTTAATGCCGTGGCACAAGCCGTTCCAGGTATGGTCAAAATTGAAAAATATGGAGAGACCAATGAAGGCAGGCCATTGATGGTAGCTTATATCGCATCTGCTGAAAACATGCAAAACCTGGATGCCATCCGTAAAAATAATTTGAGGATAGCAGGCATGGCAAAAGATAAAATGGCTTCTGTAGTTCAGGGTGCGCCTGCAATCACCTGGCTAAGCTACAATGTACATGGAAATGAACCTACTTCTTCTGAAGCAGCTATGCAGACATTATTTGCATTGGTTGACCCATCGAATACACAAACAAAAACATGGTTGAAAAATACAGTAGTAATTATTGACCCCTGTCTTAATCCTGATGGCAGGGACCGGTATGTAAACTGGTACAACGATGTGGTTGGAAAAAATTTTAATGCAGATCCGCAGGCCCGCGAACACAGTGAACCCTGGCCGCGGGGCAGGACAAATCATTACAACTTTGACCTGAATCGTGACTGGTCATGGCAAACTCAAAAAGAAAGTAAGGCCCGGATGAAATTGTATAATTCCTGGCTGCCACAGGTACACGTTGACTTTCACGAACAAAGTTATAATGACCCCTATTTTTTCCCCCCGGCTGCTGAACCATTTCATGAAGTAATCACACCAGCCCAGCGTGAATTTCAAAACTTGTTTGGGCAGAATAATGCAGCACATTTTGATTCCAATAACTGGTTGTATTTTACCCGCCAGGAATTTGATATGTTTTATCCATCTTATGGTGATACCTATCCAACCTATAGTGGTGCTATTGGAATGACATATGAACAGGGTGGCATCAGTGCAGGCCTGGGTGTAAAAACTTCAAGCGGTGATACACTTACGCTTGTGCAAAGAGTAGCGCATCATTATACTGCAAGCCTGTCCACCATTGAAACTGCTTCCAAATATGCAGAACGCTTAGTCAATGAATTTAAAAAATTCTATGATGATGATATCAATGGCGCGGGCTTTTTATACAAAACTTATGTGCTCACCAGTGATGATGCGAATACAATACAATCTGTTGCGGAATTGCTTACAAATAATGGAATCGATTATGGAGTAACCCAACAAACTAATTTCCGCGGGTATAATTATTTTACCGGGAAAGAAGAAAATTATGCAGCAAAAAAATACCAGTTAGCGGTATCTTCTTACCAGCCCAAAAGCAGGTATGCAAAGGTTTTATTTGAACCAAGAAGTCTCTTAAGTGATTCCGCAACGTATGATATAACGGCATGGTCAATTCCCTATACCTATGGTGTAGATGCATATGCAGTGAAGGACAAGCTGGACTTAATACCGTATACCGGGCCGGTGGCTGTACAAAATATTCAAAGTAATTATGGTTTACTTATTCCTTATAAATCTTTTGATGCAGCCAAATTGCTGAGTTATTTATTAGTACATAAAGTGCAGGTGCGTTTTGCAGAAAATTCATTTACAAGTAATAATAAAGTATATGATCCCGGTACATTGATTGTATTGAAAGGAAATAATGTTTCCAACTGGAATGACATTACCAATACAGCCTGCCAGCTTTTTTCTATACAGGCAGTTGAGGTAAGTAGTGGCTTTATGCAAAAAGGCTATGATTTTGGATCTGATAAAACACCTTTTATACATGCACCTAAAGTGGCCATGCTTACCGGAAGCGACGTGTCATCGGAATCCGCAGGTGAAGTATGGGATTTCTTTGATGAGTCTTTGCAATATCCTATTTCCCTTATTAATGTGAGCGACTGGGATTATTTAAAACTCACAGATTATGATGTTTTGATTTTGCCTGATGGAGATTATCCTTTTGCAGATGATAAAAATGCGATGGATAAAATTAAAGGTTTTATCCGCGAAGGGGGTAAGGTGATCAGTATGGAAAGTGCCGTGGAGCAACTGGCTTCAGGCAATTTTGGCTTTAGCCTCAAAGAAGCAAAAGATACAGATTCAGCCGATTCCACAACTGATTATTCATTGCTAAAAAAATATGGCCAGCGGGAAAGAGATTATTTAAAAACCAGTATTCCGGGTGCTATTTATAAATTAGAATTAGATAATTCGCATCCACTTGCATTTGGTTATCCTGATTTTTATTTTACCCTGAAACAAAATACAGATTTGTATAATTACATGAAAGATGGCTGGAATGTGGGTGCCTTAAAAAAATCAAATTATACAAGTGGTTTTGTAGGAAGCAATTTAAAACCTGAATTAATAGATGGCACACTGATCGGTGCGACAGAATATGGCCGCGGCAATATTATCTTTTTTGCGGATGATCCGTTGTTCAGGCTATTTTGGCAAAATGGTAAACTGATGTTTTCCAATGCCATTTTTTTGGTGGGAGAATAAAGAAAGGTGCGATTACAAATGATGCTTAAATACCTTTAGAAAGTCTTTTCTTTTTAAGGGTATTTTCTTTTTTGCCCCAACCCCATTTTAAAAAATCAGGAAACGCAGCAGCCCAGGTAGGCACGTCATGTTTGCCATTGGGCAATTCAAGGTATTTAATATTGTCCCTGGAATAGCCGATCTTTTTTAATTCGGAAATCAGGTCGCGGGTATCATCAATTACATCTATGATCCCATTTTTATTCCGGTCTGCACTTTCATCACCGGCGCCACATTCAAAGAAAAAATGCAGCCAGGGGAAATAGGTTCCATTTTTTACCTGCTCATGCATGATGCGATGTTTGTCATCATCATAATCATCTTTATAAGAGGCGCTGCGCCACCAAAGTGAACCGCTAAAAACGCCGCATTTTGTAAATTCTTCCGGGTGGTTCCATACAATATCCAATGCACTGAGTCCCCCTAAGGAAAAACCTGCAAAAGATTTTTCACGGAAGTTGGGTAAAAAATATCTCGTCCGCAGATAAGGCAATAATTCTTTAAAAATAAAATCATTATAGGCGCCTGCTTTTGCACCCCTGCCCATATAATCCGGTGTTGCAGCCACACCATATTCCATTTTCCGGTCAGGCCCGCAATGAATGCCGATACAAATCAATGAACTGATCTCATCATTCGAGATTAATGTATCCAGGATATCGCTAAATGGCATGCGCCGCAAATCCTGCCCATCATTCACAAGCAACAAACTAATGTTAGCAGGATCATTCACCTCTGTTGGCAGGTATGCATCTACAATAACATCTCTGTCAAGAAAAGTGGAATGAACGATGTTTTCTTCAACCAGCACATGGGTTGCGGTTAATTTCTCCGATGGCATATTTATCAAAAATAAGGAAGCATTTTTTCTCCCGAAAATTATTTTTTTTAAACAGTTGAATGAATTTTCAAAATCATTTCCTACATTGTAAGCGTATAATAAAACCAGTGTTTATTTGTTCAAAATTTTTTATAAATGTTATTCATACTACATGTATAAACATTTTTTAAAAAATAAAACAGCTTATTTTGCACGGGTTTTTCACTTTAATCAAAATTATTTTTATGAAAAAAATTGGAATTTTATTTGGACAGGAACGATCTTTTCCGGATGCATTTATTGAAAGGGTGAACAGTAAAAAAGTGGATGGCATTACAGCGGAAGCTGTGCGCATCGATAAAGTGATGCAGGGCATCCCTACTGATTATGCAGTAATTTTTGACCGCATCAGCCAGGATATTCCTTTTTACCGTGCTTACCTGAAAAATGCCGCGATCTGTGGAACTGCGGTAATTAATAACCCATTTTGGTGGAGTGCTGATGAAAAATTTTTTAATAATTGTCTTGCCACAAAAATAGATGTACCGGTTCCAAAAACAGTATTATTACCATCGCGCGATTTACCCCCCGATACTACCGATAAATCATTTAGTAACCTGGCGTATCCCCTGGATTGGGAAAATATTTTTAAATATATCGGGTTCCCGGCTTACATGAAACCATATGCGGGCGGAGGCTGGAAGAGCGTTTATAAATTGAACGATATGGCCGATTTTTTTGAGAAACATAAAGAAACTGAACAACTGGTAATGATGCTACAGGAAGAGATTGTTTTTGATGAATATTATCGTTGTTATTGTATCGGTGGAAAATATGTACGCATCATGCCATATGAACCACGCAACCCGCACCACCTGCGCTATGTAGCCGATTTCAAACCATCACCTGAGCGGTTGAAATTAATGGAGGAACTGGTATTAAGATTGAATAAATACCTGGGCTACGATTTCAACAC
>JBAQJB010000496.1:0-1504 GCA_049289155.1 Chitinophagaceae bacterium
TTGACAAGGAAAAAATAAACAGTGAAAAAATACAGAACATTACCAAACAAACGACACCATTTGATTTTGAGGAAAAATTAAAAAGATGGTGTTTTAAAATAAGAAAATGATGCGAGTTTTAAATTCCTACTCATTGAAATCGCTTTATGACTTTATAAATGTTATCAGCATACGTTAGATCAAAAGAAGTATAGCCCGCATACTGAACAGTACCATCACGATCAATTAAAAAAAACTCAGGAACACCTTCTATGTGCATGTCATTCATTATAGTAGAGTCACGGCACATGATAAAATTCCCTTCCCGGTCTTTTAAAATTTTTTGGATAAACGCAGGATCATCTGAATCAGAAGGTGCGAGGCATGAATAAATAACAAGGCCGGTATCTGAATTGGTTTTCATGAGTTTTTCAAAATCAGGAATACTTGCAACACACGGCGCGCACCAGGTGCCCCAAAAATCAATAAGAATTTTTTTCTTTCCGACAGGCAGTATTATGTCCTTTCCATCCACCGGATTAAAATATTTGGCAGTAAAAACAGGAGCCGAATTTGAGGCACTTAAATATGCGTCCTTAAGGTTTTTTAAATTTGCATAATTCGCCTTCCAGCCCATATAAATAGTGTAACCGGATACAAAAACCAGCACACAATAAAGCGTTGATGCTGCAATTAAAATTTTTTTATTTTTTATAAAAACGTAGCAGACCAGGCTGAAATAAGAACCAGTCATTGCTATTAACACCATTGGATACCTGGGATAATTATTGGTCGCTATAATATAGATACCATAAAAAAGTAGAAATGGGAGTGGTAAAAGTAGGCCAATCAATTTTTTATTTGGGTATTTATAAAATAAAAAGAGGCTCCCTAAAAAAGACAAGATTCCAATTCCTATAAATTGGTAATTGAGATTATAAACGCCAATCACAAGTGCTAGTACATTAAAAATCAGGTATATAAAAAATGCTTTCATTTCAATTTCTTTTATAAAAAAATCAACATTCAAAAATTGCTGATTATTGAATGTTATTAATTCATTTTATAGCGTTCCCTCTTACTACAACAACCTGGTAAATTGAATCTGTATTTGCCTCAAAAACAATGTTCTTTTCAAAATAGCCTGTATCCTTCAGGTAAATGCCAACCCGGATTTTTGTGGCATTATTTGCCTTCACTGGTAAAGAGTCATATATGGGTGTTGTACACTGACAACTTGCAGTTACTTTTTTCAAAACCAGATCGTTCCTGCCCTCATTTGTAATTTTTATTTCGCCCCTGATTGTATCTGATAAACTGACATCACCCAAACTTACTGTGTCAGGATAATTTATTTTTGTGGTATTGTTGGTATGCTCATTTTTATTTTCAGTACAGGAAAAAATTGTAAATGTGAATATTACAATAAGTAAGCAGATTATATTTTTCATTGAAATCGTTTTATAATTTTATAAATATTATCAGAATAAGTTAGATCAAAAGAAGTATACCCATTATACAACAC
>JBAQJB010000497.1:0-7751 GCA_049289155.1 Chitinophagaceae bacterium
CGGTTTATTTTACAAAATTTTTTAAAAAAATCAACATCCAATTAGAAATTTGAACTCCGCTACTTATTTTTTCTGAAAAAAAATTCTATCTTTTATAGCGATAAAGGCGTACATCTGAAAAGAACAAACGTTTATGAAACCGCGGGAATCAATATCATAATCAAATAATAAAAGATAAATATATCCTCTATTTATAAATTTTTGCCTACTTTAGTTCCTGTTTCTTGTTGGATTCTTTTGAAAGAACGGGTATCAAAGGTTCAGGAATACTGGCAATATTAGATTGGCAACTGCTACAAATTAAGTTGTATTGACCCGCGTATCAAAATGGAAGTTCAGTAGCATCGTGATTAACACTCAGTAAAGTCCTCTCTTAAATCAACTGAATAAAAGAAGTAAATAAGCCGTAATTTATGAGTCAATTAATCACGTTTTTTACTTTGGAGGATCTTGCAGGCATTATTTCATTAGCCGGCGCTCTTGTTGTTGCGGCTGTAGTAATATTTTTGATAAAAACGTCTGATCAAAGAGAAGACACTGAAACAGTAAAGAATAAAGTTTTTAAAATAAGAGGCCGATATTTTTGGAGCCTGTGTATCATCCTGCTACTAACTTTGTTTGTTACACTACAACTACTGCCTTATCCAGGTTTTCAGGATGAGCCTGATGAATTGGTTACAGTGGTAGGAATACAATGGGATTGGGAGTTGGAACATGGGATTTCTGATAAAACACCGAAGGATTTTATAGGTAAAAATGAGATATCCTTACCGGTAAATAAAAAAATAAAATTCATAGTTACTTCCGGTGATGTGAATCACGGCTTTGGAATTTATAATAATAAAGGCGTTTTATTAGCGCAAATCCAGGCGATGCCACAATACGAGAATGAATTGCAATATATTTTTACACAAAAAGGAAACTATCCAATTTACTGCCTGGAATATTGTGGCCTTGTGCACCCGTTTATGATGGCAACTATTCACGTTCAATAAAAATTTTCAAATCAGGTTATGATACCTTTGGAACCGCTTGAATTTAAAAAACAAAGAAGGCTTGCTGTCACCTGGAGTATTACTTTCCTGGTTCTCTTTCCTTTACTGATCATTCTTGGACTAGTAATGTGTATCAGCCAGGCAACGCTGATGAAATTATTGCTTGCTAATTTTTATGCTTTTATGACACTCCATGGTTTAGGCATGGCTGGTGTCCTGTTCAGTTTTGCTTTCGCAGCAATTTGGTATATAATCAGTACCCGTTTTGCAAGGCTGAATACCAGGGTAGGTTATTTTATTTATATATCCGTATTGATTGGTGTGACTGGTTTGACAATCGGCACACTGGTTGGAAAATTTGCCCCGGGGTGGTATATGCTTTACCCACTTCCACTGAATCTTGCTACCTGGGATCC
Organism: Chitinophagaceae bacterium; assembly: GCA_049289155.1. Taxonomy (GTDB): domain Bacteria; phylum Bacteroidota; class Bacteroidia; order Chitinophagales; family Chitinophagaceae; genus JAFDXJ01. The sequence goes on from JBAQJB010000497.1 coordinate 1,412, forward strand.
GTGGTCAATTGAGATTTCTATAATTTCTTTAATCATACTCGCCATTGCCTGGCTGGTTGGCATCCTGCATGTATTGTATGCCTTAACAAAAGAATATGGAGGAATTACCAATTTATTGGGGTGGCAATATTTGAGAAAAAAAGAAGGTAGAAAAGAGCTGCCGCCAATTGTGCTAATAACTACCATAAGTTTTCTCACTGGAGTAGTTGCATTTCTTGCCGGCACGGTTATGCTGACCATGTACCTGTTGCAACTTTTTAAACCCACAATTAGTTTTGATACACTTCTTTTAAAGAACATGACTTTCTTTTTTGGCAATACCCTTATGAATATTACTTTGTATTGTGGTGTGGGTTGGGTATATGCCCTTTTGCCTGAATTTACAGGACGAGAATGGAAAACAAACAAGCTGTTGGCATATTCCTGGAACGCTACATTTTTCTTTATATTATTTTCCTACTTCCATCATTTATATATGGATTTTGTGCAGCCACTACCTATGCAATATGCGGGACAAATCGCTTCCTACTTAAGTGCAATACCGGCTACAGTCGTTACAATGTTTGGCGTAATTGTACAGTTATATCATTCAAAAATTAAATGGGGAATTATTCCTTTAATATTTTTAATAGGCATGGCAGGTTGGGCCATCGGAGGTTTTACAGCAATGGTGGATTCTACAATAGCAATCAATAAAGTACTGCATAATACGATGTGGGTGCCGGCACAATTTCACACCTTTGCGCTCCTGGGTATCGTCTTATTTATTTTTGCCTTTTTATTTTACTTGTTTTCCGGAAAAGAGAATCAGCAAGGAGGCAAGCTGGCAAAAACGGGCTTTTGGCTTTTTGTAACCGGAGGCTATGGCTTTGTACTCATGTATTATTTAGGAGGGCTTAATGGTATTCCACGCGCTTATGCACGCTATTCAGGAATTCAAATAAAAAGTATGCATACTATGGCCATTTCGCTGGCCGAAACTTCAGTCTTTTTTATAATCCTCTTATTGATTGGGCTTTTTATCATGTACTTTTCTTTGTTCAAAAATTTTCTTAATCAAAAGACTGCGCCCAACTTTTCAAATATTGTTGTGCATTAACCTCAAAGTAAAAAAACGAAAAATTATAAAGCCAATTTATTTATTGCCAATAAAAGTTTTCTTGCCAATCATATTTTCTGCAAGATCTCCTAATGTCCTTTCTTCAAAAAGTTGCCTCAACTGTTCTTTAATAGGTTTATAACGTGCATGCAGGGGACACGGTTTTTTCTCTGAGCAATTCTTTAAACCCATAACACATTTTTCAAAAATATCATCGTCCCCAATTGCTTCCAACATGGCTCGTATTGGTAAAGCCTTTGCTTTCGCTGTCATATAAAATCCGCCATTTGGGCCACTAATTGAACTGATAATCTTATTGTCTTTTGTAAGTGCCTGTAATATTTTGGCGGTAAATGATTTTGGCGAATCAATTGCTTTTGAAATTTCATCAATGCTGATTTTTTTTTCTTTAGTGCTTTTTTGAGCAATATAAATGGTTGCCCTGAGTGCGTATTCTGTAGTTTTAGAAAACATTGCCATATTAAACTGGGCGCTTTTAATTTTTGAAATTGAAAATTACAATTTTATTTTAAAAAATGTAGTTTATTGTAAAGGTGTCATTTTATCCATAATAGTTCCTAATTACTTCAGTCCTTTTTAAGACAATTTGAATTTCGTTGTAGCTCCTCATATGATAGAACAGGTGCACACATATAACAGGCGATTAAGCTGGAACCTGCTACAGGTAAGCATTTCAAAATTAAATCGGGTCATTATCCCTCATATCCCTCAAGTCGGGGATAAGAACCCTACCTTCGCATCCAAAAGCCCATCATTTTAGATTCACTTTGAGCAGGCTTTTAGTTTTACGTATTTTTAAACTTCAATCATCATTTTGAAATCTGGTTTCGTAAATATTTTCGGCAAGCCGAATGCCGGCAAAAGCACTTTACTAAATGCATTGCTGGGTGAAAAACTGGCAATCGTTTCACATAAATCACAGACTACGCGCCAGCGTATTAAAGGTTTTATCAATGAACCCGGCGTCTATCAAATTGTACTGTCGGATACACCCGGCATCATGGATGAACCGAAATATAAGTTGCATGAAAAAATGATGCAGCAGGTGAAGGGTGCCCTCGAAGATGCAGATGTAGCGGTTCTTTTAGCAGATGCCACAGGAAATTTCGATGAAATAAATACCTTATTTCTTTCGTTACAATTAAAAGTGCCAGCCATTCTTGTTTTAAATAAAACGGATAAGATAAGTAAAGAAAAACTGGATGCAGCTATCTCTTTTTTTGAGCAGCAACCCTATGGAAAAAATACCATCCCGGTATCCGCATTGCAAAACAGCAATATCAATGTATTGCTGGAAAAAATGGTAGCACTTTTACCGGAAGGCGAAGCCTTTTACCCACAGGATGACCTGACTGATATGCCGGTGAAATTTTTTGCCGGTGAAATAGTCCGGGAAAAAATATTTGAATTATACCAGGAAGAAATTCCTTACGACACAGCCATCGTGGTAAATGAATTTAAAGAACGGGAAGACATTATAAAAATACAGGCAGACATAATCGTGCAGCGGGAAACACAAAAAGGTATCATCCTGGGAGAAAAAGGAAATATGATCAGGGAACTTGGTACACTGGCCAGAATTGATATCGAAAAATTTTTGCAGAAAAAAGTTTACCTGCAATTGTTTGTACGTGTGCGCCCCAAATGGCGCGACAATGAATTGTATTTAAAAGAATATGGGTATTAATCTTTTTTGATAAAAAGAAGTAAGCAGAATAAAATTTAAAGAGGTACTAATAAAAAAATCATGAGTTTCACAGTAGCAATTACAGGCAGGCCGAATGTAGGAAAAAGTACATTATTCAATCGCATCCTCGAACAGCGGAAAGCCATTGTGGATGACATCAGTGGCGTTACACGCGATCGCCAATATGGCGTTGCCGACTGGAATGGCAAAACGTTCAACCTCATTGATACCGGTGGTTTTGTACCAAATAGCCAGGACGTTTTCGAAAGGGAAATCCGCCGCCAGGTAGAGATCGCAATTGATGAAGCAGATATTATTATTTTTATGTGCGATGTTGTTACCGGCATCACAGACCTGGACCAAAGTATGGCGAATATGTTGCGCAAATCAAATAAACCTGTTTTGCTTTGCATAAATAAGGTAGATAACCACGAGCGCCTGATGGAAGCTTCGGAATTTTATAGCCTGGGCTTTGACCCGCTGTATACTGTCAGCAGTATTAGTGGCACGGGCACCGGTGAATTGCTCGATGCAATGGCGGCGCATATTACAGAAGAAAAATCAGAAAGCACCATTGAAGAAAATGAATTGCCGCGCATCGCTATTATGGGGCAACCGAACGTGGGAAAATCTTCTTTATTAAATGCATTATTGGGAGAAGAAAGAACTATCGTGAGTGATATTCCGGGTACTACACGCGATACAATTCATACGCGGTATACTTTATTTCAAAAAGATTTTATTTTAATTGATACAGCCGGGATCCGTAAAAAGAATAAGGATAAAGATGACCTGGAATTTTATTCCATTATCCGCGCTATCCGCGCTATGGATGAGGCGCATGTTTGTTTATTGATGATCGATGCGGAGAAAGGTATAACCGCACAGGACGTGAACCTTTTTTCATTGGCTGCACGCAAAGGCAAAGGCATTGTAATACTTGTGAATAAATGGGACCTTATTGAAAAAGAGACCAATACGGCCAAAGCATTTGAAGACAAAGTAAGAAAAAAGATCGCGCCATTTAATGATGTACCGATACTTTTTATTTCCGCCAAAGAAAAAACACGCATCTTCAAAGTGATTGAAATCGCTCTGGATGTGTATGCCAATAAATCTAAAAAAATACCGACCAGTAAACTCAATGATGTGATGCTGAAAGCGATTGAAGCTTACCATGCGCCGGTGGTTCGCGGGCATTCCATTAAAATAAAATTTGTAACCCAGTTGCCCACTATCGTTCCTTCTTTTGCTTTTTTCTGCAATTACCCGGACGATATAAAGCAGCCTTATAAAAGTTACCTGGAAAATAAACTGCGTGAAAATTTTTCCTTTTCCGGTGTTCCTATCCGCTTATTTTTCAGGAAAAAATAATATTAGAATTTAGGGCACGGAACTCCTTTGCTATCTGGTTTCTTATTTATATAAATCAGCGAGATCTCAAGCCCGCCGCGACTTTCAGAAGCAGTCTTTAATAAAGAGGTATTTACATCGTAAGTTATACCCAGGCGAAAACTATTGTATTCAATGCCAACATACGGTATCAAAGCATCATTGAGCCGTATCCAGCTTCCGGCATATAAACTAAAAGGATTATACGGATCACCAGTGGAAAATTCAACAGCTCCGCCGGCGACTGTTTCATGCGCCTTAGCTTGCGAAGTGTATAAAGCACTGAGGTGCAGCGTCACATTTTCCCCCAATCCAAAATATCCCCCTGCATGAATGGTACTGCGGGGATTGATTAAAAACTCCGCCCCGTTATTAAAATTTTGTTTAGGCCTGTTGATATGGTAAACACTTACACCCACATACATATTATTACGGTCGGTAGTGCTTGCGGTATATAACAAGCCAGCATTCATATCCAGGTAACTTGACTTAAGTGTGGCATTTGCAAAAGTTTCACCTGTCACGCCGGTAAAACCAAAAGGTGTAAGCTGGTCTTCAAATTTTAAGTTCGCAGGATTAATCAGCATATTACTATATGTTGCCTGGAAACCTGCACCCAATTGTTGATAGCCCTCTTCATCGAGGCCTTTATGAAATGCGGTGGAAAGAGAAACATAATTGAATGATACAGCACCGGCTGCACTTTTATCCGAAAACCCCATGAGCCCCACGCCCCAGGTGTCATTACTGGCGATCCTGTTTTTAAGTATAGGAAAATCTACAGAAACTGTCGAAGTTTGATAAGCGCGGTTGATCGTTGGCCATTGATCCCGGTAATTGCCTGCAATACGGAATTCGCCATTGAATTTACCGGTGAATGCTGGATTTAAAGTAAGTGGTGAAGAAAAAAATTGCGAAAAATGCGGGTCCTGTGCTTGTAAAGCAGGCACGTTGAAAATAATACAACAAAGTATGATTAAAAAATTCCGCATATTTAGTTTATCGGGCATCAAAAATATAGAAATAAACGCATCTGTGTAGCATTATATTTCAAACGGGCATTGTGTGAATCAAATTTAGGCAATTAAAGCCTGGTTAGTTTTTATGAAACCAAAATGATTTAATATTTGTGCAACAAAGTAAGCCGGCCGAAATTCTTAGCTGAAAAATTCTTCCTGTATAATTTTTCCGTCCTTTACTTTATATACACAAAGCTCAGTCATATCCATTTTACCCATTTCTTTAATGGTCACATCCATGCGCATGGTACAGGCAAAAGATTGGTCTGCAATGATGGGATCTGAAACTGTAATGCTATGCACTTCTTCCACCATGTCATTCCATTTTTTCCCTTTTTCATAAATCGCTTCGAGGCCTTTTGTCTCTTTTTCAAAAGCAGGTGATGCTTGCTGTTCTAAACTAACTGCATCCTGTGCAAACAATTCTTCAATAGCCTTATGAAAATCACCCTTTTGGCAAAGTGATACCAGCCGGCTTGCAATTTCTTTGGTTGTCATAAAAATGTTTTTTCAAATATAAATTTAGTTTTGATTAGGAGATAAACAAAATTGTTAAACATACTACTCCGAAAATATGAATTGTTGTTCTTTAATTTAAAATAAAAAAAGCCGCAGTTAAAAAACTGCGGCTACAATAAATTTTTATAAAAGTTAATATGCAGCAAGCCCTACCTGGGATGCCGGAATACCTGCAACCTGCCCAATATAATTTAACTGGCCAAATGCATCTCTCCTGTACTCTCCTACTGAATGTGAAGCACTGTTAATAACATATACATTCATATTATTTCCACTTACTACGATATCAGTCGGCGCTTCGCCGGAACTGCTATTGCTGAAAAATATGTAATGCAATGCACCAACAGGTGAAACATAATATGCTGAAATATTATTACTGGCTGTATTGGTAACGTATGCAAATCTGCCTGATTTTGTAACAGCAACCCAACATGGAGCCGCTTGTTTATTTCCTACCGCGCCATTCACATCAGAAGTATTTCCCAGCATATCTGTTGTATAAGATGTTGCTGAGCCCATACCTGCTGCGCCTCCTGCCGCATTGGATACTATCATAAAATTTTCTGTTTGTGTAAAAGCAAAACCAAATGGTGTTTCACCCAC
>JBAQJB010000498.1:0-4023 GCA_049289155.1 Chitinophagaceae bacterium
AGGTATACACCTTTTGCATACTATTATTTTATGCCTGAATCATTTTTTTTGAGGGGAATTTGATGTAGGAAAAACGATATTTTTTTGAATGAAATTAAGTGATCTGTTTCTTTAAGTAAATTTTCAGTAGTTCAGCTTTGTTGTCTGTGTGTCCGTCTTTTTCAAATGCAAAAAATTGACCTGATACAGTTCTGATATTAGGTGTATTGAAATGAGGTCCTCGTTCTATATACCAATCCAGCTTTAATCCGGTGAGTTTTTTACTTACAACTTCAAAAGTCAAACCCCGGGATAGCCATCCAGCTTCAATGTACTTTGTCCGTATCCCTTTGTATAGGGACATGGGCTTAATTATTATTTCGTTTAAATCAATAAAATTGATAGTATCTGTAAAATAAAACTCTACAAAATCAAGTATTATATAAGGATAGTTTCTCTCTTTCAATGAAATTATTTCTTTAGAAGAATTCTTAAATAAGTTACAGATTTCTTTTGCAGAGTCACCCCAATTCAATGGGCTTATATTTTCATTTTTTATCCAATCTGTAATTTTAAATTTCATATGGCCACTCCTTCAATTTCATTTTATTGAATATTTATATCTTCAAATGTATAACCGGCGGGTATGTTTTGAAATTTATCTTTAGTTATCTTAATTATTGCATTCGGATCATTAATAGAAAAGTAGTAAACAGAAAAACCAGACATGAATTCTTTGTCTTCTCCCTTGATTTTTACACTGCCAAAATTTGTATTTATAAGGGAATTGCTTCCATTAGCACCATTAATTGTAAAGCCATCTTTAAATTTTACAATTTCTGTGTTTTCTGGTTCTGTTGAATACTTTATTATATTGTCCGCTTCTGTGGTCATTGTATTAGTGGCAGGAATTCGCTGCTCTATTATTATACAAAAAGTTGTTTCAGAAGTCATCACCTTTCTAAACCAAATACCTCTGTCAACATTAGGCAAAGCATCAACTACCTCATAAACAATTTTATTCGTTGTATATTTAGTATTGTTAAGAAAAAAAACTAATGGCCCCATTTCATTTTTACCTTTCTTCAAAGCATTTACATTGATTGTTAGTTTATCATTATCAGTAATATTTATATCAGTTGATAATTGAACTTTTCCAAACAGAGGGTTGAAAATGCTTTCTCTTACTTGGTTAAAGTCAAGAGATATTTGAAATGTTTCATTAAGCCTGGGTTGTGGAGTTGACATGGTGAGTTCTATTGTTTGCGGTTCACCTGGAATTGTATCAATATTTTGTGTCATGCCGCATACTGACACCAGGAAAAAATAAGAAAATAATAAAGTTTGTTTCATAATCGAAAAGGTAATTAAAAATTAAGTGTTGGAGAAAAATTTTATCAACAGCATATTTATAAAGTTTCAAAGCAATCTGCCGGATTCATTTTAATAATGCGATCATTTGAATAAGAATACTGCATGACGCACAAATTCTCATTACGTTAAAGTACGCTATTCTATTTTTCAAACAATTTTTCAAACAATTTTTCAATGGATTGAAAAATACGCGCGGCTACTAATTTGTAGGGTATATATATTCAGTTTATTTATTTCAATATCGGAATATTCATATTTGCTTTCCTTATTTGTATTCATCGTTTAGCAACTGCTCAAAGAAAGCTCCAATATTATTTTTCCTGTCTATAAAATGTAATTCCAACATCCAGTGCCGCGGATTTCCATGCTTGTCCAATTGAAGAATATCTGTGTGATTATCCGGGTGTACATCCAAACATAAATCATTTGGATCATCGGGTTGTTCGTGTGGATACCTGCCAATGATATGCCCTGAAATGGCGTTTCCAAATTCGTATCCATATTTTTTTGCAAGTTCAGTTGCATAATTAAAAAATGTTGTGCCGGTGAGTTTTGTTTGTTTAAAATACCAGGCATTTCCTTCATACCAGGCTGTTTCAACATCATTCTTTATTTTTTGTTTTAAAGGATCATTACCCAAAACATAGGTGCGCCCAAGGTCTGATTCCCAACCATCAAAGACCGGGTGAAAATCGAAAAACAAAATGTCTTCTTCACGGATTATTAAATCTGGCGGATCAGCTATATAAGGTTGCAACGTATGTATTCCTGTTCGTACAATTTTTTTGCCCCAATGATCTTCTGCCCCAAATTCGGCTTTTGCAATTTCTACAATTTCATCACAGAGTTGCTTCTCTGATTTCCCGGCAATTATTAATCCTCTTTTTTCTACAAGGTCAAATAACGCTTTTGCTTTTTTCTCAGCAATGAATAAATGTTGTTTTGTATCGTTCATAAATATTTATTGTTTAATTTTTTTCCTGCATGTTTCCGGAAAGAAAAAAAATACTTTGGTCATGAAATTTACACTTCCTCTTTTATTAGATAATTTTTAATGGCGGCCCAACAACCTGCATTTCATTATCCGCAAAGATCTGTGCGATTTCTTCTTTGCCTGGCTCATGATCCAGCGCCGCCATTGTAACAAAAAAATTCTCCAGTTTTCCTGCGGGTTGTACGATCACAGTCATCTTTCCTTTTTCAGAAACCTGTGTCCATGCATGCGCAACCTGTCTCGGTAAAAATATACTGTCGCCGGTTACCAGGTCATATTTTTCTTCACCCACCTGGAATTTATAAGCGCCTTCAATAACATAAAAAATTTCATCCTGGCCTTTGTGCAAATGCATTGGTGTTCCCTTCCCCTGCGAAAGGGAAGTTTGTTCAAAGATGGCCAGCTTGCCATCGGTATCCGTTCCGGAAACTTTTACATCAAGCACATTTGAGTTTACTCCTTTCAGTACAATATGCCCATGAATTCTCCCTTCACCCGCGGAAATTTTAAAACCTTTTTTTTCTCTTTTAGAAATTCCGGAAAGTTTTGAGAATCCAAAAAACGGAACTGCACTTAAAGTCAACACAGACGCAATAAATTTATTTCTTTTCATGATTATTATCTTTTCCTGGTTGCACAATGGATTTTGTACAATAGTTTATGTCTTTGTGCAGAAAATAAATTTCTGCCCGAAACACTGGCTATAGAATCAAATTTATACTAAAAAGTTCATTATTGATTTTAATGCTCAATTGATTTTTTTCAACTGAAACTGCTGTACAATAATGTTAGCTATACTCATTGTATTCCATTAGACCGTTCTCCTTAATGTTAGCACAACGCACTAAGGAGGTAAATAGAGCCAGGCTTAGACTGGTATTAATTATAAATCTGTAGTGTACTTTCAGATCTCTACGGATAGTGGGGTTTAGGGAAGTTACACAGAGGACCACAGAGAACTACAGAGTTGCACAGAGAAAAATTTGAGTTGTTCAATATAAAAGTTCATTGTTATATAGTTCGTATTGTGTGACGTATATTTCATTGAATGATGCTGTCCTGCATAAACACCTGTACGACGAAAACTGTAAAAGTTAGTACCCGGCTTCGTTTGCAAGGTTTTTCAACCGTGTTAGAAGTTCATTTAGTGCCTGCTTACATAATACTTTTTAATACGATGTCAATTTGGTTTGTCGAAAAAGGAATGGTACTTGTACTTTCTTTTGCTGCATCAATTGCCAGCCCGATATATTTTTTCGCATCATTTATTTGTCCTGCCATTAACGACCAATAAGCTGCATTTTTATAAACAAATTCTTTTGATGTATAAAATTTGCCGGCTTCTATATCTGCTTTGGATATTTCATATTCTGATTTTGGGTCAGCAACTTCACGTACTGAAAATACGGACCAATGATTTTTTATTTTGTCGAAATACATTACCGCCATCATTTTTTTATCCAAAACATCACCCGACTTATTTTTTATGGTACATTTTCCCATGGCTTTATATCCTTTTAAGCCCGGTATGTCTGTAGTAAATTCAAGTCCTGTAAATGGTGAGAAATCAGTAATGTTGTAATCAGGTTTTTTACCAAAGGAATAGTCTGCAATAAAAGCCTGTACTCTTTCAATTTCAGCAGTTTTGCAGGCTTTCAAATATTTGGTTAAGTCCT
>JBAQJB010000499.1:0-2514 GCA_049289155.1 Chitinophagaceae bacterium
TATTTTTTTAAAACGGGAAGATCTTTGCCATACAGGCGCGCACAAAATCAATAACGCGATTGGCCAGGTTTTACTGGCAGAAAAATTGGGAAAAAAAAGAATCATTGCAGAAACCGGCGCAGGGCAACATGGTGTGGCTACTGCTACTGTATGCGCATTAAAAGGATTGCAATGCATTATTTATATGGGTGAAAAAGACATGCTTCGTCAATCTCCTAATGTAGCCCGCATGAAAATGCTTGGCGCTGAAGTGATCCCCGTTTCCAGTGGCAGTAAAACGCTGAAAGACGCTACCAATGAAGCGATCCGCGATTGGATCAATCATGCAAAAGATACACATTATATTATCGGAAGCGTTGTTGGGCCGCATCCTTACCCACACCTCGTGTCATTATTCCAGCGCGTGATCAGTGAAGAAATTCGTTGGCAATTAAAAGAAAAGATTGGAAATGAAAACCCGGATTATATAATGGCATGTGTAGGCGGTGGCAGTAATGCAGCCGGCGCATTTTATCATTTTATTAATGAGAAAAATGTACAACTGGTTGCTGTAGAAGCGGCTGGTTGTGGAATTGCTTCAGGGAAAAGCGCTGCTACAACGCAACTTGGTAAACCCGGCATTTTACACGGCAGCAAAAGTTTGCTTATGCAAACAGCAGACGGCCAGGTGTCAGAGCCACACAGCATTTCAGCAGGGTTGGATTACCCGGGTATTGGGCCTTTGCTTGCACATTTATATGAAACAAAACGAGCCGGATTTTTATCGGCTACTGATGAAGAAGCCCTGGCAGCGGCGTTTGAATTAGCAAAACTGGAAGGTATTATTCCTGCATTGGAAAGCGCACATGCACTTGCTGCTTTGAAAAAAATGTCATTTCAAAAAGATGATCATGTTGTGATTTGTCTCAGTGGCAGGGGTGATAAAGATATGGAAACCTATATGCAAAAAATGAGTTGAATGGAAGTTCAAAAGTGTTGCATGATTTTTTTTAATTAAATTATTTTTATGTCCGGTCGCTTAAAGGATTTGTTTCAATTGAAAAGAAAAAATATCCTGAGTATCTATTGTACGGCAGGTTTTCCCGAATTGGAAAGTACGTTGAAAGTTTTGCAAGCACTCCAGTTGTATGGTGCTGATATGATCGAAATTGGTATCCCATTCAGTGACCCGCTTGCCGATGGGCCGGTAATACAAAATAGTTCAGCGATTGCTTTGCAGAATGGAATGTCTCTTGAAAAGTTATTTGAGCAACTGAAAAACTTCCGCGAAAAAATTTCAATCCCAATTATACTTATGGGTTATTTAAACCCGGTACTGCAATTTGGTTTTGAAAACTTTTGCCGGCGGGCGTCAGAAATTGGTATTGATGGTTTGATTATTCCTGACCTACCCGGTATTGAATTTGAAAAAACGTACGGTGCTATCATTCATCAAAATAAACTGGAATTTATTTTTTTGATTACACCGGAAACTTCAGATCAGAGAATCCGCAGGCTGGATGATTTAAGCAGTGGCTTTCTATATGCTGTCACTGAAAGTGCCACTACAGGTAATGAAAATAAAACGTTCCATGCCATGAATTTCCTGCAACATCTATCCACTATGAATCTGAAAAACCCCGTACTGGCAGGTTTTGGTATTTATGATAAAAATAGTTTTAATAAAGTTTGTGCATGCACAAATGGCGCTATCATTGGCAGCGCTTTTATTAAATCATTGCATTCAGCTAAAACAATAGATCTTGACACTGCGCGTTTTTTGAAAAGTATTGTTAATTGAAAAATTTAAACAACAGATAAATCATCCTTTTTTTAATTTAAGTTATTTTCGCATTTTAATTTTTATAAATACCGGGCATAAAATCAATATTCTAATGAACCATTTGAAACAAGTTTTTTTCACTTTACTTTTCATTCTTCCAATTTTAAGTTTTGCGCAAAAGGATTCAACTTTAAAAGGTGGATTTGTAATTACTGCAAATTTAGCAGGATTGAAAAATGGCGATTCTGTGGTATTAAAAAACGCAAATAATAAAGACGTTTTGGCAAGGGCAGCCGTACAGGATGGCCGTTTTATTTTAAAAGGAAAAGTAGATGAACCGGTATTAAGCGAATTGGAAATTGGTACTGTACCACTTCAAAATATATACCTTGAAAACAGTATGATTGTTATGTCGGGAGATGCTGCTGATTTCACAAAAGTGCAGATCACAGGCTCAAAATCACAGGATGATTTTATGGATTTTCAACTTATTTTCAACCCGCTTGTAGGAAAATTAAACACCACTGTCAATACACTCAACCAGTTAATGCAGGGCGCAACTTCCGATGCGCTGGCAGTAGCAAATCAAAATTACCAGGCAGCTAAAGAAAAAGTAGAAAACTCTATTGACCAGTTTGTTTTTGATAAACCCGGTTCTTATGTTACGCCCTGGGTAATGCTCGTAACAATAAAAGTGGATGATAACCCCATCGTCATGCGGGATCGGTATGAAAAATTATTACCTGGTATAA
>JBAQJB010000500.1:0-4209 GCA_049289155.1 Chitinophagaceae bacterium
GGCGTGAATGATCCGCAAAATGAACATGCAAGTTTATTAAAAGAAATGGCGGTAAAGATTATACGTTGCTGATTTACTTTTCAAGTAAAGCCAATGCATCCAGCTGGTCTTTTTTTAATTGATCCTTTAATGCATCCAAACCAGGGAATTTGATTTCCTCTCTTAAAAAATATTGCACAAAAACACGTATTGGTTTTTCATAAATATCTTTTGCAAAATTAAAAATATGCACTTCGATCGTCCGGGAAGTACCACCGGCTGTCGGCCGGAAACCAATGTTCATCATGCCTTTGAGCAAATCCAATGAATGCTCAATTTGTATTTCAACAGCATACACGCCATTTGCAGGGATTAATTTTTCGGCATCATCTATTTCAATATTTGCCGTAGGAAAACCCAAAGTCCTGCCAAGTTTTTTTCCTTCCACTACTTTTCCTTCAAAAAAATAAGCATGGCCGAGATAATTATTCGTAGTGGCTATCTCACCTTGCATTAATGCTTCGCGGATCTTTGTGCTGCTTACCGCAACATCATTCAATACCTGTTCCGGAATTTCCTTTACAGTAAATCCAAATTGATTTCCCATTTTTTCCATTAACTGGTAATCGCCTTGACGGCCTTTTCCAAAGCGATGGTCATAGCCAATAATGACTGTATGCGGATGAAATTTTGCAACTAAAAAATTTTGAATAAAAGATGTTGCGCTCTGTTGTGAAAAATTTAAATCAAAAGGAATTATGACCAAATAATCAATGCCCATCTTTCCCAGTAATTCAATTTTTTCTGCACGCGTTGTTAATACAGAAACCGGCTCACGTCCCGGTACAATGCTGCGGGGATGCGGGTGAAATGTAATGATCACTGTTTCGCCACCGATCTCTTGGGCCTCCTCTTTTAATTGCCTGATGATTTGCTGGTGGCCTTTGTGCACACCATCAAAAGTGCCGATGGTGATGACGGCATTTTTGAATGTTGGGAGCTGGTTTATATTTGTACAGACCTGCATACGGCGCAAATATAAGTGGCATGCAGGAATGAAAGTTAGATTTTAAACAACCACATTGCATCAAGCCGTATTTTTGCCATTTCAAAACAAAAATTTTTCTTCATGTCTTTATATACCAAACGTGGTGTGAGCGCGCAAAAGGAAGAAGTGCATGCGGCGGTTCAGCACCTTGACCAGGGTTTATATCCACATGCATTTTGTAAAATGTACCCGGACTTTTTAACGGGCAATGATGATTTCATCAATATCATGCACGCGGATGGTGCAGGAACGAAAAGTATCCTTGCTTATTTATACTGGAAAGAAACGGGTGATAGTGAAGTGTGGAAAGGCATTGCGCAGGATGCCATTGCAATGAACCTGGATGATTTGTTATGCGCCGGCGTGTATACAAATATTTTGTTTTCTTCCACCATCGACCGGAATAAAACAAGAATTCCGGGTGAGGTTTTGGAAAAAATTATTTCCGGTTCGCAGGAATTTTTTGATATGCTGAAAACATTTGGTATTCACATAAATTTTCTTGGCGGAGAAACGGCGGACGTGGGTGACCTCGTTCGAACCATTGCGGTGAACGGAACCATGTGTGCACGCTGGCCGAAAAATAAAGTGATCACCAATGATAAAATACATGCGGGAAATGTGATCGTTGGCTTTGCGAGCGATGGACAATCAACATATGAAAATACCTACAACAGTGGCATCGGTAGCAATGGGCTTACGAGTGCGCGGCATGATGTGTTGGAAAAATACTATGCAAAAAAATACCCGGAAACTTATGAGCAACTGTTGGATGATGAGGTGGTTTATATCGGGAAAAATTTATTGACAGACTCAATGAATGTGGCTGCATCAAAAGAAGAAGTAATGGTGGGGAAATTATTATTATCACCTACGCGTACCTATGCGCCTTTGATGAAAGCCATACTGGAAAAGTATTACAGCGAAATAGATGGCGCCATTCATTGCAGTGGCGGCGGGCAAACCAAGTGCCTGAAATATATTCCCGGCGCGATGAAAATAATTAAAGACAATTTATTTGAGCCACCGGAAGTTTTCCAACTCATACAAAAAAACTCCGGTGCGGATGACAGGGAAATGTACCAGGTTTTCAATATGGGCCATCGCCTGGAAATTTTTACAAATGAAACCACTGCTCAATATTTGATTGCATTATCGCAAGAATTTAATATCCCCTCAAAGATTATTGGCCGCGTAGAAAAAAGTGTGCAGAAAGAATTGGAGATATGGAGTAAGGGGGAAAGGATTTGTTTTGGGTGAGAGAATTATTTTGTTTCTTCGATTAATATAATAATCTATTATCGCTCCAGGTCGTTAAGTATTAGAGAAAGATCTGTTGTTGATATAATCTCTTTAAAATGTTTTAATTTTAGTCCCCTGTATAGCTTCATATCACCAGTCCAAAGCCAGCCTTCTAAATGGGTGGTTAATGCAACAAAAGGGGTATCGTTAGGATCAATAGATTTTAAAAGTGCTTCAGTTTTAAGCAACAATTCAGGTGGCAACAATCTTTCATCAATGAAATTAATATTAATTGTTAATAGTGTCTCAAGGTCTGCAAGGTCTTTTTCAGTTAGCTGGGTTAATTTCAAAAGCTTGTTTCGATGTCTTTGAATTTCGGTTCGCAAATAATTGCAGGTATAAAATTGAAAATGTTTTTTTGAGCTTAAAAGGATTTTACCTATCCCACTGCTTGAATTTAATATTGCACTAAAAACGATATTTGTGTCAACAATTATTTTCACTTAATTAATTTCTTTCTGTTTTTAGCCCACCATTTAGCATTCGCCTTGTTTGCGAGTGTATCAACATTTTTTTGGTCAACACTAAAATTGGATGTCAGTTCTTTATAGCGTGCATAATTCAAAAAGTCCTGCAAATCTTCGGTGTTTACAGATGCCGGAAGCCTGATAATTACTTCTTTGTGTGTTCTTTCAACTACCATATTGTATATTTTTTATAATGTAAGAAATTATTTATGCTTTGGCCATCTGGTGATATCACAAGATGTATCTTGTATAAACCAAATTCCATCAAAGAACTAAATTACAATAAATTTGTTAACCAGCATAATGTTTTGAAACGATGAAATCCGAATAAATAAAAATTATTTAAAACCAATTAATCCTTCACCGTAAATAATTTTACATCACTATCCAAATTCTTTTAATTTCTGAAATACGGGGAGGCCCTTTTATTTGTGGTTTAAGAATTATAAGGTAATCGGCGTATCCAAATCCAGGTAATTTATCGGGTGTTACATTTAGTGGCCGGGAATATATTAGAAATTCGTAGCCGTCCCCCGGGATATATTTAATCGAAGAAATGTGTATATAGTACGCTTTGTTGGCAACTTTCAATTTAAAGAAATTGATGAAACTGCTATAATTCTTTAAAATATTTAGCCATAATTCTTTATCCTTAATTTGTTTATCCAAATTGATAATCGAACTATCCGGTAATATGGTGGAATAAGATGTATCATTTGTAGAATTGTCGCCTGTTTTCTGTGCATTAATATGACAGGCAGTAAAAAAGAAAACAAGAAATACCATCAGGTATTTTATGGTAGTATGACATTTCATTTTCAATTTATAAATATGTAAAATTAAACGTTTTACGATGCCGATTATTACATAACCTTAATTTAAGTCTGCATGCAAATCCAGTATATCATTTTATAAAAAATGTATTTCTTGTAAGCGACTATTTATTTATATAAGGAAATATTGCCGTCCAAAAAATGATGGTAAAATGAATGTCAGCTATACCAATCAGTACTAATTTTTTATCTTTTAGTTGAAAACCTTTAACCAGGAGAATTATACCAGCAACCACGCCGAAGTTTGGCAGGATGCCTACAAGCCCCCAATAATACAAGTTACGTATTTTGCGTGGCTTACTCTGCCCCTTGTATTTTAAGATATTGTTTTGAATAACACGTAAAAAATTGATGGCTTCTACCCTTGAAGAGAAACACTTTAATGGAATGATGAACAGTTTATTTTTAAAAAGAGTAAAGAATAAATAGTCGTCAACAATACCCGATTTATGTAAAGTTTCCCATCTCCAAAAAGTATTTTCGTTATTTGTAAAAACATTCACTCCTTCATCTTGTAAACTAATTTTTTGAGGCAATGAAAAAGATGCTGACTTAAAATATTTTTTAAATGTAAATAGGG
>JBAQJB010000501.1:0-1768 GCA_049289155.1 Chitinophagaceae bacterium
GCCGCCAATGGTATCACCACCAAGTAGTAAACGCGCTAAATATTTTCCAATCAATGGCACGCGGCCCATTTGTTCTGCAACAACAACGGAAGACCAAACACCATTTGAATCCCAGCGCAACAACTGCCCGGTGAATCCCATCGTGATGGTAAAAAATAATAAAAACACACCTGAGATCCATTGCATTTCACGCGGATATTTATAGGAAGCAGTAATATACACACGCATCATATGAATACCCGCAAAGATGATCATACCGGAAGCGCCGAAATAATGTATGCCCCGCAAAGTGTTGCCCAGCAAAGCTTCATGCATGATGAACTGCAATGAATGATACGCATTTTCTGCAGATGGCTGGTATAAAAATGCGAGGCCGATGCCGGTAACAACCTGTAGCATGAAACAAAATAATGTAGCGCTGCCAAAAACATAAGCCCATTTCGCTCCGGGCGGTACCGGGTGTTTGATCAATGGCAAAACTGTTTCCTTCAAACCGGTGCGGTCCTCAAACCAATGCGCTATTTTTTTAAAAACATTCATGATGTTGTTGCGTTCAAATTTGTAAGTGGCAATGGCGCAGTGAGTATTTGTACTTCACCTTTATACACTCTTACATTATATTTTACCAGCCCTTTCGGTGGCGGGCCTGCAGCTACAGTACCATCTTTATAATACACGCCGCCATGACAAGGGCACATAAATAAACCTGCATTTGCTTCCCAGCGAACAGGGCAACCAAGGTGCGTACAATTGACAGAAAATGCTGTAAAATTGTTATTATTTTCTCTTCGTAACCAGGCAGCAGATTTTGCAGTGGTTCCCGCATAAGGCTCGGGATCTGCATTGATAAATTTTACCAGGTGGGTTGTGCCTGGCGCAAAATCTTTCTCCAGGCCTACACTCCGCCAAATTTCATTTTTCTTTTTCATCAGTGGCGCGAAAATGCCGCCCACCACAGGTATCAGCGTCACTACTGAAGCAAGGCCGCCAAGCCAAATACCGGTTTTCATCAGGAAATTCCGCCGGTTAATTTCTAATTTATCTTCTTCACTCATGTCTTAATATATTTATCCAGCCAATTAATGCAATACAAAAAACCAGGAATCCCGTTGCAGAAATAATCCACGTTGTCAATAAACCCCAAACCATAAATGTTACCCCGAACGCGAGGAAAAATGGCCAGTAAGTTGGCTCCGGTAATTTTTCCGGTTTTGCTTTTACCTGCTCCAAATTTTCGAGTATATTATTTGTATATTCCATATCAATTTATTTTTACGTGTAAAGAATGATTATTTTCCAAAGGCGCTTTTTCATCCATCCATTTTTTCAATAAAATCATTGCGCCAGTTAAATAAATAAAACAACAGGGCACCCACATGATGAGGCCGGCCATTTGCTGATCATCTGCCTGCGAGATGCCCCAATCATTTTGGATATTGCCCTGAATGCCAATATTGGCGGGCATTGCAGCATGCATAGCGTAAATTCCCGCTGGCGCAAAAGTGATGAGCAAACCAAGCAAAGAACAAAAGACACAAGCTATAGCGAGATATAGAACTCCCGCAAGTGCATTTATCCGAAACATTTTATTCGGGCTAATAACAGGCCAGCAAAAAATAAAACCACTAAGTAACAAACTTCCATGATGTGCAAACATGAAGCATTGCGCGGAAAAATTTGTATGCATCATGGCATTTCCCATTACATGCTGATAGATATATGGAATATGCCAAAACCACATGATGCCTACACCAGTGAGCCAGGCTAT
>JBAQJB010000502.1:0-2000 GCA_049289155.1 Chitinophagaceae bacterium
AGGTATAAATTATGATCATTATTTTTTATACCTGCCGGAGCAATTTTATGCGAACCGATTTTCCATATATCTCCATTATCCGCACCCGCTTCCATTCCCAAACCTTTCAATTCTTTGATGGAAGAAAAATGTAACGCCTTTGGCGTTTTCCATTCAGTAGCAATACATTTTGCAATTGGATGATTGGAATATTTTTCCAAAGAAAATGCCACATGTTTGAATTCTTCTTCATCAATATTTTCAAAATGAAATTGATTGATCTTAAATTTTCCCGTAGTGAGCGTTCCTGTTTTATCAAACACAACCTGTTGAATATCTTTAAAAGTTTCCAGGCTTTTTGTGTTTTTAAAAAGAATACCATTTCTTGCTGCACGCCCCATGCCTACTGCAATTGCGGCCGGCGTGGCGAGTCCCATTGCACAGGGGCAGGCAATCACCAATACGGCAATACTCCTGAGCAAACTATCTCCAAACCCTATAGAAGTAAAAAAATAATTTCCCAATAAAGTAACTAAAGCAATTAATAAAACGGCCGGAATAAATATGGCGCTGATCTTATCTGCCAGTTGCTGCATCGGTGCTTTTTCGGACATGGCATTGCCCGCGAGTTTTAAAATATTTCCGAGTACGGAATCTTCTCCAACTGCCGTCACATACGCTTTTACAGTGCCCTGTTCCACCAATGATCCGCCAATGAGAAAGTCATTCATCTTTTTTTCCACAGGTAAAGATTCACCGGAAATAATAGATTCATTCACCAATACATCTCCCCAAAGAATTTTGCAATCCATGGGTACATGTTCGCCTTCTTTTATTAAAACCAGGTCGCCTGTTTTCAGTGACATGCTTTCAACAGGAAAAATATTTTCATTATGCTGATCATCATAAGCGATCATATTCGCCATGGACTTCTGCGTTTTGGCCAATTTGTTCAACGCATTCTGGGTGATCTCCATAGAACGGTCTTCCAAATAATTTCCAAAAAATACCAGTGTAAGAATGGTCGCCGTAGTTTCATAAAACATAAACTCCATTCCCTTTTCGGCAAGCGTACCATACAAACTATATAAGAATGCAGCAGTAGCGCCCAATGCGATCAGCACATTCATATTTAATACACCACTGCGCATACTGTTCAGCGCACTGCGGCCAAAGAAATCCATTCCTACGAGATACACAGGAATTGTTAGGCACAACTGCACATAAGGGTTCATTAAAACAGGTATATGCAAACCCGGTATCATGTGCGTGAGCAAAGGCAACGTGAAGATGAGGCAAAAGATAAACCGGTGCAAATGATTGGAGAAAAACAGGAATTTCTTTTTCCTGGTTTCCAAAGTCCCATCTTTTGTCATCACCGTATAACCAAGTCCTGCAAGGCCTTTCACCAATTCGGGCGCCGCGGATTCTTCCATTTTATCAAAGCTTACTTTGCGTTGAATGAAATTCACTTTCACATTTTCCATCCCTTTTTCATGCAAATATTTTTCAATGGATAAGGCACAATTCGTACAACTCATTCCCTCCACATCCCAGTTTATTTTCTCCATAAGTAAATATTTGACCCTTTCATTTATTGGAAAGAATCAATGCTGCAAATTTACCACATGCCCCGTGAAAAATTTTATGAAAGCGGGAAAATGATTATAACATGGTTGCAATTATTTCATATCTAAAAAGTAGGTTTGCAACATGGAAATTGAATTTGATAAAAATAATATCCGTCAAGCTGCAGAACATGTTTGGGAGTTTGCAAAAGGAATTCATATCTGGGCATTTTATGGGGAAATGGGTGCCGGCAAAACAACATTTATCAAAGCATTATGTGAAGTGTTAGAAGTGAAAGATTCCATCAGCAGTCCAACATTTTCCATCATCAATGAATACCAAAGCGAAAAGGCCGGAACCATTTACCATATGGATTTGTACCGGTTAAAAAACGAACTGGAAGCCATGCAGGCAGGCGTTGAAGACAGCATTTACAGTGGCTCTTCTTGTTT
>JBAQJB010000503.1:0-2824 GCA_049289155.1 Chitinophagaceae bacterium
TATCCGCATTTTCTGAAACGCCCCAATTACGCACTTCGCGGCTCACTTCTTCGTCAGTGTAATCGGGATGAAGGAGTGCATCGAGGTATTCTTCAAACAAGGAATAAAAAACTTCTGTACCTGCGCCGGTATTAAAATCATACGCGGTATAAAGCTGGTTAGTAAAAGCATTAGACTTTGCCAATGACATGCCCTCGCGCGTATTTAGTTCATGGCCTTTATTTCCTTTTGTTATCAATAAATGTTCCTGTGTATGTGGCTCGCCCATATCAGAAACAGGGAAAGTATTCACATAAATAAAAGTCTGCGGCACTGATTCAATCTGCAAAAGATCGAGTGTAAACCCGGTTTGAATATGAATGAAACGGCCGCCCATGGGCTTGTCTTCATCATTCAGATAAACAGCCACTGCTTTAAAACCATCCAGCACCTGGTTTTTGGAAAGAGTAGAAAGAGAAACTTCTTTTTTTTGTGAAAAAGCCTGTGGGCCGGATATTAGAAAAGCAAATACAATGGTAATGCTTACAAGGAAATCTTTTGCACTCATATAAATGTTTAAGCATTGAAAGTAAATAGAAAAATGCTTTGTAAAAAATTATTATGGTCAGCCGGAGAATTTGAAAAGCAGAGTTGAATTAATTTTTTATCTAAAAAGTTGGATGCATATTTAAAACTTTGTCTAAAGTATCTTTATATAAACAACTTCTACAAGTTTAATTCCTGGTTTTCACTTTTTATCATTGAGGATGCGGGAAAAAATCTAAACCATTTATAATTGATCTTTTGTATCCTGTATTTTAATTGTCTCTGATTTTGCAAGCCGCACTTGAATTTTTCCCTTGCGGATTCTTGTTTCAAAAACGGGTTGATGTTGTGTAGCAGGGCCATTTTTTACACTACCATCCTGTAATGAAAATACAGAACCATGCCAGGGACATTTAACACAGGCATCGTCCAATAATTCACCTTCTGATAATGGGCCGCCAAGATGAGAACAAGTATGCGCGATAGCATATAACCGGCTGGATTGTTTCGCTAATAAAATATCAATGTCTCCTACTTTCACGCAAACCATTTTACCATCATTCAATTTTTCTTCATCATATGCATCAGTAAATTTTAAAGGATATGGCCCGTTACCCGCTGTGTGATCAACGCCCATTTGCTGGTCATACACCAGGTGGCCGCCGAGATATGCTGAGATTGTAGTAATGCCTAAAGCTGTAAAAGACAATCCCATGGCAAGTTTACGGTTTGATTTATTTTTTCTTAATACGAGTGAAGTCGCATTCAGTAAGGTTGCACTAATATTCAGTAGAGCATGCATTAAACCAATGCGCCTGTTTTGGCCACTCGTTCCAGTCCAGTCTGCAGTCCCAGTAATGGCAGCACCTGCTGCACCTGCAAGTCCAATTGCAAGGGAAGCATCCGCGCCATCTTTTAAATTTTTATGGCCGCACATTTCAATCACATCGAGCGCAGCGGTTACCGTATAAGCGCCAATAGGAATGTCCGTTAAGATGGGATGCAGCGGATGGCCGAGCCAGGTTCCATGGAGGAAATTTTTTACTGCTTCACCGGTTTTTCCGGCTGATTCAAATGCGTTTAAAACCACAGGTTGTATAGTACCCGCAGCGCTTTCCAGCCACTCAGGTGATTCGGCAAAATCAATTATTTTATTTACATCCATTATACGCTTATTAAATTGAGAAATTTATATTGAAGTTTTAAATCTCAAATAAGATGCCGATAAAAAATTACCTTTTGATACCAGGTATTCTAAAAAAATATTGATGGCATACCTATTGTTATATTTTGCCAGCAGGTTTCTGCATTTTATAACATAAAAAACATACCATGAAAAAAATTATGTGGCTTACAATAACTGCGGTTTCAGTAGCCGCGCTTTACAACTTTGTGAAAAAATATATGATGCAGGAAGCTATGGATAATGAACCGCGTCAGCCCATTATCAAACATCACCTGACAACAGCTTTTTCAAAAGCAAAAGCGCATGCAACTATAGAAACAAGTGAATAATTGTTGGCTGGTTTCATTTCAATTCTAGTTTCATATATTTGAAAATATATGAAACTATTCATGCTTTTACTGGGCTGCAAACCGCCGGGAAGAAATACTGAACAGCATGATATTTTTTTT
Source organism: Chitinophagaceae bacterium (assembly GCA_049289155.1). GTDB lineage: Bacteria > Bacteroidota > Bacteroidia > Chitinophagales > Chitinophagaceae > JAFDXJ01. Next base: position 2,161 of record JBAQJB010000503.1, read on the forward strand.
GGCATTGCCCATAACCTGAAAGAACTTATTCCTGCTATCATTGCGTCCTGGCCGGAGGCTCATAAAAAAATTCATATTGATGCCTGGCGGGAAGTACATTTCGTTGACGGTCATGAAATACGTGTCATGGAAAAAATGCATGCGGGTAAAAAATTTCCCAATTCCACAATAAAATTATTTTTCATCAACCTGGGCGGTTATAAGAAAAATGAATTTGAGGAATTTCATTATAAGATCCTTACAGCCTGTGAAAATAAATCCGCCGCAATTGCAGCTTCAAAAAAATCCGCATTTTATAAACATACCGGTTTCAAAGGGGCCACATCACATATTGATGATAAATATGGTGTAGATGTAGATGATATTTTTGAAATTGAAGATATACTGGCACCGGCATTTAAAGAAAACTATGCATTACAACTAACTCCTTCGCCAGGCTGCGTGGAAGACCCGATTCACCTGGGCTACTTAAGGCTCGAAAAGTTATAATTTATTTTAAAATTTTTACTTTTCAAAATCTGCACCGGTAAAGTATTGACTGGCACTAGCTTCAAAATAAAGATCGTTTGTTGGTCCGACATTTGTGTACATTTTACTTAAAATATCTAAACAAATATTATGGACAGTATCAATCAACAACAAACCGAAAAAAATCGTGAAAACC
>JBAQJB010000504.1:0-2305 GCA_049289155.1 Chitinophagaceae bacterium
GCTGTGAACTTTATAAAAGCAATGCAGGCACAGGTTTCAACGCCTGTGCTCACAATGACTTTTGGAAATCCCTATGCCATTGATAATTTTTGTACTACAAAAAATTTAGTGGCCTGTTATGAAGATGATTCCATTTTTCAAACCGCTGCTTATGATTGGCTCAGGGGAAAATATAAAGCGGAAGGAAAGTTGCCGGTAACTGTCTGTCCTGAATTTCCATTTGGATTTGGGTTGTAGGGCAATAGGGCCTACTTCATTCAATCGTGCATTACCAAAACGGGTTGAAGTAAACGATTTCTGTTTTGCATCGAACAAATCTATTTTTTAAATAAATAAGTGTTAAACGGTATGCATGGCAGGCCTGATTCTTCAGATTTCTCCCCTATTTTTACAACTTCAATTAAAAAACCAAATTATGACGAAGCGTTTGTTTCATTTTCTACTTTTCGTATGCATGGCAACGATAACGGTTTCCTGTTCCTCATCCGTTCCCAAACAGGCAGAGTTTATTCCGAAGGATGCGTTTATGGTTGCAGATTTCAATACAGGCAGGCTCGCCGAAAAATGCAAGAAAGGAAACATCAACTGGGATTCTTTATTTTCCAGTATGCTCAAAAATGCAGACCCGGTGAAGTCTGAAGAAATGAAAAAGCAAATGACGAAAATGTCTGAAGCAGGCATCGACTTTGACGATCATTTTTTTGTGTATGTAAAAATGGCCGGATCAATGATGTCCGGGCAAAATGTTACGACCGGTGTTGTTGCGGGAATGAAAGATGCATCTAAATTTGAAACCTATATCAAATCGCAACAGGACATTACCCCTGTTCAGCAAAAGGATGATTATTCCTATACTGTTTTAAAAAATGAATTAGCGATTGGCTGGAATAAGCAAGTAGCGATTCTTGTCTATAGCACACCGCCGGAAGCACGTGATGCATCACAGGTTGCGCCGAATGATGGTAAAACATCCCTGGCTGCTTTGGATCAAATGATGCATTTGAAAAAAGAAGAGAGTGTGGCAGGCATTGATGATTTTAAAACACTGATGAAAGAAAAAGCAGATATTTTATATTGGACAAATTCGGAAGGCGTTGTTAGTTCAATTCCTTTTGTAGGCATGACTAAAATGGGGGATCTTTTTAAAGGTACACATAGCGCAGGAACTTTAAATTTTGAAGATGGAAAAGCAGTAGCAACCGTAAAAGCGTATATGGGAAAAGACCTCGCAGATATCCTCAAAAAATATCCTTCTACAGCCGCGGATATGAATATGGTTACACAATATCCTTCACCCGTAAACGGCTATATTTCTTTTTCATTTAATCCAAAAGTTTTACTCGACATCATCAAATATGCCGGTGTAGAATCTACGGCCAATCAATTCCTCGCGGATACCGGAATTACGTTAGATGATATCACCAAAGCATTTACCGGCGACATCGCATTCATCATGTCTGATTTTAGTATGAAGCAAAATACAATGGACATTGGCGGTGAAAAAATTAATTACACTTCTCCCGAACTGCATTATATTTTTAATGCAAAAATTGCTGATGTAGCTGCCTACAATAAAATCGCTGCAGCCCTTGCTGCCAAAGGGATTATGGACCAGGTAAACGGGCAATATATTCCCAAAGGTTTGCGTGGTTCCGGCTGGCTGATGAATGGAAAAAATTTACTCATGGGCAATAGTGACTCTATGGTGCAGCAATATCTTGCGGGAAAAGGAAATGCTTCCCTTCCCAAAGACATCAGCAGCGATGCAAGTGGAAAACCTTTTTCATTGTATGTTGACATAAATAAATTTATGCAACAATCACCGGTTGATTCAAACAGTATGGAAATGATGACACTGGCAAAATCGACCTTCAAAGATTTTCGTAGTACGGCTGATAAAATGGAAGGCAATTCGGTGACCAGCCACATGGAATTATATACCATGAATGATAAAGAGAATAGCCTGGTTACATTGATCCATTATTTCGCGGCATCGGCTATGGAAATGAAACATAAAATGGATGATATGGAAAAAGGCGGCATGGTGGATCTTGATTCTATGCAGGTGCCAATGACCGATACGACCATGGTGAAACCTTAATGAAAATTATTTTTTTCATTGTACAAATCACTTTCATAAAAGTGCCGGAGATCAGCGCATGCAGATTGAATTAAAAAATTTATTACCCATTCCCTTGAAAGAACAATTCCTGCAAAGGCCTTCAGGCATTTGGGGAAAAACACTTAGCTGGAATGCCGGTGAATATATAAAGATCAAAGCGCCCAGTGGCTCGGGGAAAACTAC
>JBAQJB010000505.1:0-1947 GCA_049289155.1 Chitinophagaceae bacterium
TCAAGGAGTCAGGTTGTTTTAGAAAGTAGACACCCACTTGCAGCAGTCCTGCGGCGCACACAAAGAATAGGAATACGTACAGCGCCGACCAGCGATTCCCATCTTCGTACATTTGCCAGACGAACCAAATGCCGATCAATAACCATACGATGGAGTTGATGTGGAATAGCGCCCGCACGAGGTGGATGCGATCCTGCACTTGTTGACGGCGGGCTTTTTTTCGGTCTCTTTTCATGCGGGGCTGCCAGCCCTGGCGGGAAGGAAGTCACTTTTGGTGGCAAGGAGCCGCCACAAAGTGATTCCGCTTAATAGAATGAATAGCACATCTGCCAGTTTGACCTGATCGAATATGGGCAGGATGATGTTTGAAGCGAGAATGATGGCTGCCAGCCAGTAGATTCCGCTTTGCCTGTGGTTTAAGCGGAAATAACAAAACAGCAGAATTGCGGCTTCGATGAGCATCAGGAAGGAATAGAAAATGATCCAGCCTGCCAGGTCTGGGTTTTCGGCGAAACGCGCCAGTGATGCAACGCTGAAACATGCCAGCGCTCCGGCTGTGATCAAGATCAGGTAGCGGGTGATTTGAGAAGTTGATGTGTTCATGGTTTACTCCGTGCTGAGTCTTGCTGTTGCGCCGCCATCCACGATTATGGCTTGACCGGTCATAAACGAGGATTGTTCGTTATCGGCGAGGAAATAAATGGTGTGGGCAATTTCTGCGGGTGTGCCCACGCGCCCGTTGACTGTTTTTCTGGCAAGGTTATCGAGCCGTTCCTGCACATCGCCCGAACCGGCATGCCCGCGCCCGAGTCCGGCGCGCAGCATGGGCGTATCCACTGCGCCGGGCAGAATGGCATTGACACGGATATTATCCGATGCGAATTCAATTGCCATGGCGCGGGTGAGGGCGAGCAATCCGCCTTTTGAAGCGGCATAGGCGGCGATGTTGGCGGAAGTCTGCACAGCATGGACGGAGGAAACGTTCACAATCGCGCCGCCATTCCCAGCCTTGAGCAGCGGATGCGCTAGTTTGACTCCGAGAAAGACTGAACGCAGATTTGCCGCCATGACCGCATCCCACTCCTCGACGGTGGTTTCTACAAGTGGTTTGGCGACTTGCAGCGCAGCGTTGTTTACGAGCGCATCCAGCGTATTGGTGAAGGCTTTAGCCTGCTCATAGATGGATGCGATGTCTTCGGGGCGGGAGATGTCGGATTGGATGAAGAGTCCGTTTTTGGGGAAATCACCGCCTTCGAATTCGCTCAGGGGTTTTCGGTCCACGCCGATGACGCGCCAGCCTTTTTGAGCGAAGAGGATAACGCAGGCGCGTCCAATGCCGCCTGCCGCGCCGGTGATGAGGATTGTCTTGGTCATGGTTTTATTTTACGTCAAATTCGTGTACAAAAAAACTAATTATTAAATCTGAAGATGATGCAACCTTCCACCGTGGTTTCGATGTGATAGTTCTGCTCCACGAAGGCGAAGATTTCGTCCATGCCGGGATGGATCAGCATCTTACGCTTCACACCGGTCGTGGAGTATTGCTCTTCGCGCGTGACCGGATCCAGCGACGGAATCGCATCCACGGAGCGAGAACAGTCCACAATCAAGGTTGGAGGCGTGGACTTTATATTTTCAATATAGGTATTTTCAATTTCTTCTGTTAAAGAGTCATCAAGGAAGAGCGGATAGTAAAGATATTTAACTGGCGAAGTACGCCTTGCCATGAAGTTGATGCCCATTTCCGGATACCACGTCAGCACGAGGTCAACGGGATTAGTATTATTGTGGATATACGTTGAGATGGAGTCCTTATATTCGCCGCCTGTGCGGACGGTCTCGCCGTATCGCGACCAAGATGATGGAGCCATGACGAATAATATGAAGATGAGCGCAATAGACGCGATCGCCCCCAAAGACTCTTTCCAGTCTTCGCGCGAGTGAATT
>JBAQJB010000506.1:0-8092 GCA_049289155.1 Chitinophagaceae bacterium
GCTTCATTTTAAGCTGCAATATTTGTGAGAATGGCCGCTAACGAGCAGGGCTTTATGCAGGTTGGGAATTAGTATTCCGTCTGCCGATAACCGCTGCTGATTAAAAATATATTGATGAAGTTAAGTATAAAAGCTGATAGATATTTGTCTGCTGGAACTGATGCCGGGATTTGCAAATAGTTGATGTTACAATGTCGTGCCCAACTTGCATAATACCGAATCTTGGCAGATGTTATTTTGTTTCGAGCTTAATTACACCTGCATAAGTTGCAGCCCAAATAGCACCGTTTTTGTCCTTCGTTATCTTTTCTATATTGACACTCGGAACATTTGAATTTTCATTTGTGTAAATTTCCCAATTCTTTTTTCCCAAATCGTATTTCAATATCCCGACATTATTTAAAGTTGCCCAAAGACAGTTTTTATCTTCGTCAAGAAGAAAGTAGTTGATGCTATTGTCTGAAAACATTTTTGGAGTTTTTGGAATAATTCTTTCCCAAGTACCATCAATTTTTAAAACATATATTCCTGCATCAGTCCATTCTTTGTTGTAGTTGTAAAGATCAAACCATAGATTGCCCTTTTTGTCCTCGTACATTTGTGTGATTGAGCCTTTTGATAATGGAGAATTTTTATCAGTCAATTTCGTTGTCGTTTTATTATCAATCATTATGTTCCCTTCAAAAGTTCCAACCCACAAACGATTTTTACTATCTACAAAAGCACTTAAAGTCTTATCAGTTGGCAATTCTGAATTCTTTGTATTAATAACACTCCACTTTTTGCCGTCAAATTTTGCGATACCGTCCCAAGAAGTAAACCAAACATTATTAGAATTATCAACGAAAATTGTTCGTGCCCAATTTATAGGTGAATTTGTGGAGTCGTATTTTGTCCACTTTTCATTATCATATTTGTAAACGTCCCAATCAATTATAAACCACTTGTTATTATTCTTGTCAACTTCCAAGTCTCTAACTGACTGTGTTTGATTTTTGTCATAGAGAGTTGCGTTTATAATTGTGTTTTTGGAATTAAAATGCTCCCATTTTCCATCCTTTATTTTTACTATTCCATTGTCTGTTCCTATCCAAATATTATTTTCCAAATCATTGGCAACTGCTCTTGTCATATCCCAAGGTAACTCGGAATTTTGTTGCGTATAAACTGTCCAAGTTTCGGATAGCTTTTTTGAATCTGTCCCCTTTACTTCTGGTGTTCCAATGGTTTTTTCATTTGTTGTGTTTGTGAAATCAAAAATTTTCCTTTTAATTGTCAAGCTCCCATTTTCAAAAGTTAATAGTAATAAGACTGATGATGGTGTGACAATTTTTTCTCTAATTGCTGGTTTCCAGGCTGAAGTATTATTTATTGCTTTTTGTAAGTTAAGTTTGTCAGGCTTTATGTTAGTTTGATTATTAGCACTTAAAAGACAAGGTTTTCCAAAAGAGTCAATTAAAATTTGGATTTCAATTTCGCCACTGACTTTATTCAGATTTTTAGAACCTAAAGAATTAATAAATTCTTGTTTAAAAGTTTGCGGCATTTCTGCTTTTATTTCGCCGCAGTCAAGACAAAAATTACTCAATTTACAATTGTCAAACTTTTGAGTATATAAATTCTGTCCAAATGAAAAAATGGATATAAGAGTTAGGAGGAAAATAAAAGATACTTTAATCATTAGGGTGTTTTTATAATATCTGCCAACGGTTTACGCATTGGTGATGGCAGGGCATTCAATGAATTTTCTGCCAGAACAAAAGTACAGTAAACGAACAAATAGTTGAGGATTTGATTCTTAGCTCATCAAAGAATTTTAAGCCCAGACTATAGCCCAAAAGGGAACAAAAAGCTGATGAAATGCACGTCACGCCCAGCTATCGCAAATGAGATGTTAGTGGCATGCAGTTCTATTCTTCGTCATCATACTCTATCTTGTTTCTTGTCCATTGTCCACCGATAAATTCACGTTCTGCACCTTCGCCATACTCAAGGTCAAAAATTTCATTTAATGTCTTGTCTTGTGAAATCAATTCTTCTAATGCAACAATTTTTATATCTTCTGGCAATTGGTCTCCTGTCAGGAATTGCCAATCTCCGTCGTTGTCGTGAACTACACGCAATATTGGTTGTTCTTGCTCAATCCATTGTCTTGTAGTAAATGTAGCCAGGTTTTTTGCTTCTCTGAATTTAAATTCTGCGTTTCTGTCAAGCAATGGCTGCCTATAAACAAATTCTTCTTCAAAGCCTGTTTCCCAGGGGAATTTATTGTTTCGGTCTGTCCAAACAAGTTGAAGTGCAGGAAAATCTTTTGTATTATAATAGTTTATTGCAGTGCCGAAGTAGTCACTTAAATTTCGGCTTTCGACTTTTATAAATTCTGCGTTGCTATTTTCAAAAATCTCTTTATAAATTTTATTTGTTTCAATTGTCTGTCCATCCTTAACTAAATCGGCTGCATTATTAATTAGTCCATGAAGTGTTTCAGTTGTAAAGCCGAAGCAAATAATTTCAGGATGTCTGAATTTTTTCCAAAGTCCAATGCTGTATGCAAATGATGGTAAATAGTCTGTTGCTTCAATAATAATTACTGAAAGTCCAAACTTCTCAATGTCTGATGTTGTACGATTGTCATCTCTGCAGTTATGTTCTTCCTCTGTCGTCATACGGTGTCGATTTTCGGTTGCCACTAATGTTTTACGGCTTGCAGCTGGTGGGGAAATAGAATTGCTACTGCCCGAATCCCTATGGCCATAGGGACCAAATTTATAATTAAAAGTTCATTGTCTATTCTATCGCTCAATAAAGTTTTTTCAGTCCGGAACAACTGCTGAAAGATGCACCACATCTCATTGTTAGCACTTCAACCAGGCTTGCATAAATGCGAATGTTGGCGGTAGTTTTGTCCTACTGAGGCTTGTTAATCCATTTCTGCACATTGTCAGATGGTCTTATTGCTTCAATATGTTGAACATAGGCAGAAATCTTTGTTGCGTCATCTGCATTTGGTTGAAGTCGCAGATAAGTTGAGTAACAGTTAAGCATTCTTGAAACTTCATTGTATGTCAAGCCGTCTGACTGTAACAATATTTGATAAGACCTTCCAATAAACCAATTTGCTGAATAATACTGTCCCTGTTTTTCGTTTAAAAGAGGCAGCACCTTTTCAAAATATTTTATAGCTTGTCGCAGGTCAGCATTTTTGTCTAAGTAATTGTTTGTCCCTGCATACCACAAAGCACCAATATTTGTAGTGTCAACCGAAAGAATTTTGTCAAGAATTATTTGAGCATCATTATGCTTCTCTTGCTTCATTAACGATAAAGCAAGTTGATTTTGATAAATGAGATTGGAACTGTCAGATTTAACTGCGTCACGAAAAGTTTGTTCCGCGCCAGCAAAGTCTCCATTATTTAATTGCTGATTTCCTTTGTCCAAATAATTTGTCTGTCCGAACGAGCCTTGTACAATAAGAAAAAAAAGTATCGTAATAATAAATTGTTTCATGAAAGTTTTGATTTTGAAGGTCGATTTTAAAATTACCGCCAACGTTTGGGCTTGCTGCAGTTGTGGAAATAGAATTCCTTCTGCCCGGAACCGTTTACCAATTTATAAATAAAAGTTCATTGTTTATTCTATCGCTCAATAGAGTTTTTTCAGCCAAAACTGCTGTTCAATAATGTTAAAAATGCTCATTTTTATTCCTTCAGCCCCACTTGCTGCAAACCGATGTAATCTGCAGTAATGGTATCATGGAAAACAGTCCGCCGCTAATTTGTCAATGCGTTTTTTAAATGTGTCGCTGCAGTTTTTGCAATTTTTCTTCATTGTAGTTGACATTCTATCTCTTATATCTTTAGGATTTTTATAGTCGTCATTCTGATAAAAACCACTATATAAAATTGAATTAACCCAATCTAAATATTTATCGCCACTTGTGTCATAGTCCATATATTCAAAAAACTCTTTTGGAAATTTTTCTGCGTATTGCCTTGCAGGTACGCCTGTATATTCACCCAAGGCTCCGTCTTGAATTTGGATTGTTTTGTTTAAGCACCAACGATAAAAAGGTCGCAAATTATTGTCGTCCGTTGTTACAAGTTTAAGAAGAGCAGCAGTAGTATTGTTATCAGTCGGTCTGAATTCTCCTAGATAAAAGTCAACCGCAGTTGGCGAACATTTTGGATTATCTATATAGAATTTTACAGGCTTGCCCCAAACAGAATCAATTTCAGGTTCATATGTCAAACCAAAACCTTGTTGCCAATTATTTTGATTGTTCACATAAATAGTATCGTGTTTTATAATCGTGTCAGTTCCTAATTTTTTTACACTTGATGCATTGTGGGCAGGTCTGTCATTACATGCGGTTAAAAGAAATAGGCAAAGTATGAAAGTTAGGGTCTTCAAATTATTGCAGCTTACGTTTTACGGCTTGCAGCAGGTGGGGAAACAGAATTGCTACTGCCCGAATCCCTATGGCCATAGGGACCAAATTTATAAATAAAAGTTCATTGTTAGTACTACTGTTCAATAAAGTTTTTTCAGAGGGACTGCTGCTGATACATGCACTACAGCTCATTGTTAGCACTTCAGCCAGGCTGCATAAATGCGAATGTTATATGCTGTGCGGATGTCAGGTTTAGACTTGTAAGGTTAATTTTAAATGTCCTCCCAACCCTTGCTGAACAATTCTTAAAAGGGTAGATAATTTGATGTCCGAAGCATCATTTTCAATCCTCGAAATGTAAGCTTTGTTTGTTCCGCACTTTTCTGCAAGTTGAGCTTGTGTCATGTTTAGCTTTGTCCGCGCTTCTTCCATAAGTGCTCCCAATTTGAAAGCCTCAAATTCCTGCTCCCACTTGTTACGGCTTGGCGTTCCCTTTTTGCCGTGGCGTTTGTCCATGTGGTCGTCCCAATCAGTCAAGATTGCCTGCTTCTTTCTCTGCATAATATTGTTTTTTAAGTTCTATTGCTTTTTTTAATTCGTTCTTCGGCGTTTTTTGCGTCTTTTTTTGGAAGCCATTAAAAAGAATGATAAGCTGTCCCTCGTCAAAGCATGAAAAAATGCGAAATATATTGTTGCCCACTTTGACTTTAATCTCGAAGATACCATCAATGCCTTCCATGTGTTCAAAAAAAGTCTTGGATATTTTCCGTTCCGTTCTCACAATCGCAATTACATAATCAATCTTGTCTTTAACGGTATCCGTCTGTTCATTATAAAACTCCCAAAAATAATTTCGATACACTTTAGTTCTACGAATGAAGTCTGGTTCCACCTGGCAAAGTTACCCAAACGGACAACAGCTTCCAAATAAATTTTAGGATTGTGCATGCGGTTAGTTTAGCATACGTTAGGTATTTGCGATGGCAGGGCATCGAAGCTCGTCACTCTAATACCGAAGCTGATTATTTTTTGTTGCCGAAGATAACTACAAATGCTCAACAGCGAAAGATCAGCCGATAACTAAAGCTGATTAGAATTACTGCTGTTGAAGTTGCGTTTCGTCGCCCCCTGCTATTGCAAATATTTTTGTTGTACGGCGTTTTTCATTAGTTTTTAAAATTGAGTCCAAGATTTTGTATGCTCAAATAAAAAACAAAATGAAATCGTAATGTTGCATCCATAAGCTGACCATCGATTTTGACTGGCTGCCATTTGTTTTTTGTCATTTCGATTATTTTGATAACAGAAGCATTGATTTCATCGTCTAACCCTTGAATCATTTTTATATTCTGAACACCTTTATCTGTGACATCAAAATCTATAATTAATTCGTTTGAAATTGTATCTGGTTGATATGTTTTAGGGAAAGTAAAGTTTATTGAGAAATAGTCACCAAAAACAGCAGATGCATTGTCATTGAATATAGGGCTTAAGTAAAGATTTTCTAATTGATTGTTTATTTGATAATCTGAAACACGATTAGCACCTTTTGAATCCTTAGATAGTTTAAGATGCTTAATTATAACAAATCCTTCATCAATATTTATTTGATTATTAGAAATTTTTTTTAGTAGCCCTTGTTGATTAATGAAGTAATAATAAATACTTTCATTCATATTATTATTTGTTTTTAAAATTAAACTATCATCGGTTACTAAATAAACTGTATATTTTCTTTCTGGAAGGTCATATACAGCTTGAGGGAATAAATCTATATAATCGTTCCCAAATTTTATTGGCATTTTTATTCCTTCATCAAAAGGTGCTCTTGTAATAGATAAATTTCCTTTGGCAAAATCAAATTTTAAATAGTCATCTGAACTTCCAAATTTTCCAGAAATTTTATTACCAGTTGTATCAAGAATTTTTGTACAAACCCATTCACCTTGAAGTTTATCTTTTAAGCTTTGAGAATAAGATATAGAGCTTAAAAAAAGAAAAAATATTGTTAGTTGTTTCATTTTGGTGTCGTTTAAAATGTCGTACGTTTTACGGCTTGCAGCAGGTGGGGAAATAGTATTCCTTCTGCCCGAAACCGTTGCCAAATTTATAATTAAAGTTCATTGTTATTACTATCGCTCAATAAAATTTTTTCAGCTCGTAACTGCTGCTCAAACACGCACTACTGCTCATTGTTAGCACTTCAGCCAGACTTACATAAGTGAGAATGTTATGTGCCGTTGTTCTTCTCATACGGTTGTTTGTCAACTTCAAATTCAGTTGTGTACGTTCCCCAATTCATAAACTTATAATAGATTGTCATTGCTTCATAATGACTTTCTGCATAGAATGAATGTATCAGTTTACTTCCAGGTTCTAACAACTTTCTACAACCTTCTCCACGCTCGTCTGCTAAACACAGTGTTGTCAATCCTTCTAAGTCTTTCCATACTTCGTGTTTTACATTGTCGGAAGGCAACCAACCTAATTCAAATTCTTTAATGTAATTTTTGAGTTCTTCAATTCTATTAACGCCGTCAAGGTCGGTACAAATTATTTTAATGTTTTCATAGTCAGTTGTATCTGGTAAACAGGTCGCAAAAAAGCATTGCCAAAATGCGTCTGCAAGTGTTTGCTCATTATGCCAAGTGGTCATCACGTTAATTTCGTTATGATGTTCCATTGTTTCCATAATTACCATTGTTCCGTCAAATAAGTCGTGAAGTAATTCTCCAAAGTGCCCGTGACCCTTAAACTCTAAAATGTCTTTTGAAATAGAGGTTCTTACAAATTTGTCAAACTCATTTTCGTCAGGTTGATTGTTAGCAATGGCAAGGCAAAGCCAATCTTTGTCAGGAAGTTGATTAAAGTAGTTGTGATAGTCTAACCAAAATATTTGTCTGTTAAAATATTTTCCTATGTTTTGCACTGTCGTCTTTTAAAATGGCACATAACGGTTACGCATTTATGCAGGACTGGAAATAGAATTCCTTCTGCCGGAACCGTTGCCAAATTTATTATTAAAAGTTCATTGTTACTACTATCGCTCAATAAAGTTTTTTCAGCTCGGAACTATTGCTGAAAGATGCACCACTGCTCATTGTTAGCACTTCAGCCAGACTTGCATAAATGCGCCTGTTATATGCCGTTTTACGACTTTATCTGTTCTCGGCTATCGCATTCAGCCTACTTGTCAATTCACTCGCTAATAGAAAAACGCTGTCTCTTGATTTATTGATGTCAGGGCAACGATACCACTTGAGATTGTAAGTTTTGGAATTAGCTAATTCAATAAGAACATTACTACCGTCCATACAGCCATATTTGTCACCATCTGTAAGGTCGCTTTGCGACGGCATATTCCAATATCGGTCAAGGCGCAAGCTGTCAAGGTAACTTGCTCGAATTGGTATCGTGAAGTCTGAAATAATACTGTCGGATTTGGTCCGATAATATACTATTGTCCGTAAACTCCAGTTATTCGTACTCGATTGACGAAGGATGTTTAAATATTGAGGGTCATAAGAGCCGGAAAGTCGCCAAATTCTTATTTCGGTATTATTAATTCCGTTACTAAGCGTCGATAGTTTAATCTTGTTTTCTAAGTTCCTGGTGAAATTAATATCTTGTTTTGTCTCTCGCCCTGCCCAAGTTTTTGACGTGTCTGGGAAATTTGTCTGGAAACTTGTTACATGGTCAACC
>JBAQJB010000507.1:0-2179 GCA_049289155.1 Chitinophagaceae bacterium
TCCATCACACCAATATGAATTTGCGCGGTTGAATATGAGTTATACGGTGATGAGTAAAAGAAAATTATTACAACTCGTACAGGATAAAATAGTAAGCGGTTGGGATGACCCGCGAATGCCCACTATCAGTGCATTTCGGCGAAGAGGATTCACGCCTGAAAGTATCCGCGATTTTTGTGAACGCATTGGTGTGGCTAAAAGAGAAAACCTGATTGATTTTGGTTTACTGGAATTTTGTGTACGCGAGCATCTGAATAAAATTGCTCAACGGCGCATGGTTATTTTTGATCCATTAAAAATTGTCATTACCAATTTTGAAGAAGGCCACGTAGAATTGCTGGACAGTGAAAACAACCCGGAGAATCCTGCAGATGGCTCCAGGAAAATTCCATTTACCAAAGAATTGTATATAGAAAAAGATGATTTTATGGAAGCACCACCGAAAAAATATTTTCGCCTTGCGCCTGGTAAAATGGTCCGCTTAAAAAGTGCTTTTATCATTCAATGTGATGAAGTTATGAAAAATGAAAATGGAGAAATCACTGAATTACATTGCACCTATTTCCCTGAAAGCCGCAGCGGGCATGATACTTCCAACCTGCAAGCCAAAGGCACTTTGCATTGGATAAGCGCTTTGCATACTGCATCAATAGAATTGCGCATATATGATCGCTTATTTACAGAAGAAGAACCATTAAAAAAAGAAGGCGATTTTTTAGACTATATAAATCCGCAGTCTTTGAAAGTTTTGAAAAATATTTACGCAGAAGAATCTTTGCTCAATGCAAAATTTGATGACAGGTATCAGTTTATAAGGAAAGGCTATTTCTGCCTGGATAAAGACACATCAGCCACCCGTTTAGTTTTCAACCAGACTGTGGGCCTTAAAGATTCATGGGCTAAAGAAATAAAAAAAATCTAAATTTTTTGCATGTCATTCACGGATGAATTTATGATGCAATGGAAAAAACTCTTTTCATCACTGCTGCCTCCTAATACAAAAGTGTTGCTGGCTGTAAGTGGCGGCATGGATAGCGTGGTAATGGCAGATCTTTTTTATAAAACCAAAATCCCTGCTGTAATTGTGCACGCCAATTTTCATTTAAGGGGCGAAGAAAGTAACCGCGATGAAAAATTCGTAGAAGCATTGGCCGCATTGTATCATTTTAAATATATCATGCGTGAATTTGATACTTCTTTATTTGCGCAGGAAAAAAAATTATCCATTCAGGAAGCTGCGCGGGCATTGCGGTACAAATGGTTTTGCGATTTGCTGATTGAAAATACAGAAGGAGAAAAACTGGCGTTAATTGCAACTGCACATCACGCGAATGATTCCATAGAAACTATGCTCATCAATTTTTTTCGCGGCACTGGTATTGCAGGACTGCATGGAATTTTACCCATACATGAAAAGATTATACGGCCATTGATTTTTTGGAAACAGGAACATTTAAAAGAATATGCTATTGAAAATAATCTTTCCTGGGTAGATGATTCATCCAATGAATCAGATAAATACACACGCAATTATTTCCGGCATCAATTGCTGCCATCCATACAAAAAATATTCCCTGAAGCAGAATATAATTTATTGGAAAATATTTCCCGCTTTACAGAAATTGAAACAATATATGATGAAGCCATTCATCAGAAAAAAAAGAAATTATTAAAACAAAATGGAGAAGAATGGATATTGTACATCGCTGCTTTGAAAAAAAGCAAAGCAATTTCTACCCTGTTTTGGGAAATTTTAAAAGACTTCGGTTTCACCGCGGCACAGGTTCCTGAGGCCATTAAATTGTTGGAGTCAAATTATGGCGCTCATATATCATCTGCTTCACACAGGCTCATTAAGCATCGTGAAAAACTGATCATTGCACCGCTTCGGGCAATGGCTTTACAAAATTATTTTATTGAAAAAGGAGATACTGTTTTGAATACGCCAGCCGGTAATTTTCAATTCAAAATAAAAGATGGAAAAAATTTTAGTATCCCCAAATCAACGCTGGAAGCGGCGCTCGATTTATCCAAAATTAAATTCCCCTTATTATTGAGGCGCTGGAAAGCGGGTGATTATTTTTATCCTTTGGGTATGAAAAAAAAGAAAAAAGTAGCACGCTTCCTGGTGGATCAAAAATTGTCTATCACTGAAAAAGAAAAATGCATGGTACTTGAA
>JBAQJB010000508.1:0-4267 GCA_049289155.1 Chitinophagaceae bacterium
GTTTCATCACATCCAAGTATGGGTAAAATAGTTGGCAATGGAATTTTTGCAATGCGTTGCAATTGATCCAGTACCTGTTGTTCTTTATATTTTAATTGTTCTTTATAGGGAAGCATTTGCCATTGGCAACCACCGCATATTCCGAAATGGCTGCAAAAAGGTTCCGTTCTTTCTGCGGCATATTTCTTAACCTCGGTCACAACGCCCTCTGCCCAGTCTTTTTTATTTTTTGTCAGGCGGATATCCACCACATCACCCGGCACAGCGCCCTGCATAAAGATCACTTTGCCATCATGGCGCGCAAGCGATTTTCCTTCTGCCGCATAGTTTTCCACCAGTATGTCCCGTAAAATGATCGCAGGCTTATTTTTTCTCACGCCGCAAAGGTATGGCCTGCCTGCAAAGGGGAAAATCTTTATGCTACAATTTTCTTTTACATTGCATTAACTTGCGCCTTGCCCGAATTACATTTATTTTCGTCAAAAAAAAATTGATCCATGCGTTTTTTATCATTGGTTTTTTTCTCCTGCATTTTCTTTTTCTCCAACGCTGAAGCCCGGGAAAACCGGGACTCCATTCCGGCAAAGAATGGTTATTATATTCCCGTGACGATCACGCCTTACCGCGATGCAAAAATTTATCTTGGCACTTATTATGGAAAAAATAAAACTTTGGTGGATTCCTGTATGCTGAATGAAAAAAGTGAAGGGCTTTTTTCCGGCGATAAAAAATTGGATGAAGGCATTTATTTTTTAGTATCGCCACAGCGAACTTTATTATTTGAAGTATTAATGGATTCCGCGCAACATTTTTCTATCAAAACAGATTCTTCCAGCCTGGCTGATGTAATAACGGAAGGATCTGCGGAAAATAAATTATTTGCTGATTATTCCCGTTTCCTCACGAGCGTTGCGCCAAAGATCAATGCATTGCAAAATGATATGAAACATACAGCTAAAAATAAAAAAGATTCCACTGTTATCATGGCACAAATAAAAAAGCTGAGTGATGATATGAATACCTACCGCAATAATATTGTACTGCAACACCCCGAATCTATGCTGGCCGTTTTATTTGAAGCAGTAAAAGTGCCCGCATTTCCGCCTATGCCCGTAAAGCCTGATGGCACTAAGGATTCAAGCTATCCATGGCAGTATGTAAAAGATCATTTTTGGGATAATGTCAATTTTTATGACGGACGTTTATTGCATACACCCTTCTTTGATTCCAAGGTCAGTGATTACCTCGATAATTATATTTCGCAGCAGCCTGATTCCGTGATCGAAGCCGTGAATTATATGTTGCTTTCCGCCCGCTCCAATGACCAGATGTTTCATTATTTACTGGCAAAATTTACAGACAGGTATATCAACCCGGAGATCATGGGACAGGATAAAGTATTTCTTTTTTTATTCAATAATTATTTCTCCAAAGGTGATACAAGCTGGCTGAATGCCAGCCAGAAAAAATATATTTTTGACCGGGCCTATAGTCTTATTGCAAACCAATTGGGCGATGCAGCCCCACAACTGGACCTCGTGGATAGCACCGGCAAAGCAGTTTCATTATATGCAGTGAAAGCACCTTTTACATTCGTGATCTTCTGGGATCCATTGTGCAGCCATTGCCAGGAACAGGTGCCTGAACTCGATTCTTTATACGAGGCTAAATGGAAAGAACTGGGCGTAAAAATTTTCGCCGTGAACACGAATGAAAATACGATACCTGAATGGAAAAAATTTATTACGGACCATCATTTGAATGGTTGGCTGCACGCCTGGCAAACGCGTGAAGGAAGGCTGGAAGATGAACAAAGTGGCAAGCCAAATTTTCGCCAGTTGTTTGATATTACCCAAACACCCACCACTTATTTATTGGATGAAAACAAAAAGATCATAGCGAAGAAACTGAGCTTCGACCAATACGACCAGATCATTGAATCAAAATTGAAAAAAAATACACCTTAATTAAACTTTTATAATGCGTAAAATAATACAGGCAAATATTTTTTTGCTGATTTTTTGTATGACAGGGATGACTGCACAATCGCAAACCCTTTTTACTTATGGGAATAAAAAAGTGGATAAAAATGCTTTCCTCGAAGCATTTAAAAAAAGCCCGTCTTCCGGCGGCAGCAGGCAGGAACAAATAAAAAACTATTTAAATTTATATATTGATTACAAACTAAAACTGCAATCTGCGCTGGATGAAAAACTCAATGAATCTGATAGCTATAAAGTGGATGCAGATAATTTCAGGAAGCAATTGGCAGAAACATATATCAATAAACAGGCAGACGTGAATGCATTGCTCAACCAGGCCTTTGAACGTAGTCAAAAAGATATTTTATTGCAGCAGGTTTTTATAGAAGTGCCCAATGATGGTGATACTTTGCCCGCTTTTAAAAAAATGCAGGAAGCATATAAAGAATTGCAATCAGGTAAAAATTTTGAAGCCACAGCACGCACATTTTCTTCCGACACTTCAGCTATAAACGTAGGCTACATAACGGTTTTCACACTTCCCTATTCAATAGAAAACAATGTGTATGCACTTCGTCCTGAGCAATATTCAGGCATTGTAAAAAGTCGCGCCGGGTATCATATTTTTAAAAATGCGGGAGAAAGGCCCGCCAAAGGCTTGCGCAAAATTCAACAGATTCTTTTCTCTGTGCCGCCTTCATACAGCGCTGCAGAAAAAATGCAACAACAAAAAATCGCAGACTCTGTATATCAACTTCTATTGAAAGGCGCTTCTTTTGAAGACATGATGCGCATGTATAATCTTGCGCCATCTGCGGTCTATGGCGAAGTAAAAGAAATTCGTGTTGGAGATTTCAGTAATAATTTTGAAAATGAAATTTTTGCATTGCGTTCACCCGGCGAAATTTCCAAACCTTTTGCCACAGAATATGGGTTTAATATTATCAAATTAAAAGAAATTGTTCCTGTAGCAACGGATGAATCGGATGCAGGAAAAATGGCTGAATTGCAACAACGCCTCACATTGGACAGCCGCGTACAAAAAGCGAAAAATAATTTATTGGAAAAATGGAAAAAAGATATTCATTTCACACCTGCTAAATTCGATGCCTCCACATTGTTTAATTATACAGCAGCATGGTTACAAAATAATCCGCTTGAAAATTTTCCCGCAATACAAAATACTACCTTGCTTTTTACACTGGGCAATGAAAAAATAACCGTGGCCAACTGGCTGGAGTTTGCCACCAATCAACATATTCAACCTGAATCCACTATGCGCGCATACCAGGACCTGATGCATAATTTCGAAGATATGTCTGTAAAAAAATATTATATCGCGCACATAGAAAATTATTACCCGGATTTTGCAGGACAGTTAGAAGAATTCAATGACGCGAATTTAATTTTCGCTGCTATGGATCAACATGTATGGACGCCGGCGATCAATGATACAACGGCATTGAATCAATACTATCTCGGGCATATGAGTAATTACTCCTGGAAGCCTGGTTTCAGTGCACTTGCCATTACAGCTCCCACGAAAGATATGGCAGAAAAAATAGCCGCTGCTCTAAAAAATAATAGTACCAACTGGCGAACTGTTGTGGCTACTTATGGCGCAGATGTGCTGGCGGATAGCAGCCGTTTTGAAAATGGTGAATTGCCCGTACACGCGCCGATTATCATGCAGGAAGGGTATCAAACGGCTCCTGAAAAAAATGATGGCGGCGATGCATATACTTTTATGCAGGTGATCAAAGTGATCCCCGAAAATTCTCCAAGGAATTATGCAGATGCCAAAGGTTTGGTGATGAATGATTACCAGCAAATGCTGGAAGATAAATGGCTGGCGGCATTGAAAGAAAAATACCCGGTAAATGTGGATGAAGAAGTGGTGAAAGGTTTGTAAAAAATTTTACTTTGATTTTGTAAAAAAAAGAGCCATTTTTTTAAAAAAATATACCGAACAAATTTCAACCCATAATTAAACAATTAATCTTCCAGGTTAATAGTAAACACAATCATTCTCGACTGTAGCTTATCAAGAACGCTGGAGTATTTTAAATTGGGGTCTCTGCTATGGATATTGGTGAGGCCATAACTTATTTTCAGTTCTGGAGAAACGGTTACAAAAGGTAAATAAAAATTGAAACCCAATCCTGCTTCCAGGCCAAAATCGCCTTTCTTTAATTTTACAAAATTCTCTGCATTGCGCGCGGAAGAATTGCTGGCGAGATCTAAATCATACTTGATGCCCCCGAGCATATATACCCTGAAATTAT
>JBAQJB010000509.1:0-1868 GCA_049289155.1 Chitinophagaceae bacterium
AGTATGAAGAAAGTGAGAGGATTATTTTGCCCATTCCCTGGGAAGTTACTGTCTCCTATAAAGCAGGTTCAGCAAAAGGTCCGGATGCTCTTTTAGAAGCATCCAAACAAACTGATTTATATGATCATGATTTACCCGATGCATGGCAACGTGGAATATTTATGTTGCAATCGCCGGCAGAATGGAATAAAAAAAATGTAACACTGCGTCGTAAAGCTGCGGAATATATTCGCTTGCTTGAATCAGGAAATGCAGGAAATATGCAAGACGCACTTTCTGAAATTAATGCAGAATGTGAAGGCTTGCGCAAATGGATTTTTGAACAAACAACTACTCTTCTGAAAGAAGGAAAAATTGTGGGTTTATTAGGTGGCGATCACAGCACTCCGTTGGGTTATATGCAAGCATGCGGACAGCATTATGGTGAGTTTGGATTATTACATATTGATGCACATGCTGATTTGCGGGAAGCGTATGAAGGATTTAAATATTCGCATGCATCTATTATGTATAATGCATTGCAAATTCCACAATTAAAAAAATTAATACAAGTGGGTTTGCGTGATGTTTGTCAGGCAGAAATAGATATCATTGCTAAAGAGAAAGAAAAAATTTCTGCATTTCATTTTCACGAAATAAAAAATAAAATGCATACAGGAAGCAGTTGGAAAAATGTGTGCGACGAAATAATAAATGCATTACCTCAACAAGTATATATCAGTTTTGATATAGATGGATTAGATCCGAAACTTTGTCCGAATACAGGCACTCCTGTTCCGGGTGGATTTGAAATGGATGAAGTTATTTTTCTGATGCGCAGTCTTGTGGATGCAGGTAAAACAATCATCGGTTTTGATCTTGTGGAAGTGGCACCGGGCAATGATGAATGGGATGGCAATGTAGGCGCTCGTTTACTTTTAAAAATGTGTAATCTAACTTTAAAAAGCAATGGCAAATAACAACAAAATATTTTTATCCTTTTTAATAGTGACTCTAATGTGGGGCTGTAATAAAACTACGGATGAATCATTATCAAACATCGAATTATCTACCTTAGATAAAACCGTATTTAAGTTTGAATACGTTTACAAACATGCTGTTTCTGTAATTACTTTTTTTTCACCCGAATGTCCATTGAGTGAGAACTACACAAAAAACTTAAATGATTTGCAAAAAAAGTATGAAGGTATGGATGTGTTATTTGTTGGAATTGTTCCCGGCAATTTTTATTCAGAACAGAAAATTGATTCATTTAAAACATTATATAATGTGCAGGGATTTTTATTATTGGATAGAGATAAAAAACTTACCAATTATTTAAATGCGACTATCACACCTGAAACATTTGTATTAGATAGCACGGGCACTGTGCGCTATAGTGGCGCCATTGATAATTGGGCAGTTGATCTCGGACAAAAGCGGGAAGTGATTACGGAATTTTATTTAATGGATGCGATTGAAGCACTATTGAGTGATAGAGAAGTTGCTGTTACACATGCGCCTGCAGTTGGTTGCTTTATTGAATAGCATGAAAAAAATAAATCTACTATTTTTTATTATCTGCGCAATTTTATTTTCATGTAAAAATGAAAAGGAAAAGTCTATAACATTCAGCAATGATATTGCACCGATAATTTATAAAAATTGTACTCCTTGTCATCGTCCGAATTCTGCCGGACCTTTTTCATTAATCACTTATGATGATGTGCTAAAAAAAGCAAAGACAATTGTAAAAGTTACGCAGTCGGGTTTTATGCCACCATGGCCTGCGGATCCAAATTATTCTTCTTTTGTAGGCGAGCGTATGTTGACTGAAAAAGAAAAAGAAATGCTATTAACATGGGTAGAAAATGGCAGCCCGATTGGAG
>JBAQJB010000510.1:0-50693 GCA_049289155.1 Chitinophagaceae bacterium
TCCAGTAATACAGCAACCGGTAAATGACTTTTATTAAATGTGAGGAAGTCTGCATCGTCTTTTACACTGTTTAAAGAAACCATTGCAGGAGAACTTAAAACACGGCTATTCGTATCGGATGCAAGCAGGATTGTTTTACGGATTCCCGGCGCTTGTACCGTATCAATACTGGATGGAAAAATGGTTAGTACGCGATCAAGATTTTTCGAAATTACATTATCATTTGTGGAAGCAACAAAAGGATAATACGGCCAGGGAATCCTTTGGAATCGGGGGCTACCATCCGGGTTTTGACCAACAACAATGGGAATTTTTGAACAATTTAAATCCTGCAATAAATCACCATTAATGCGTACACCATATTTAAATAAAATATCATCGAGGTTTAAATTACGGTCATAAGCTACAAAATCGGATTGGCTGCGCATGAGGCTATCCAGTTCCGCGTATAATTTATCAATACACCAAATCACTTTTCCGCCGTGCATGATATACTGATCTATTTTGAGTTTGTCTTCATCCGAAAAAGCTTTGGTGGGTTTTACGATAAGCATGGCATCAATCTGGTCTGCCCGCGGGTAAAAAGAAGAGAGATCAAAAACGCCCAACCGGTAATCATTCCGTAAACTTTCACCTAAATCATTTATACGTAAATCAACAGGTTCGCCATTTCCAACTGCATAAGCAATCGTTGGAATATATTGTCGTGTGAGCTTTTCTATTGCATTCGCAAATTTAAATTCAAGTAAAGCTTCCGCTGCATTCAGTGTTGCTTCTTTATCTTCCTGAGGCAGGTCATTGATTACATTATATGTTTTAAAAACTGTTTTACTACTGCGCAAATCAATAATATAAGGCCTTAGATTTTTATACGTAACAATTGCAGATGGTATAATGATTTGCCTTGTAGCCTTGCCGGAATTATCTGAAAAATCTTCATTGGTTTCAAATACAACACCCATGCGTTGCAGGCTGTCATATAACAATGCTTTACTGCTATCGGGTAAACCTTCTCCCGGCACTTCAAAATTTACACGTACTTCATTATGACTGATATCACGGAATTCATCCAGCAGGTCTTTGGTGGACATTGCCAATTTTTTGTAATCTGCCGGTAAGTCCCCGGCCAGAAAAACCGTTACCTGTATTGGTGTATCTAAATTATTTAATAAATTTTTTGTGGGCTCACCCAGGCTGAAACGCTTTTCTGCTGTGAGGTCCAGCGTGTAGTGCAGGGAAGAGCTGCCCCAGCAAATCATTAAAAAAATAATGAGGGCGACAATCCAGAAAAAACGCGATGCATATATTTTTTTTAAAAGCTGCATTTATTTTCTAAGGATATTTTTTTGGGTGAGTAAAATAAAAAAGAAACTAAGGCTGAAAAAATATAATAGGTCGCGAAAGTCAATTACTCCCTTGCTGATATTTGCGTAATGAAATTGTATGCCCAGCATTTCAATATAATAATCAGGGCCATTTGCAAATACAGGTAATTTACTGATCGCATCAAAACCAGTGTATAAAAAAAAGCAGGCGAAGGCGGCAATGATAAAAGCCACAACTGTATTATTGGTAAAACTGCTTGTAAAGATTCCAACAGATGTAAAAGCCGCACCGAGGAAAAGAAGGCCAAGATAACTTCCGGCAGTACTACCAATATCCAGTCCACCTGCGCTGCTCAGGGATTGAATTGAAAAAGCATAAATAACGGTGGGGATCAGTGCCAGCAAAACAATTAATAAAGCCCCAAAAAATTTTCCCCAGACAATTTCCGGAGGAGAAAGAGGCAAAGTTTTTAAAATTTCAAAAGTGCCGGTTTTATATTCATCGGCAAAACTGCGCATGGTTACTGTTGGAATTAAAAAAAGCAAAACCCAGGGTGCCAGTGCAAAAAAACCGCTCAAGGTGGCATAACCGAAATTTAAAATACTTGTATCGGGAAATACAAATAATAATAAACCATTCAATAATAAAAAAATAATGATGGCAAGATAGCCCGTAAGGCTGCTAAAAAATTGCCTCCATTCTTTTTTGCAAATCATCCACATATTTTCCAAAACTAAGCGTTCTGTAAGAAAATGCCATTGGGCTGCAATTTCTTTATGCTTAATTTAAAAGTTTGTAATTTTTTAAATGTGTTTTTTACAGCAAAAATGATCACCTGTAATTAAGCATATTTTTATAAGCAGCTATCAGTTCAGCCTGAGGAGCACCTTTTTTATATAACTGTATTACTTTGTAATTGGCCTTTTGCACGCGCAGCCAGCTATTGTTAGAATATTTCCGGGTTGAAATCAACACCTTGCCCGGAAATATTTTATACTTTCCTTTTTGCCTGGCCCTTTCTACCAAATCATATTCTTCCATTATCAGCATTTTTTGATTAAATCCTTCAATGCTGTCAAATAATTTTTTTTGAATAAATAAAGTCTGGTCCCCGCCATAGCACATAAATAAATCAAAGCGTGTAAAGAACGCATTCATTTTTAAGAGTAAATTAGTTGTATCAAATTGAGTCCGGTAACGGCCCAGGGCATACCCATTATGTATTGCTTTACTGATATCATCTGCAAAAGTTGTGGGTGGAAAAGAATCTGCATGGACAAAATAAAATACATCTCCTTTTGCAAAGCCTGCCGCGAAATTCATTTGAGCTGCCCTGCCCTTTTCCGGGCATTGAATGCTGATAGCCCCTGCTGACGTGGCTTTCAGCACTGTATCATCTTCACTATGCGCATCAGCAACAAGAACTTCGATGTCGTGTCTATTCTTATGAGCAAAACAATAGCGCACCAGTTTTTCAATATATACACCTTCCTCCAGCGTAGGAATGATTATGCTTATTTTCATCCGCGTAAAAATAACTACAATTATATAAAGGTATATACGAAAAAGACTGTTGGAAAATTTGAGATAAAAGAAAAAGTACTAAATCCGTATATAAATTTTCTTTTTATGCAAAAAATAACCAGCAAGCCAGCAACAAAACATGAAGGCTACTGCAAAAAGAAAAGAGCCAAAATAATTTCCTGCTTTTGAAAAAATATGCAGGTATAGCCAGTCTAAAAAGTTTGTCCCCTGGATAGGTATCATACTTAAAATGACAACTGCCAGTTCGGACAATACATAGATGAATAAAGGATTTCGGCCGAAAACATCAAAAAAATAAACGCCCCATTTTTTTTGTTTGATATCTAATACATAAACAATTGCTGCCAGTATCATGCAGTCGAGTCCAACAGTGAGCATTACATAAGAACTTGTCCAGATTTTTTTATTGATGGGAAAAACCAGGTTCCACCACCAGGCAATAACGAAGCAAATGAATCCAACGAGAATAAGTTTGAACAGACTCTCATAATTTGTTCCCTTTTTTTGTAAATAATAACCCGCAAAAAAACCTGCCACTACATTTACAATTGAAGGCAATGTACTAAGTAGACCTTCCGGGTCAAAAGGAAAACCCTCGCCGGTATATAAATGATTGATACCAAAAAACCAGGTATCAATTTTTAATACCACATTCCCGTGAATACTATAAGGGTCCTGTGCATTTCCGAAAAAATAAAGAATTGCCCAATACGCTATCAGTATAAAAATACTGGCAAATAAAACTTGTCTCTTTTTGAAAAAATGCAGTAATAAAGAAGCCGCTCCATAAGCCAGCGCAATCCGCTGTAATACTCCGGGAATGCGGGTTTCAGAGATGGGAGCCAATTGAAAGTGGTGTTGGCTGTCCAGGCGAAAAAAAGGAAACCAATACATCAGGTAGCCAATTAAAAAAAGCAGGATTGTACGCGTCAGTACTTTTTTAATTACAAAAGTATTACCCATTTCTTCCCATTTCGGGATCACAAAACTCATGGCATTTCCTACTGCAAATAAGAAAGATGGAAACACCAGGTCGGTCGGGGTAAAACCATTCCATACAGCATGATCCAGCGGGCTATATACATAATCCCAGGAACCGGGCGTATTCACTATGATCATCAAACAAATGGTCATTCCCCTGAAAACATCCAGCGCTTTAAACCGGTTTGTAATCACTTTCATGTTTATGAAAATTGGCTATAAGATTGAATCAAAAAATTATTTATTGTAATGGTAGTTGGCACAAGTTTATCTTACTTTAACAATTTATTTTTTTCTGTTTTTTACCTTCGTGCCTCAAATTTTTTATGAAACATAGTGTAATCGCAGGAATCGGAATGTATGTTCCGGAGCGTATAGTAACAAATGACGAACTTTCTAAATTCATGGATACAAACGATAAATGGATCCGTGAACATACCGGAATTGAAGAAAGGCGCTTTGCACATCGCACAAAAGAAACCACGGCATCCATGGGTGCTGAAGCAGCAAAAGTGGCCATAGAACGTGCCGGTATTTCAAAAGATGATATTGATTTTATATTGTTTGCAACACTTACACCGGATTATTATTTTCCCGGTTGTGGTGTACTGGTTCAACGTGCGCTTGAATTAGGCAATATTGGGGCGATGGATATCCGTACACAGTGTACCGGTTTTTTATATGCTTTAAGTACTGCCGACCAGTTTATTAAATCCGGTATGTATAAAAATATTTTAGTGATTGGCGCGGAAAAACAATCTTTTGGAATGGACTTTTCCACGCGCGGCAGAACGTTAGCAACCTTATTTGGAGATGGCGCTGCTGCAGCGGTATTACAGGCTTCAGATGATGAAAGCCGCGGAATTCTAAGTACACATTTACATAGTGACGGAAATTATGCTGAGATGTTAGGCATGTTCAATCCGGGGTCACATGGCAATCATTGGGTAGAAAAAGATCTAGCATCTTTTGATCTTTCCGGTGAATTCGGTGGAACGCTGATTACACAGGAAATGCTTGATTCCGGGGAAATATTTGCTTTTATGAATGGCCAGCCTGTATTAAGAAAAGGAATGATCATGTTGCCGGAAGTAATCATGGAAGCACTGAATGCAAATGATAAAAAACCGGAAGACCTGGGAATGATGATATTTCATCAATCCAACCTGCGGTTGTGCCAGTTTGTACAGCAGAAATTGAATTTAAGAGATGACCAGGTTTTCAATAATATACAAAAATATGGAAATACTACTGCCGCATCTATACCGATGGCATTATGCGAAGCCTGGCAAAATGGTTTGATTGAAAAAGGTGATCTTGTATGCCTTGCGGCTTTTGGTAGTGGATTTACATGGGCAAGTGTATTGCTGAAGTGGTAAACTCTGGTTCCTTTTTTAAATCATATATCCTCATTTTATTTGTCAATACCTTTGCGGGAATGTGCTGAAATGTTTTTTGTCAGCAAAACGATTGTTTAGTAAAAGTCATTAGAATGCCGAGAAAATTTATTTTCCTCATTAACCCAATTTCCGGCACAGCAAAAAAGGATGTTGTAATACAGGAGATAAAAAATTTTTGCGCCGCTAAAGATTTGCCTTTTGAAATATTACCTACAAATGCAATAGGCAATTATGAATTTTTAGCCGATAAAATAAGAGCAGAAAGAATATCAGATCTTGTGCTGGTTGGTGGAGATGGTACAGTGAACCAGGTAGTTGGTGCCATGGTGACGGCCCAGGTAAAAATTAACTTTGGAATTATTCCCTGTGGCAGCGGAAATGGCCTTGCTTTTACAGCAGGCATTCCAAAAAAAACAATAAAAGCCCTTGAACTTATTTTACATG
This sequence comes from Chitinophagaceae bacterium, assembly GCA_049289155.1. Lineage (GTDB taxonomy): Bacteria > Bacteroidota > Bacteroidia > Chitinophagales > Chitinophagaceae > JAFDXJ01. Next base: position 5,697 of record JBAQJB010000510.1, read on the forward strand.
GTGAATCAAAATATATAGACGCATTCGAAGTCAATGGCAGGTTTTCCTGCATGTTAAGCGGCCTTGGTTTTGATGCAAAAGTGGCGCATGTATTTGCCCAAAAAGCATATCGTGGCCTACTTTCCTATACACAACAAAGCTTGCTGCATTTTTTTAAAGCGCATCCATACCAGTTTGAAATAAAGATGGAAGATCATTCATTTTTTACGGAGGCTTTTTTTATTAGCATTGCCAATAGCAACCAGTTTGGTAACCATGTAAAAATTGCGCCGCATGCAAGCCTGAGTGATGGCTTGCTTGATATCGTGATAGTTCAAAAAATGAATAAAGCAAAATTACCTTTTGCGATTCTCAAACAAATTCGTGGGAATAACAAACTTCAAACCCTGGTAGATGAAGTTTCCAAAAACAATATTCTTTATTTTCAAACGCCTTCTATTTCCATACATAATTTAAAACTTGCCCCTTTGCATATAGATGGCGAGCCAACTGAGACAGAAGAAAATATTCAAATAAATATTTTGAAAAAAAGTTTCCGTTTATATATTCCTTAAGATGTTACATCACTTTCTTCCACATTACTTTCCTGTCTTTTAAATATTGTAGAATAAATTCAAAGCAGGCAGGATCACTGCCCACTAATTCTGGTGGAAAAACGCCTTTTTTTGTAAACATATTTTTCAATATCAAATTGGCTGCGGCCGTACAGGTATAACCAGTTGTGCGTGCCATGGAGGAAGTTTTGGTAGCCGCGTCATACCTGTCCAGTAAAGTATATAAAGCATGTGTTGGCTGGCCGTTTTTATGTCCACTGATGAAGACTTTCATGATCGTTAACTCTTCTTCTTCCTCTCCGAGCTTCCAGTCACTGAATAAAATTTTTGAAGAAAATGCAAGGGGTGAAATGGATTGACCACCGAAGTCTATTTTTTCCGGGTTGAAAAACCCTGCCTGCTTCAGCGCAATGATAAGGTCTATATGCCCGGGATAACGTAATGTTTTTTCTTTTAAAGTGGGGATATGATCCATAGTGAATAATAAACTCCTCAAACCATCGGTATTAAAGGCTTCCAGGGTACCTACTTCATTGAAATCAATCAATTCTCTTTCTGTTAAAGCGGGTTTTGTAACGATCACACCATTTTCTTTTAACCTTGCCGGACGGGTGTATTCTTCAATAACATCCACTGGTGAAAAAGGTGCTTTGTATTCAAATGGCTTTTTTCGGATCTTTGGTAAACCGCCGACATAACATTCAAATTCTAAAATATCCATTTCTTCATTGTATTTTCCCAAAATCAAGTTGCTCATGCCTGGAGCAACACCGATATCCGTAATCACAGTTACATTTTTTTCTTTTGCCAATGCATCAAGTTCCAAAGCATTTTCCGGGAAAAAGGAAATATCAGCTACATTTTTTCCAGCTTCAATAACCGCTTTTAATACTTTAAAACCCATGAAGCCGGGGACAGCTGTGATCAATAAATCAAAATCTTTAAATGCTTCTTTATAATTCAGGAAGTCAGAAAGATCCATTTCCCGTGTTTCTATTTTCGAACTTTCGGATTGTAGAATTTGCAGGTTTTCACTGCTTTTATCAAAAGAAGTCACTTCATAATCATGAGCAAGATCAGTGGCCATGGCCCTTCCGACCATACCTGCACCCAAAACAGCAATTTTCATATGTATGTTTTAATTAAAAATTATTTAAAGATAATTGTCCTTTTTCGAAACGCAAAGGTGCGCTGTGTAACTTATAAAGATAAAGTTATCTTTGACATTTTTACAAATGAGCTTCCCGGAAATTTATCACCAGTTTATACTGGATATCCACCAGTTTTCCTTTTTGGAATTAGTTTCAACCATTTTGCAACTTGCCAGTGTCTGGTACGCAAAAAAAAATAATATTCTTGTATATCCAACAGGTATTATTGGTGTGGCCATTGCAGTTTTTGTGTGCTTCACTGCGCAATTGTATGCGGATAGTGTACTAAATATTTTTTATGTAGTGATGAGCATTTATGGCTGGTATCATTGGGTTTTGAAAAAAGGGAATGCCTATAAATATCCCATCAGCTGGTGCAGCAAATTCGAATATATTACCGGGTCAATTCTTTTTGTGGCTGGTTGGGCAGGAATATATTTTTTATTGAAAAATTATACAAACAGTACAGTACCCATTTTGGATTCTTTTGTATCATCATCCGCAATTACGGCTATGTGGTGGATGGCTTTGAGAAAAATTGAAAACTGGCTTGCCTGGATTATTTCAGACCTGGTGGCCATTCCATTATTTTTTTATAAACACCTGGTACTTTTCGCATTGATGTTTTTATTGTTTTTAGTATTAGCTATCGCCGGGTTAATGGAATGGGATAAAAAATTTAAAGCAGAAAATGCATGAAAAAAATTGTTGCCATTGGGCCGGAGAGTACGGGAAAAAGCACACTTTGCACTTCACTGGCAAGATATTTTTCCGCGCCTATGTGCCCGGAATATGCAAGGGAATTTTTGATTCAAAATGGAAAAAATTATACGTATGATGACCTGTTAAGGATCGCCATCGGCCAGGTAAAACTTGAGGATGAAATCATTCAGAATAATACAGGGCAACCGGAATATTATTTTATTGATACAGATTTATACGTGTTGAAAGTGTGGAGTGAATATGTTTTTGGGAAATGCCATCCTTTTATTTTAGAACAGATCGCAATGCGGAAATATGATTTTTATGTATTGTGCAATACAGATCTGCCATGGGTAGAAGATGAACTACGTGAATACCCCGATGAGGCCAGGAGAATAGAATTATTTCATATTTACAAAGACCTGCTCACACAACAATGCACGCCCTGGATAATTATTGAGGGCAATGAAACTGCCAGGCTGCAAACCGCCATAACTGCCATAGAGCATCTTTAAAAACCAGGCGAGTCACTTACAAATCTGATTTTTTAATGATTGCGCAACCAGTATCTTTGCGCGCTTATGAGTATGACTGAAGACAATAGATTACAGGCCATCATCGCCCATGCGAAAGAATATGGTTTTATTTTTCAAAGCAGTGAAATATATGACGGCTTAAGTGCAGTTTATGATTATGGCCCTTATGGCAGCGAACTAAAGAAAAATATCCGTGATTACTGGTGGAAGAGTATGACGCAGATGCATAACAATATTGTAGGCATTGATGCAGCTATTTTTATGCATCCAACCACCTGGAAAGCCAGCGGGCACTTAGCTAATTTTAGTGATCCGATGATTGATAATAAGGACAGTAAAAAAAGATACAGGGTAGATCATTTAATAGAAACTTTTGCAGAAAAGCTGGAGAAGAATAATAAGCCGGAACATGCAAAACTATTATTGGATGAAATGGATGTCTTGTTGAAAAATGATGATTTCGATGGGTTGAAAAGTTTGATTGAAAATAATAAAATTTCCTGCCCGGTAAGCGGAACGGTTAATTGGACCGCTATCCGCCAATTTAACCTGATGTTTTCAACACAACTTGGTTCAGTAACTGATGAAGCGAATGAAATTTATTTAAGGCCGGAAACAGCCCAGGGTATTTTTGTAAATTTCCTGAATGTGCAAAAAAGTGCCCGAATGAAAATTCCATTTGGTATAGCACAAACCGGCAAAGCCTTCAGGAATGAGATCGTTGCCAGGCAGTTTATTTTCCGCATGCGGGAATTTGAACAAATGGAAATGCAGTTTTTTATTCAACCCGGTACCCAAATGCAATGGTATGAATATTGGAAAAATGAACGGCTTCAATGGCATTTATCCCTTGACATTGATCCGGCAAAATACCGGTTTCATGATCATGTGAAGCTGGCGCATTATGCTGATGCTGCCGTGGATATCGAGTATGATTTTCCATTTGGTTTCAAAGAGGTGGAAGGCATTCATTCCCGGACAGATTTTGACCTGGCCAGCCATCAAAAATTCAGTAATAAGAAGCTTACTTATTTTGACCCGGAACTGAATAAGCATTACATACCTTATGTTATTGAAACTTCCATTGGACTGGATCGTATGTGCCTGGTGATTATGTCTAATTCTTTTGAAGAAGAAGTTTTAAAAAAGGAAGATGGCAGTACGGATACACGTACGGTTATGCATATACCGCCCATCATTGCACCCATTAAACTTGCCATATTACCCCTGACCAAAAAAGATGGATTACCGGAATTGGCCAGGAATATTTATGATGTTTGTAAACATCATTTCCGTTGTTTTTATGAAGAAAAAGACACTATTGGGAAAAGATACCGCAGGCAGGATGCAATAGGTACCCCTTTTTGTATCACAATTGACCACCAGTCCAAAGAAGATGAAATGGTTACGCTGCGTCACCGGGATTCTATGTTACAGGAAAGAATAAAGATTTCTTCCATCACTAAAACCATAGAAAAGTATCTGGAAGTATAAATTTTCTATATATTTGCAGTCCCTCCAGAAATCCAAGTAAACCTAAAGAATGTAATTACGTATATGTATTAGACCGAATATTATTATTTAAAAATTAATTATTCCCAATATATCCAAATATGACAAACTTTGCTAGCTTATTAATGTTACCACAATCTTTTACAATTGTCTCCGTAGCCGGGGCAGCTATTGCCGGAATTTTGACGGGTGTTTTTATTAAATTCAGAATACTTGCAAAACAAAAAAAACGCATCCTCAACCTGGAAGACGAAATGTTGAAAAATCATTCCCGGATTCTTAAACTGGAAAAGAAAAACACCCAGTTGAAGGAGGATTTAAAGAATGAAATGGAACAAAATATTAGTGTTGTTTCCCCTCAGCAGCAGAGGAAATTGATGGCTTCCTGATCATTTATCCATATAATTCGAAATGGATGTCTTTTTTATCGTAGCCGAGGGCCGCAATATTTCTGCGTGCGTCATCAATCATATTTTTCCAGCCACATAAATAAAATTTAGCATCAGTCTTATTTTTTTGAACAATGCTTTCATACACTTTGTGTACATAACCGGTACATTCACCACAATCTTCTTTTTCTCTTGAATACGTTGGGATGTATGTAAAATTGGGCATTTCTTTTTCCAGGCTTTTCATTTCATCATTATACAGTCCGTCCGGGATTAACCTGCAACCTGAAATAAGATATATATTTTGGTGCGGAATATTATGAAGCCGTATAAAATGAAGCATGCTTCTAAATGGCGCTATACCTGTGCCGGTACAGATAAAAAACAAGTCTTTATTTATTTCCTGTGGAAGCACAAAAACGCCCTGCGGCCCGCGTAACAATACTTCATCGCCTTCATGTATTTCATTAAAAAGATATGTAGTACCTGCGCCACCTTCGAGTAATACAATGACCAGTTCAATTACATTTGTCCCGTCCGGATGCGAAGCAATGGAATAGCTTCTCCACCGCTTATTCATTTTTTCATGGATGGGTAGATCCAGGGTGACGAATTGCCCGGGCTTAAATGAAAAATCTTCCAGCTCAGGAATTTGAATCCAGTATCGCCTGGTATTTGCAGTTGCTTGTTCGATTTTTATAAACTTACCTGTACGCCATGGTTCAGCCATAAAATTTTTATTGAAGATACAATACTATTTCATTTTACAATAACATTTCCCCATACTAAAAATTATCCTGCTTTCCTTTCAAGACTCTATCTTTGCCGGGGCAGGATATGAAGGTACAAGAACTGATTAAAATTTACCAGGAATCAACTCTAATAAAAGAGTTGGCCGGGAATTTTTTGCCCCAAAATGAAGCTCCATCGAACGCACCCCATCAAATTTTCCTGGATGGGTTAAGAGGAACAAGCCCCGCATTTATTTTTAGCAGTATTTTTTTAGACCCTGATTTTGCAGATTCCAACCATCTTATCATTTTAAATGATGCAGAAGAAGCCGCGTATTTTCAAAATTCATTAGAGTCCTTAACACAAGCGCTTAATTTATTTTATTTCCCTTCATCTTTTAAAACCAGGAAGAACTTTGAAGAATTAAATTCTTCCCACATTGTTTTAAGAACCGAAGCATTGGTAAAAATTGCAGGGCCGGGCAACAAGAAAATTTTAGTCACTTACCCGGAAGCAATATTTGAAAAAGTAGTCATCCCCGGAAATTTACACACCAAACTTATTCAAATTAAAAGTAATGATACACTGGACCTGGATGGCTTATTGGAAAACTTCGTGGAATATGGTTTTATGCGAACGGATTTTGTTTATGAACCGGGGCAGTTTGCACTGCGGGGCGGTATCCTGGATATATATTCCTTTGGAAATGAGAAGCCATACCGTATTGAATTGTTTGGTAATGAAGTAGACAGCATTAGAATTTTTGATCCTGAAACGCAGTTAAGTGAAAGACGTTTAATCCAGGTATCTATCATTCCGCAAATAGAGAATATCCGGGAGAGCAGTGAAAAAATTTCCTTGCTTGAATTTATGCCTGCAAATACCTTGTACTGGATCCAGGATTGGAATATCATTGCTGAGAAACTGGCACAGGAACAAGAATCACTGGATGAATTTTTATTGAATTTTCCCGGGAAAAGTAAAAAGGAGGACGATTCAGGAGAAAATTTTTTTAAAGATCCGTTGCGAAAAGATTTTATAAATTTTGAGACGCTTGAAACAGAATTAAATTCTAAAAGAGTTATTGAATTTGGTTATGAAGCTTTTTTTTCAAAGGATAAAATTAAATTTTCCACAACTACACAGCCTGCATTCAACAGGCAATTTGATCTGCTTATAGCTGATCTGCAAAGTCATTTATTGAAAGGGTATAAGCTGTACATATTTGCAGAGCAGGCAAAACAATTAGAAAGGCTTCAAAGTATTTTTACTGATTTGCAAACAGAAATAGATTTTAATTCAGTCATTCATTCTATTCATGAAGGCTTTATAGATCATTCACAAAAAATACTTTGTTATACAGATCATCAAATATTTCAACGCTACCATAAATATAAAATTAAACAGGCTTATAATAAAAACAAGGCGCTTACACTAAAAACATTAAGAGAACTGCAACCCGGCGATTTTGTAACACATATTGATCATGGCATTGGTACGTATAGTGGTTTACAAAAATTAGAAAACAATGGCAGGATGCAGGAAGCAGTGCGGATCATTTATAAAGACGGTGATATATTATATGTAAATATCAATTCACTCCATAAGATATCCAAGTTTACAGGTAAGGAAGGAACTGCGCCAAAAATTTATAAACTGGGAAGTAATGCATGGAATAAACTTAAGGAAAAAACAAAAGTAAAAGTAAAGGAACTTGCATTTGACCTCATTCAATTATATGCAAAAAGAAAAGCACAGAAAGGATTTGCACATTCCCCTGATACGTATATGCAGACGGAACTGGAAGCTTCATTTATGTTTGAAGACACACCCGACCAAAACAAGGCAACTGCTGATGTAAAAAAAGATATGGAAAGCCCGGCGCCAATGGATCGTTTGATATGTGGCGATGTGGGTTTTGGAAAAACTGAAATTGCAATCCGTGCTGCATTTAAAACATGCGTGGATGGAAAACAGGCAGCAGTTTTGGTGCCGACAACCATCCTGGCATTTCAGCATTATAAAACATTTTCTGAGCGACTGGAAGAATTCCCTGTCCAGGTAGAATATTTAAACAGGTTTAAATCAGCCGCAGAAAAAAAGGAAATTCTACAAAAATTAGCCCTGGGTAAGATTGACATTATTATTGGAACGCATGGTTTGCTGGGAAAAAGCACTCAATTTAAAGACCTGGGAATAATGATAATTGATGAAGAGCAAAAATTTGGAGTTGGCCACAAAGAAAAATTAAAAACTATAAAAGCTAGTGTTGATTGTCTGACACTTACAGCCACACCTATTCCACGGACTTTACAATTTTCATTAATGGGCGCGAGGGACCTTAGTATTATCAATACGCCACCCCCAAACCGCCAACCGATACATACAGAAGTCCATGTTTTCAACCAGGAATTTATCAGGGATGCTATTTATTTTGAAACGGAAAGAAATGGGCAGGTATTTTTTATTCATAACAGGGTGATGGGTTTGAGTGAAATGGCAGGCATCATACAAGGCCTTTGCCCGGATTTGAAAATTGGTTTTGCACATGGTCAATTGGAAGGCCATATTTTAGAAAAAAGAATCCTGGATTTTATCAATAAAGAATATGATGTTTTAGTTTGTACAAATATTATAGAAAGTGGTGTTGATATTTCCAATGCAAATACAATTATCATTAATAATGCACATCATTTTGGATTGAGTGATTTACACCAATTACGCGGGCGTGTTGGCAGAAGCAACAGGAAAGCATTTTGTTATTTGCTCGCACCACCATTAAGTACATTACCTGCAGATTCCCGGAAGCGTTTGCAAACGCTTGAACAATTTAGTGAATTGGGCAGTGGTTTTCAAATTGCAATGCGCGATCTGGACATACGCGGTGCCGGTAATATGCTGGGCGGAGAACAGAGTGGATTTATAGCAGATATTGGTATTGAAATGTACCAGAAAATTTTAGATGAAGCAGTGCGCGAATTAAAACGGAGTGATTTCAAAGAATTATTTAAAGAGGAGATCAGCAGGCAGGATGATTTTGTTTCAGATTGCACTATTGATACGGATCTTGAAATTTTGATACCGGATGATTATGTAGAAAGCATTACAGAAAGATTATCTTTATATACGAGATTGGACCAATGCGAAAATGAAGGAGAACTTCAAATTTTCATCGATGACATGCTGGATCGATTTGGACCCATACCAAAAGAAGTGGAAGATCTTTTTATAACAATTCGCTGCAGGTGGCTGGCAGTAGATCTTGGTTTTGAGAAAATGACTTTGAAAAATGAAATACTGCGTTGCTATTTTATCAATAAAAATGATTCTCCCTATTTTGAATCAATTGTTTTTAAAAATATTTTGGAATATTTACAAAACCGGACAAACCAGGGACAATTAAAACAATCAGGTAACAATTTTATACTGCTGGTAAAAAATATTTCAGGCATGGTTACCATGCATGAATTCTTGTTTAAAATGCATATGGCAGTTCTCCCGAAATAAATAGATAAAAAAAAGCCTGTCGTAAAGAACAGGCTTTGGCAATATTATTTTTAAATTTATCTAACAAACCACTGCGATGCATATGGGTCGGTATAAAAGAAATTCCAGAAGTACTGGGAAACTTTATCTTTACCAGCATCTGTTGCATGTAAACCATCGCGTGTATCAGATGGCAACCAAGTAAAACCATCCGCATTGGGTGCTTTCGCTTGAGTCCACTCATATTCTCCCCATGTAAGTATAGGTGCCACTGCATTTGGCCCTTTGTAAGTCATGCCGGGATCTCCATTAATTTGGTCTTCGATGGCCCATTTTTCAGCCCATCCCTGGTGGTATGGAGCCGGGTTACGGCTACGCACATTGGTTATTTTACTATCAATCTGTAAATCATAAGTATATGGCCGGCCAACCATGTATAATATTTTCAGGTTAGGAAACTTTATTTTCAGTGTCCTTGCTGCCGCTTTAATACTTTCTTTTGCAATTAACGGGCGGGTCGGCCATTCTGTTATACCTGTTGAATCATCAGTTGTCATCCATAACATTTGTACTTGTTTGTAGGTAGTATTTTGGGAGGACATTTTCTGATCAATATATGCCCAATATGTGCTATTCGGATCTGCAATATGTTCGAAAGTAGCACCTCCAAAATCAAAGTTCACCCAATTGATATTTAATACAGTGTTTGGATTTTTCTTTCTCTTTCTCAGACCACTCACAGGAGCACCCGCTAAACATGCGCCCACTCCGCCTATTACAATGGTACCCGCCTTATTTTTACGAATGCCCAATGTGTCCAGGCCCCAGATTGTTTTGGTGATCGAATCCAGGTCAGCGGCATACTGGCCCTGGGGAACTGTAGCTCCATTTGGATAAAAGCCACCCTGGTAACCCCGGTAAGTCTGTGTTCCCATTTCATTTATAGGTATACAAACTGTATCAGTAACTTCCATACCCGCAAAAGATTTGCCGCTGGAACCATAAGTGCTACTGTCATTTTTATCTTCAACAAAAGAGGTTTTATGGCATGCCGTGAAGGCGCCCGCCACAACAAGGGCTGTAAGAATAATTGATGTTTTCATGATGAAATGTTTAAGTTAAACAAAACGGATTAAAAAATGCTTGGCAGGATATTGGTGTCATTCCTATTTTAAAGGAGGCATTTCCAGGTTAAAAATTGCCTCTTTTAAAAAATGCAAATGTAAACATAAAGCAAATTTTATAAAAGCGCCAAAAAAAACTTGATTTTTTTGAAAAAAAATTATTGTACAGCTTGGGTGTCTGATTTGTTGGTATAATCAGAGTATTCCTGGAAGCGATAATCACCCGACCAAAGTCTTTTTACAAAACTACACATAGTACTAACTACAAAGTCACTTGAGTAGCCGACCTTATGACCTGCCCCGGATTCCGTATAAATCGTATAGGGCATGTTATATGATTTTACGACATTTTTAATTTCAGAAGCGCCATATAGCAGAAAATAATTACTGCATTTAAAAGCGGGTTGATGGCCATACGGTAAAACTGGATCATTTAAACGTACCATAAAAAATACCGGTACGGCATTACTACTATTAATATATGATTTATTAAGCAGTCCAAAACCCGTAACTGTTAGTAATGCTTTAATATGAAATTCATTCCTAAGATTATTGGAAGCAGTGTTGAGACTTCCGAGGCTATTTTCAATCCCCGGCAATTTCACATCAAAATCCTGTTGCGTCATAAATGTCACAGCTGAAGCAGTAATATTCCCCGCGCTACTTCCCCAAATAAATATTTGACTGGTATCAATTCCAAATTGATCAGCATTGGCTATAAAATACCGTAAAGCAGCCCTGGCATCCTGGGTTGCACGGTAAACAGCCTTGTACATACTTACAGTATCTCCTTTGCAGGATCCTGGATTGGATCCTCCAGAATTCCATCCTAACCTGTAATCTATACTCGCTGCGGCATAACCTCTTTGTGCAAACAAATTTGCCGGTGCCATTGAAGATTTATAAGTCCCTGCCAGGAAACCGCCTCCGTGTATTAGTAATACAAAAGGCCTTTTTGTTGTGCTCTTTTCGCCGGGAGCAGTAAAATAATATTGAAGATCCATTTTACTCCCTGAATAGGTTGTATTACTTCCATAAACCCCTACAGAGCTTTTGAGTTCTGATGCAGCATAAATGATTTTTTCTCCATACATCGGAGAGGAGGAAAGTGTTGCGTTTTTAAAGTTATATGTCACGGCGTGTGGTACTTCATCCACCTGGGGTTGTTGTGGATAGGGGGTTTGATTTTGCGTATTCGTACCATTATTCCCCTGTCTTTTGCCTGGGTATTTTAAAATATTACATGATGTAACTACGAAAACCATAAGGATCGACTGCCAGAAAAGGAATTTTTTATTCATGTATTTTTTTTACAAATTTAATTAAATGTATAATCTATATCCGTATTTAATTTATTTGAAGTGTATAACATTATTTACCTAAATAATAATACATACTGTTTATCTTATTACTATAATGAAAAGAAATGGGCCCGACATTGTGCAACATGGCCGCATTTGGTGATGGAACTGAAGGGAGTTTTTGTGAACCGGGAGCCTTGAGTCCAGGTGGTTTAGGCGGGTTCTTTAAAACATCACAGGAAGTTAGAATAAATATTACAAAAGCCATTTGAAGAGGAATAAGTCTATTACGGTTCATTTAATTTTAAATAAATACTTTATTAATTTATTTTCTGATCACGAACTTGTGTATAATTCTGATACTCTGAATACAGGTAATTAGCTGACCATAGATTTTTAATAAACTTGCACATTTGGTTAACGGCAAAATCCAAAGGATAATCTACTCTGTGTACACCGCCAATTTCTGCATATTGTATATAAGGAAATTTGTATGATTCCAGGATTGTTTTCACTACATCTGAGCCATACGAAGTTGCATAATGCGGGCAGTAATATGGCGTGCCTTGTGAAAAAGGCAATACTTCATCATTAGTTCCCTGCATAAAAAATATGGGTTTACAATTTTCAAGTGAAATATAATTTTTATTAAATAAAGCAAAACCGTTTTTTGTAAGCAGAGCTTGAATATTATATGAATTTCTTAATGTATTGGAAGCTGTATTCAGGCTTCCAAGTGAATTTTGCACATTTGGTATAATGGCATCAAAGTCTTCCTGCGTCATAAAAGTGGTAGCAGTAGCTGCCACATTACCGGCGCTGCTTCCAAATAAAAATATTTGATTGGGGTCAATTCCATATTCACTTGCATTGGCAGTAAAATATCTTAAGGCGGCGCGCAAATCCTGTACTGACCGGTATACCGCCTCTGCCATAGAAGTGGTATCGCCAGAACAATCTGAAGGTTCTTTTCCGCCGGTATTCCAGCCAAGCCGGTATTCAATAGATGCGGCTGCATAGCCACGTTGTGCAAAATAATCTACGGAAATGATTGATGTATCATCATCATATCCTCCATCGATAAATCCCCCTCCATGGAGGAAAATTACCAAAGGCCTTTTTTTCAAAGTATCTGTTGCCAGTGCAGGTGCTTTAAATATAAATGGCAGGTCCTGCATATCTCCATAATAATTAATATTTTGTCCGTAAATTCCGTTTACAACATCAAGGGATGCTGTTGAGTAACGTACAACTGAATCAAAGCGGTTTGAATTTGCTAAAAATGCATTGCTGTAATCATACGTGATAGGTCCCTGGTAACCGGCGGGAGCTTGTGGTATATTTTCAGTTTTTTGGCATCCTAAGAAGAATAGCATAAGGCATGCTGTCAGCGGAAAATAAATTTTTTTCATGACTTCCTGTTGATAATTTGATTGTTTGAAAATAGATACAAAACGATAATACACTTATTGAAAATAATTCAAATTAGATGCCATTTAAATGCAAGGTTTAACATCCAAATCATTTTTTATATTAATTAACACGCATACAAAAGCCAGGGCATAAAAAAAGTGGCTTTTTAAAAGCCACTCTTTTAATCAAAAATACTTTAATTAATAATCTTTTGTAGCAACACCATCAGCAATTGCCTGTTTTGCTTTTACTTCACTTAAAATAGCTGCCATTTTATTGCCCTTACCGTCATGGCCTGCTGCCATATACCCACCTTTGGCTGTTTTGCGGATGACAGCATCCTGCATGGGAACATTTTTTTCTTTTGTTTTTAAGCAATATGCTTTAATCATTTTGGATGTGTCCATTTTAATAGAATTTAATGAATGATAAAATAATTCAATTGGGTAAACATACACAATCTAATTCTTTTAAAGAAAAAAAATACAAAAAGTCGGAATTACAGGTTTTGTAAGTTTGTGTGAAAATAGGATTTTAAAGATGGAAGTTATAACCAACCCGAAGGCCTACGTATGAAATTGATCCATTATTACTAATTCCTTCATAGCGCGCGGCTATATCAAAACCGGATTTATCCAGGTACCCGGCATTTATAGCATATAGAAAACCTCCGCCACCACCATTAGTAAATTTTCCATATCCTGCCTGTGGCTCCCCATAGAATCCACTCATTGTGCGAAAGCGATACCCTGCTTTTATAGGGATCAAACCTAACGAGCCTGTGAATGGCTTTTTATAACTAAAATTGATGTACCCTGCGGTTAAAGTTATGTCACCGGAATTTCCAACCGGAAATGCGCCTTTCAGGCTACCACCAATCCCGAAGCTGTTTATTTTACCAAAATCCCCGATTGGTAAAACACCATCAATACCAATACCTAAAGTAGCACCGGATTTATCAACCTTTTTTTCGGTTTGCTGTGCATTAGCTGCAAAGCACAATACAGAGCTAATAAATAACATTGAAATAATCTTTTTCATAATTTTTTAGTTTTAGTTATTAAGACTGCAAATTATAAAGTCAATTATCTACAATACATACCACTATTTGGGTATTTATTTAAACATCAATTTTTGCGTAACGTGCATGGGTTTCAATAAACTCCCGGCGGGGTGGCACTTCATCTCCCATTAGCATACTGAAAATCCGGTCAGCTTCCGCAGCGCTTTCAATAGTGATTCTTTTTAAAGTGCGGCGGGCTGGATCCATCGTAGTTTCCCATAATTGGGAAGCATTCATTTCACCAAGGCCTTTATAGCGTTGTATAGAAACGCTGTCTTCTTTTCCTGCACCCAGTTTTGCTATATAGAATTTTCGTTGTTCTTCATTATAAGCATATTCCTGCTCCTTACCTTTTTTAATAAGATATAATGGTGGCTGGGCAATGTACACATATCCATGTTCCACTAACTCCTTCATATACCGGAATATAAATGTGAGGATCAATGTGGCAATATGGCTTCCATCCACATCCGCATCCGTCATTATAATAAGCTTATGATAACGAAGTTTGACTAAATTTAAAGCTTTTGGATCTTCGGCTGTACCTACCGTAACACCTAAAGCCGTGTACATATTCCTGATCTCTTCATTTTCATAAATCTTATGCTCCATCGCTTTTTCAACATTCAGTATCTTACCACGAAGAGGAAGTATAGCCTGGTAGCTTCTGTCACGTCCCTGCTTTGCAGTACCTCCCGCCGAATCTCCTTCCACAAGGTATAATTCGCATTTTTCCGGATCCCGCTCACTGCAATCAGCAAGTTTCCCCGGCAATCCACTTCCACTTAGTACAGTTTTACGCTGCACCATTTCCCGGGCTTTCTTGGCGGCAACCCTGGCTTGAGCAGCTAAAATTACTTTGTTGATAATGTTTTTCGCATCCTTTGGATTTTCTTCCAGGTATGCTTCTAAAACCCTTGCAACGGTCACCTGCACTACCCCACTCACTTCACTGTTGCCCAATTTGGTTTTAGTTTGTCCTTCAAATTGCGGCTCGGGTACTTTCACAGAAATGATGGCGCTCAAACCTTCCCTGAAATCATCTCCTTCAATATTCACTTTTGCCCTTTCAAAAAATCCCTGTTTATCCCCATAACTTTTAAATACGCGGGTCAGCGCCTGCCGGAAACCGGTAACATGTGTACCCCCTTCGATGGTATTAATATTATTTACGTAAGAAAAAATATGTTCTTTAAAGTCGTCATTATAAGTAAGTGCCACTTCCACTGCTACATTGGAGGCTGCATCATGCCCGTCGACGTATAAGGTCTGCGGAATTAATGAATTTCTTTTACCATTTTTATCCAGCATTTCTACAAATTCCACGATACCGCCTTCACTATAAAAATTTTTGAAATACGTCGTTCCATCATCATTTTTTTCCCTGAGATCAGACATATTTATGTTGATCTTTTTATTGAGAAAAGAAAGTTCTCTAAGCCTGCTTTCCAATGTATCCCTGTTATATTCAGTGACCTGGAAAATAGTATCATCCGGCCAGAAATGAACGCTAGTGCCGGTTTTCTCACTGATTCCACTTTCACGAACAGGATATGCAGGTATACCTTTATGATATTCCTGTTCAAAAATTTTCCCTTCCCTGAATACCTGCACCTTCATTGTGGAACTCAATGCATTCACACAACTAACGCCCACTCCATGCAATCCGCCGGAAACTTTATAGGTATTCTTGTCAAATTTTCCACCCGCATGCAAAACAGTCATTACTACCTGCAATGCACTAATACCTTCTTTTTTCATAATACCTGTTGGAATTCCACGGCCATCGTCCGTTACACTGATCGAATTATCTTCATGAATAGTTACAGAAATATTATTACAATAACCTGCAAGTGCTTCATCTATGGAATTGTCAACTACTTCATATACAAGATGATGCAAGCCTTTAGCGCTCACATCACCAATATACATTGCCGGCCTTTTTCTTACCGCTTCCAGCCCTTCTAATACCTGTATACTGTCTGCGCCATAAGAATTTTTTTCCGGCGAATTCAATTCATTTTTTTCTTCTGTCATAATAATGTTCAGCCTTCAAAATTTTATTGCTTTTTAAAGTCTGCGAATGTACTAAAAACTAAAGGGATAATCGTTTTTCCGCAGATAAAATCTATGGCCTATTTTATAAGAAAAGTATAAAAAATTATGATACAATAATAACATGGAAATGAAGCACTTTAGTCCAGGGTAAGGTTACGAAAAATTTCTTCCAGGTTACCAGTTTCTACTTCAAGCGAACGTATATTGAGGTTTTGCTGAACAGCAAATTCCAATAATTGTTTTCTGAGGAATGTAGCATCCGCCGATAATAGGGACCATTGATGCTGGTTTAACTGATCTATCTGGAAAATACCGGGGATTTTATCAAAAAACCCTTTGTCCAGTTTTTCTTCAAAAGCAATTTTAACCCTTTTATTATTAGTACCTGAACGTAGATTTTCTATCGTATTATTAGCCACAATTTTTCCGTGATGTATAATAATGATCCGGTCGCATATGGCTTCGACTTCCTGCAAAACATGAGATGAAAATAAAACTGTTTTATTTGCTCCCTGCTCTTTTATAACATTGCGGATCTCTACGATTTGATTGGGATCCAGGCCACTGGTTGGTTCATCCAGGATAAGCACCTCGGGATTATGCACAAGTGCGGCAGCCAGCCCAACCCGTTGTTTATACCCTTTGGATAATTGCCCAATCTTCTTTTTGGATTCCGCTGTGAGGCCGGTCATTTCAATAACATGATCAATTGCTTTTTTAGATTGCGAAAGTTTGTGTACGCCCGCTATAAAAGAAATATATTCCCGTACATACATTTCAACATACAAAGCGTTTGACTCAGGGAGGTATCCAATTTTTTGCCGGATAGCAAGCGGGTTTTCCGTTACATTTAAACCACAAACAAAGGCAGACCCACTATCGGGTTCCATATAGCCGGTTATGATTTTGAATGTAGTACTTTTTCCTGCACCATTGGGCCCTAAAAATCCTACAATTTCACCTTTTTGAAGGGAGAATGAAATGTCATCTACTGCTTTTTGAGTGCCATAGATTTTTTCAAGATTTTTTAGTTCAATTGACATAATATAATCCGGAATAAAGAAAGTAAAATGTAAATCCAGGATAAATTATGATCCTCTTTGCGAGCCGCCAGTCAGTTTTGGATTCCTGTTCATTGCTTTAGAAACTACATTTACTTTTGCTCCTGATATTGCAGCTTTGCCCTTTTGAAGTGTATTTTTCTTTTTATTTTTTCCTTCTTTGGTATTGTGGTTTGGTAATGACATATCTCCTGGTTTTAAATTACAAAATTAAATACTTAAAAAACTATCGTTTTATTTATTTATTGTTTCCAAAAATAATGGAAACAGAATTAACACATATCTGAATAGATGTAAAGTTTTTAAAAATATATTTTCTGATAAAAAGAATGAAGTAAATTTAACCTTAAAAATTGAAAAATGGCATATTCTTACCAGATTAAATCCTTTGATGAATACCAGGATGCATACCGGGAAAGTATGGAAAACCCCGAACAATTTTGGAATAAAATCGCCGCAACTTTTACCTGGCATAAAAAATGGGAAAAAACGTTAGAGTGGAATTTTAGGGAACCAACAATTGAATGGTTCCGTGGTGGAAAATTAAATATCACAGAAAATTGCCTGGACAGGCATTTAACCGATAAAGGAGATCAGCCTGCACTAATTTGGGAGCCAAATAACCCGTCATCTAAAACAAAAACGTATACTTATAAAGAACTTCATCAGCAAGTTTGCCGCTTAGCAAATGTCTTAAAAAATAATGGTGTTCAAAAAGGTGATCGTGTCTGTATTTATATGGGCATGGTGCCCGAGTTGGCTATTTCTTTATTGGCTTGTGCCCGTGTGGGTGCCATTCATTCAGTCATTTTTGGAGGATTTAGTGCGCAGAGTATTTCAGACCGTTTAAAAGATGCCGGAGCAACTTTTATAATTACTTGTGATGGAGCTTTTCGCGGATCCAAAGTTATACCACTTAAAATAATCATTGATGAAGCGTTAGAATCTTTTTCTTCCGTACGAAAAGTTATAGTTTTAAAACATACAAATTCGGAGATTAAAATGGCTGAAGGAAGGGATGTATGGTGGGAAGATGAAATGAATAAATTGAAAGAAGAAGATGACAATTTTCAACCGGAAATTATGGATGCGGAAGATCCTTTATTTATTTTATATACCTCCGGATCCACCGGGAAACCAAAAGGCGTGGTCCATAGTATTGCTGGTTATATGATTTTCACCAATTACACCTTTGTCAACGTATTTCAATACGAGCCGGGAGACGTATTTTTCTGTACAGCAGATGTAGGTTGGGTTACAGGCCATAGTTATATTGTTTATGGGCCTTTATCTGCAGGTGCTGTTTCCCTGATGTTTGAAGGTGTTCCTACCTGGCCGGATGCCGGGAGATTTTGGGATATTGTAAATAAATATAAAGTCAACATTTTTTATACAGCGCCAACAGCCATTCGCAGCCTGATGGGTTTTGGAACAGTTCCCCTGGAAGGGAAAGATCTTTCTTCACTAAAGACTTTAGGTACTGTTGGTGAACCTATTAATATTGAAGCATGGGAATGGTATAACGAAAATATAGGTAAAAATAAATGCCCGATCGTTGATACCTGGTGGCAAACGGAAACGGGTGGTATAATGATGTCAAATTTAGCGGGCATTACACCATCACGGCCATGTTGGGCTACATTGCCACTCCCCGGCGTAGAACCCGTGTTAGTAAATGAAGCCGGCAATGAAGTCATCGTAAAGGAAGATGGTTTATATAAAGGAAACTTATGTATGAAGCGGCCATGGCCAGCAATTTTGCGTACGACTTATGGCGATCATGAACGGTTTAAATTAAATTATTTCACCACGTACCCGGGTATTTATTTTTCCGGGGATGGCGCTCTCAAAGATGATGCTGGAAATTTCAGAATCACCGGCCGCGTGGATGATGTTTTGAACATCAGTGGACACCGGATTGGAACCGCAGAAGTGGAGAATGCTATCAATATGAGTGAAGGAGTTGTGGAAAGTGCAGTGGTTGCTTTTCCACACGATATAAAAGGCCATGGTATATATGCATTTGTAATTTTGCAGGGTGAAAAACTGTCTGAATTCCCGGTAGAAGAGAAAATCCGGGATATGGTTGCAGAACAAATAGGTCATTTTGCCAAACCTGATAAAATTCAAATTGTGCGTGGGCTTCCAAAAACCAGGAGCGGGAAAATTATGCGGCGTATACTTCGCAAAATTGCGGAAGGGGAAACGGAAAACCTTGGAGATACAACCTCCTTGCTGGATCCGGAAATCGTATCAGAAATACTAAAAGACAAACTATAACAGTTTGAATAATTATGGACCTTAAACTTTTTCTTAATATTGGCATCTTATTAGAAAGCATTTAATATCAGCAAAACATTTCCCTGCATGTATCCAGATGATAAGGAACTTTTAGAAGAATTCAAAATTCCAGTTAGCCGGGAAAAAGCATTTACATTAATTATTAAGAAATACCAGGAAAAATTATACTGGCATATCAGGCGGTTGGTCATTACACACGATGATGCGGATGATGTGTTGCAAAATGTTTTTATAAAAGTTTGGAATGCACTGGAAAATTTTCGCGGAGATAGCCAGTTATTTACCTGGTTATACCGGATAGCTACAAATGAATGCCTGACTTTCCTGGATCAGCAAAAGAAAAGGTCTTCTATTTCTTTAAGCAATGAAGAATCCGGGCTTTCGAATACTATCATCGCGGATCAAAATTTTGACGCAACCAAACTTGAATGGAAACTTCAACTGGCAATACAACAGTTGCCGGAAAAACAACGGATCGTGTTTAACCTGCGATATTATGATGAAATGCCCTATGAAAAAATGAGCAAAGTCCTGGAAACAAGTGAAGGGGCTTTGAAAGCAAGTTATCACCACGCAGCAAAAAAAGTTGAAGCATATTTAAAAGAAAATTAAACCAAAGTGTAAATAAATGGTCTAAACCAAACACTATGAATGATGGAGAACATACCCGGCAGGAATTAAAAGATTTAAGTCCTTTATTAGCTGGTATTTCGAACAAAATGTTGAATGAAATACCTGAGGGTTATTTTATTGGATTGAGTGAATCGATCATTTCAAAAATTCATCAAAAAACAGATCGTATTCCTGCAACTGACATTCCTTTTTCAATTCCAGGTGGATATTTTGAAGATTTGCCTCAAAATATATTAGAAAAAATCAGAACAGGAAATTTAAGCAATTCAGAAATAAATGCCAATGATGAACTAATGGGAATTGCACCTTTACTTGCAACTGTTTCAAAAAAGAATGTTTATACAGTAGATGAAAATTATTTTGCTAAAAAGGATTGGAATATTTTCAGGCAGGAAGAAAAAGCATCTGCAAAAATTATTACTTTTCCTCGCTGGACGCATTATCTTGTTGCTGCATCCGTATTTGTCATTATTGCAATCAGTGCTGTTTTTTATGTGGGCAATAATAATTTACCACCCGAAAGTGGAAATTCTTTTGCAATTGAATTAAAAAAACTGCCTGATTCTGTTATTTCAAATTACCTGGATTCAACAACGGTTTATAGCATTGGGGTAAATACACCTGTAAATCAGCAAATAGATGTCAATACTTTATTATATAACATTAGTGATCAACAAATTGAGAATTATTTAGACAATACAAAGGATAATTCGATGCCATTGTCACATGATATTTAAATTTTATTAAAAATGAAAAAATTATTTATAATATTTTTTGCATTGCTAATTCAGCATTATATTTGTTTGGCACAACCGGGTGGAGGTGATGAACAGGTGGAGTTGGTGAAGATGGCTTATATAACAAATCAACTGAATTTGAGCCCGGATGAAGCCGCCCGTTTTTGGCCAGTTTATAATCAATATTACAATGAATTAAAGCAGGCAAGGACAAGAAACCAAAACGATGAAATAGCATATAGCCAGCAAGTTTTAAATATACAGAAGAAGTATAAAAATAATTTTCAGAAGATTTTAGGAAATAATTCAAACAGGGTAAATAAAGCATTTTTAGCTGAAAGAGGATTCAGGGATTTGTTGAAAAATGAACAAAAGAAAAGACAAATCCAAAATATTAAAAAACCGCCAAAACGAAATGGAAATAAAAGCGGTAAAAACATTTAATTAGGTGTTTTTCATAGGTTAGCAACGGCCAGCTCTTTTTAGGGCGGGCCTATTTTTTTGCCTCGTTTTGAAAAACAGGTTTCTTTACATCATGGTAAAATAAAAAAGACCAGTTTTCCAGGTTCCCCTGTTGCCACCATTGTTGCCTTAATCGCATACTGATCCTTCCATCATGATCATATTTGGCAATCACTTTATGTTTCATTTGTTGTAACTGGGGCGCTTCATCTCCACCATAAAAAATAATGTCATCTTTTTCTTTAATCATAAAAACCTGGTGAAATGGAGAATGTCCGCCTGATAAACTGTATTCAATATACCCATCAATATTTCCCCTGCCATCAAGGCTTTTAACTTTTTCATATGCAGTTAAAAAAGTTACTGTTTCTGTTAAATAAGAAGTCGTGGACTTTTCTGAAGCATAATTCAATTCTTTTTGCTGAACATAATATGTGGCAAGAGGAAAAGATGGTTGCAGATTTCCAAAAACATCATGATAACAAATACCCCCAGCATGGTCTTTATGTAAATGTGATAATAAAACCTTAGTGATTTTTTCCGCGGAAATACCATGCCTTTCCAGGTTTGCATGGATTTGCAACACTCCATTTTTTTTAAAACCAAGTCCTGTGTCCAATAGAATATAATCGCTTGCTGTAATAACAAGGAAAGGTTGCACTTCTACAAGTAAACTGCCAGCAGGCCTTTTTTGTAATTCATCCTCCCCAACAATAAATGGCTGGAAAATTTTTGAACGGTCAATGGTAAAGACACCTTCCGGCAAAGGAATAATTTGCATATAAGAAATGATCGTTTACTATTTTGAAACAATAATTTTTCAGCGGAGCACCATCTGCCTGTCCGCATCAAGCCGTACCAGAATAAAAATTAATATGGTGAAAGTAAGTAATGAAGAACCACCATAACTGATCAGAGGTAAAGGTATGCCTATAATTGGGAAGAGCCCGATGGTCATACATACATTTACACTGATATGAAAAAACAGAATACTTGCAACACTATATGCATACACCCTGCTAAAGGTACTTCGTTGTCGCTCGGCTATTTGAATAATCCGAAAAAGTAAAACCAGGTATAATAACAGGAAAATAATACAGCCTGCAAATCCGAATGCTTCACCAAGTGAGGTGAAAATAAAATCTGTATGCTGTTCCGGTACATACTTTCCCCGGGTTTGTGTTCCTTTTAAAAACCCACTGCCAAATAAACCCCCGGAACCAATAGCGATTTTGCTTTGCCGGACATTATAATCATCAGGTTTGTGCACGACCTTATCTTTACTTTCTAATTTAACAGCGCTTTTATTCTGGCTGCAATCATAATCTTTGCCGACCATGCTGTATATCCGCTGACTTTGATAACACTGGAAAACATTATTGAATATATATGGTACAGCGATCCGTTGAATGCTAACGCACACAATCCAAATACCAACGATCATTACTAATAAACTTTTGTCTCTTTTTACCTGCCTTCGCATAAAAAAAATTACTGCACCGGCAATTAGAGTTAGAATGATCGCAAGCAAATTGGGTTCCATTATGAGTGTTGCCACTACAAGAGCACCGAATGAAAAACCGATGATCAAAAAAATACCCGGCAAACCTTCACGGAACATCACAATAAAAAAACTCAGGTAAACCAAAGCAAGGCCTGTCTCATTTTGCATGATAGCAATTGCTGCTGGCGCCAAAACGATGGCTGCAGCAATCGCTTGCGACCGGAGTTTTGTAAATACAAGGTCCTGGCGGGAGATGAATTTTGCCAGGGCAAGCGACGTGAATATTTTACATATTTCGGCAGGTTGCACATTAAAACCACCACCCAATGGCAGCCAGCTTCTTGAACCATTAATATTTTTACCAAAGAAAAGAGTAGCGATCATCAGGACTATTCCAAACAAGTAGAGGAGGTTTGCAAAAGCAGTATATAATTTACTATCACTCAGCAAAATAAAAATGGCCGTGAAAATGCAAATCACAACAAAAAAGAGTTGTTTACTATAATTGGTATCCCTTGCGTAAAAGCTTTCCAATGTGGCATTTCCAGGTTTATATTCTACCATAAAAATGCACAAAATTCCAATAGCTACTAAAGTGATGTACAGCCCGATAACCAACCAATCAACCCCTTTAGATATATTTATTGAATTCGTTTTAGCCATTTTATTTTTCAGGGCTTTTTATTATTTTTCTTTTGCTGGTTGAGCATATCCTGTTTGATCTTTATCGTATCATTGCCACCGGAATCTTTCCTGTTTGGTTCCGCCTCGGGATCAAAAGTTATCTTTTTATTTTCCAGGTTATTCTGAAAAACAGGAACCGTATCGAGATCAATTTGTTTGGCTAGTTTTTCCTGTTTGATAGAATCTTTCATATAATACCAATGTTTTATTTCAGCAGGTATCAGGTCAGCTTTTGAAATTCTTTCTACTTCCGGAAGCCTGTTTGTGGCAATTGTATCATTTAAATATTTTTCCATCATCAGTGAAGCTATGGGAGCGGCCCAGGTAGCACCGTAGCCTGCATTTTCCACCACAACTGCAATGGCTATTTTAGGGTTTTGACGGGGCGCAAATGCCACAAATATGGAGTGATTTTTTCCATGCGGGTTTTGAGCAGTTCCGGTTTTTGCACAAATTTCTACACCAGGAATTTGAACATTGGTTGCAGTTCCAAATTCGGTAACGTCGAGCATGCCCAATTGAACTGCATTATAATCTGAATCAGAAATATGGGTAACGGTATGCCTGATTTTATATTTGTCCAGGTAAACAGAATCTTCCGGCTCCTGGTTTTCGATACTATCCACAAAATGAGGAACGAAATAAGAACCTTTGTTAGCAATAATTGCCATTAAATTTGCCATCTGTAAGGGCGTCACCAACATTCTGTCCTGTCCAATTCCCAGCGTAAGTATATTACAACTATTCCACCGGGCAAATCCTCCAAAGTCACGGTTGTATTGGGCTGTATCGGGTATATTTCCTTTATCTTCGCTTGGTAAATCAATACCAGATCTTGTGCCCATTCCAAAATCATTCATATATTTTTTCCAAACCAAATATCCCTGAGCTGTGTTTTTATATTTTGGATTATCAATGACCATTCTGAAAATCTGGCAGAAATAAGAATTGCAGGAATTGGCGAGTGCAAGGCGGAGGTTAGCAGCATGCCCGGGATCTGAGTGCGTGCATTTAACGCCCCTGCCACAAGCATAATAACCACCATAACATGGGTAACCATAAGAAGGAGTAATGAGGCCTTCATCAAGAGCAATTAGTGCGCCCATTGGTTTAAAAGTAGAACCAGGAGGATATTGACCTTTTATGGCCCTGTTTAATAATGGCCTGGCAGTATCCATAATCAATCTTCCAAAATTGCTCTTGCGCGCTGCGCCTGAAAGTACATTCGGATCATAAGTGGGACTGGTTGCCATAGCCAGTATGCCTCCTGTTTGCGGATCTATTGCTACAACACTTCCAATTTTATTTTTAAATAATTTTTCTGCAAGTTGCTGTAATTCAACATCCATACTGGTGTATAAATTTCGACCTGCTACCGCAAGTGTATCATATTTTCCATTTTCATAAGTTCCCTGCAAACGGCTGCGGTTATCCCGGATAAAATACTGGATACCACGCTGGCCCATTAAGACTTTCTCATAACTTCTTTCCAGGCCAGTCATGCCGGCATAATCACCCGGTTCATAACCTTCCCCATCATGCTTGCGTAAAAAACCGGAATCCACTTCACCCAGGTATCCCAGTACGCCGGCTGCAACATGATATGGGTACGTTCGGATGGGCCTTTCGGTAAGTAAAAATCCCGGAAATTTATACATGTTTTCATTAAGTCTTGCATACACTTCAGGACTTACCAATGGTGCGAAAACGCTTGGCTTATAACTACTATTTTTTATAATTGATGTTATAATTTTTTTCCTGTACTCTGCTGTGTCTATACCCAGGATGTTGCATAAAAGGGAAGTATCGAGCCCCTTGGTTTCTGATGGTGTTACGATCAGGTCATACATGATCGTATTTTCAAGAATAGCCCTGTGTTTTTTATCATATATGATCCCGCGATTTGGATAAATCACTTTCCGGTAGCGCGCATTATTTTCAGCCATGATCTTAAAATCGGAAGAAAAAAGCTGCAGGTTCATCAGCTGCACAATGATGACCAGGAAAACACCCAAAAAAATTATTTGAATGATCCTGCTCCTGGACTGGTTATATACCGGCATTTTGTAAAAATATTTTCGTAGTAAAAATCCTATGCAAAGTTGCTGAATGTAATTTTAAAAAAAGTATTTAAGAAAACTAATTTTAAAAAATAATCTGCAAACTTTTAAGCAGTGTTGGTTTTATATTTTGCCTTTCGGTAAAACAGCATTTCAGTGATGAGAATTAATAATAAACTTAGTGCTGTTGTAAGCGTCACTTTTCCAACAAAAAAGAGCAGGTCGCCAAACTGAACCCATTCAATGAATACAAGATATACGTGATGTATGAAAGTAAGAATGAGGATGTACACACCATAAGCAGCAAAGCCCATGCTTTTAATACTTGGTTCAGCATAACTGGTACCAGAAATTTCACGCGGCAGCAAAATATTTAAAATAAAGGGACGCAGGTAAGCGATCAATACACAGGACGCTGCGTGCAAACCCGGCGTACCACTGAAATAATCCATGCATAATCCAAAAACAAATGCAATAATTAATAATGCAGGACGGGAAATATTAAAAGGCAACCAAAGAATAAATAAAAAATATAAAATAGGTTTTATGTATTCCTGGATGGGATTTATTTTGTCAAGGACATATGCCTGTAAAAGAATAAATAAAATGAACCGGATAATATTTTTTAGCAATGCACTCATGGATTGACTGCTGATTTTATTTCAAGTTGTTTTTGTTCAGTCCACATAGAATTTTCCACCAGGTAAGCATATTGAATCGTTAGAAAGTTAGTGGCCGACCTCAATTTTAAATTATAATATCCTGTTGACTGATCAATTGAATTTTCAGTTATTGTTCCCACCATTAATCCTTCCGGAAAATTGCCCGACAAATTGCTCGTTATCACCGAATCCCCAATCTTTATTTTAGCGCCTTTGGGAATCCCATGTAATTCAAGATATTGGGGATCACTTCCATCCCATTCAATGATACCGGTATAATTTGTATGCAACATCATGGCACTAACCTTACTATTGTGATTGAGGAGGCTCATTACAACACTGTAATTTTCACTTACTGAAACTACCCGGCCTACAATGCCATCGGGCCCGCAAACGGCCATATTTGTATTTACACCTTGTTTCGCACCACGGAATAAAGTGATATAATTATTTTCCTGGTTCACGGAATTATTCACCACTTTGGCGGGTAAAAAATTAAATTTCCGGACTCTGCCAAGTGTATCTTTTAACAGGGAATCAATTCTTGAAATTTTTATGGTGTCCGGGTCGTCTAATTGCGTTGCCAGGATGGTACGTAAACGGCTATTTTCAGCAGCCAGGTCTTCATTAGTTTTTTTCAAACGGAAATAATATTCTACACCATTATACTTGCTGCTGAACCACCCGGTCATTTCATTGGCAATCCCGGAAAAAACAGCCTGGTGTGTTTTATTGTATGAAACCAGGATAGATATAGAAATGACCTGTAAAACCAGGAAGATAAAAAAAACAAAAAACCTTTTTATGAATAGAAAAATATTGCGCATAGATGGTTAATAAATCCTGGTGATACATTCAAGCCATAAAAATACCGGGATTTTCTGAAGAATCCTTTAACGCATCACAAATGGATAACGCTGGTAATTTTTTAATGCCATACCAGTTCCCCGAACAACACTTTTCAAAGGATCATCTGCTATATGAACGGGTAATTTTATTTTTTGACTCAAACGTTTGTCCAAACCACGTAATAATGCACCACCACCTGTAATGTAAATACCTCTTCGATAAATATCTCCCGCTAATTCAGGCGGTGTAGTTTCCAGTGCTTTTAAAATGGCTTCTTCAATTTTAAAAATAGATTTATCAAGGGCTTCCGCTATTTCCTGGTAGCTCACCATAATTTGTTTGGGAATACCGGTAACCAGATCCCTTCCATTTACCGGCAGATCTTCGGGCGGATCTTCCAGGTCTTTCATAGCTGCGCCAATTTGAATTTTAATTTGTTCTGCTGTTCTTTCTCCTATTAAAAGGCTATGATACCTGCGCAGCGCTTCCATAATATCGGCTGTAAATTCATCGCCTGCAATGCGTATAGACTGATCACAAACAATACCCGCAAGTGCAATAACAGTTATGCCAGTAGTGCCCCCGCCAATATCAATGATCATATTTCCTACAGGTTCTTCTACATCAATACCAATTCCGATCGCAGCTGCCATTGGTTCATGCAAAAGGTAAACTTCTTTGGCGCCAGCCTGTTCTGCACTATCGCGAACTGCTCTTTTTTCCACTTCTGTAATACTGGAAGGAATGCATATCATCATTCTCCAGGTGGGTGGAAATAAAGGTCGTTTGGGATAAATCATTTTGATCATCTCACGGATCATCAGTTCGGCGGCATTAAAATCTGCTATTACACCATCTTTTAACGGGCGAACTGTTCGAATGCTTTCATGTGTTTTTTCGTGCATCAGTAAGGCACGTTTACCCACCGCAATAACTTCTTTTGGATTGTTCCTGTTCAATGCAACTATAGATGGTTCATTCACCACTATTTCATCATTATGAATAATTAAGGTATTTGCAGTGCCCAAATCCATTGCAATTTCCTGTGTAAAAAAATTAAATATGCCCATTATGTTTGTAGTTCCTTAAAGTGTAATTTAAATGCCCGCAAAGTTGTGTGAAATATTTGGAAATAACAAAGCAGATATATGCACATGATTTGTTTGGCCAAGTATTAACAACATTGAATTATCTATTCCCGGGAAAATCTGAAAGTAAATTTTTTTATTTAGAAATGAACGTATTATTTTAAAAAAATTCAAAACCAATATCTTTCCGGAAATACATTCCCTCAAAATGAATTGCGGCTAAAATTTTTATGGATTTTTCCGCAGCACCTGAAATTGTATTCCCGAAAGAAGTCACAGCCAGTACACGACCACCGTTTGTAAAAATCCCGCCGTTATTTTCTCCTTTAGTTCCGGCATGAAATATAATGCTTTCCTCTCCACATTCCGCAGGTAAATTTTGTATCACTTTATTTTTTTGATAAGCTTCCGGGTAACCACCACTCACGGCAACTACTGTTGCACAGGCTCTTTTATCAAAGCCAATTTTTACATCATCTAAATTATTTTCATACATATCCCTGAAGAGTGCCAACAGGTCATTTTTTAAAAGTGGTAAAACAACTTCTGTCTCCGGATCACCCAACCTGCAATTATATTCTATCACAAACGGTTCACCTTCTACATTTATTAAACCGAAAAATATAAAACCATGGTAATTTATGGATTCTTCCTGCAATCCTTTCATGGTTGGCTCTATAATTCGTGTTTTAATTTTTTCAAAAAATACAGCATCCATAAATGGAACGGGTGAAACACATCCCATGCCGCCCGTATTTGAACCGGTATTTCCTTCACCAATTTGTTTATAATCCTTAGCATGACCGATTACCCGGAATTGTTTTCCGTTGGTTAAAATAAAAACCGAAACTTCCACGCCTGTGAGAAATTGTTCCACTACTACTTTTTCAGATGCATTTCCAAATTGGCGGTGGCGAATCATTTCCGTGAAAACTTTTTTAGCTTCTTCCGGGTTGTTGCAAATAATTACGCCCTTACCTGCAGCCAGCCCGTCCGCTTTTAAAACAACCGGCATTGAATGCGAGTGTATATATGCCAGCCCTTCATTAAAAGACGTTTCGTCAAAAGAAGCATAGGCAGCTGTTGGAATTTTATGCCGCTGCATAAATTTTTTTGAAAATTCTTTGCTGCCTTCCAGTTGGGCACCCTTTGCGGAAGGGCCGACAACAATGATTTTTTTGAGTGCATCATCCTCTGTATAGAAATCGTAAATGCCATTTACCAGGGGTTCTTCCGGGCCAACAATAAGCATATCAATTTCCTTTAGCAGGCAAAACTTTTTTTGTGCTTCAAAGTTATTTACAGAAATATCCACGTTGGTACCGCATTGCGCTGTACCTGCATTTCCGGGTGCTATAAAAAGTTGTTTGCATAAATTACTCTGCCTGATTTTCCATGCTAAAGCATGTTCCCTGCCGCCGGATCCTAAGATCAAAATATTCATACCTGGTTCATTTAAAAAAAACGAATGTAACCTCGTTTGATAAAATAAGCACGCTATTTAAAAATTATTCCTATTTTGGGACTTCTTTTCTAATTCATAAATAAAAAACCCCATTTTGTATGAACGAAATAACCCCTAAAACCGGCAGGCATCCAAAGGCATTATATATTCTTTTTCTCACAGAAATGTGGGAGCGTTTTGCCTACTACCTGATGGTTGGAATCCTTTTTTTATATTTAATAGATAATCAAACAGGAGGAAAAGGCTTATCTCAAAAAATGGGGGCAGATGTAGTAGGGAGTTTTATTGCATTAGTATACCTCACACCATTTATTGGCGGTTTAATTGCAGATCGTTATCTGGGTTATATAAAATCAATTTTCTTTGGTGGAACGCTTATGGCATTGGGTTATTTTGGCTTATCATTTCCCGGGAATACTGCCTTATATATTTCTTTGTCACTGATCATTGTGGGGAATGGTTTTTTTAAACCAAATATTTCTACATTACTGGGAAATATTTATAACAAGGAAGATCTGAAACCATTGAAAGATAATGCCTATAATATCTTTTACATGGGTATTAATATTGGTGCGCTTGTCTGCAATTTTGTAGCTGCTTATTTACGAAATAAATATGGTTGGGGTTACGCGTTTGCTGCGGCTGGCGTTGGTATTGTAATTGGCCTGATCACACTTGCAAGCCAGTTAAAACATGTGAGAATGGGTGAAGTAAAAAAAGAAAAACGCCCGGAAGATATGCCAATGAGTAAAATCTTTGGTTATGTATTCTTACCCGCGATTATTGCTGCAATCATAGGTTGGATAGTGCCCACCCAATTTTTCGGTACAACTATAATGGGCAGCCAGTCTAATGACGCATTTATTTTTGCCTGTTTACCAATTATTGCTTTTTATATTTCATTGTATGTAAAAGCAGAAGGGCAGGATAAAAAAGGTATCGGTTCACTCTTATTTATATTTGCCATATCAATTATTTTCTGGACCATTTATAATCAAAACTCTACAGGACTTACACTCTGGGCGCAAAAACATACAGACAGAACAGTTTCTCCTACGATGGAAAAAGTAGCCGGCACGCTGGGCTTTTTGCAAACCGTGAGCGATACCCCGAGATTAGTAGATAAAGTGGATGAAAATTTTGTAAATGTAAAAGACAATGCACCCATTGCAGAATACCTTGGTGGCAATCTCGTGAAACTGAATGATGGAAATCTAGTGGATAGTTCTTCACGCGTAGTACAGGTAATGGGGCCGGATCCGTATTTTAATAATGTACCTAAAAATGAATGGCCACCATCAGGTAATGAGAAGGTGGCCAATACTGAATTATTCCAATCCATCAATCCTTTATTTATTGTATTGCTGACTTTATTTCTTGTGCCCTTTTTTGATTATTTAAGAAAGAGAGGTAAAGAACCCAGTACAGCAACGAAATTTGGAATGGCCTTATTTATTTCGGGCTTGTCATCCTTGGTGATGGTTTTTGCGATCATGTCTGTGCCTTCTGTATATCTCGAAAAAACATCGCCATACTGGTTATGGGGAACCTATTTTGTGTTTACTGTAAGTGAAATATTATTAAGCCCCATTGGTTTATCATTTGTATCAAAGCTTGCGCCATCCCGGCTTACTGCCCTGATGATGGGAGGTTGGTTTTTATCTACTTCCATTGGTGGGAAAATTGCGGGGGTGATGACCAGCTTCTGGGATAATTTTACTGATAAAAAAATGTTTTTCCTGATCCTGGTGATCTCCGCATTTATTGGTGGCATATTAATTTTTTCCAGGCTTAAATCGCTCAACCGGATCGTAAAAGATAAAACCGGATCGGCTTAAATAAATGAATCAAAAGATAGCGGCATTATTAATATTGCGGCTATCTTTTTTTACACGACAACCAAAATATTTTCATCCAAACTTACCGCGCATGTCAGAAAAAAAAGTATTCAAACCTTTTGTTTCACCCGGAACAATAATGAAAGAATTCAGCCTGAAAGCAATTGTTACAGGATGTATCATGGGTTGTTTATTTGGCGCGGCGAATGTATACCTCGCATTGCGTGCCGGTCTTACTGTGAGTGCATCAATTCCTATTGCCGTAATCGCGATCACTATAGGAAGGCGTTTGCTCAAAACGACAATTTTAGAAAATAATATAATACAAACGACAGGATCAGCGAGTGAAAGTATTGCATCCGGTGTGGCATTTACCTTGCCTGGCTTTTTATTCCTTTCCGTGGGTGCCGATGGCCAAAGTGTGGGCGCGGGTTTTTTTAATTATATGACCATTTTGGTGCTAGCCATTTTTGGTGGTTTACTGGGTACACTAATGATGATTCCTTTGCGAAAATCATTGATTGTAAAAGAGCATGGAGTATTGCCTTACCCGGAAGGAACCGCTTGCGCAGCCGTACTAAAAGCGGGTGAAAAAGGCGGCGATATTGCGAAGACAGCGTTCTGGGGTGTAGGTATTGCATTGATCTATGCATTTCTTCAAAAGATCATGCACATCATTGCTGAAGTTCCTGAATATACAACCAGTCTCACCAATAAATATTTTCCTGCTGCAAAGATCAGTGGTGAGATTACCCCGGAATACTTAGGCGTTGGATATATCATCGGGCTTCGAATCAGTGGCGCACTTGTAGCAGGTGGGGTTTTAAGCTGGCTTGTGCTGAATCCTTTGCTGGCCACATTAATGGTGCATGATCAAACCATGATCGCGGCACAATTGGTAAAATTGGGTTACCTGAAAGATCTTGCAACAGCCGGCGGCCCGGGCAACTGGGATCCGGTAACGCATCTTTTTGCAGATTCATCACAGGCATTATACCGCGCTTATATTCGGCAGATCGGTGCAGGTGCAGTAGCCGCGGGCGGATTTATCACTTTAATGAAAACTATTCCTACTATAATCACTTCATTCAAAGAAAGTATTGGTTCTGTGAAAAACAGGGATAATAAAGTGGCCACTTCAAGGACTGAAAAAGACCTCAATATTAAAGTGGTTTTATTTGGAAGTTTACTACTCATTTTATTAATGGCATTCATCCCCATGATCCCGGGAGATTCATTTTTAAGCAAATTATTATTAGGTGTTCTGGTGGTGGTTTTCGGGGCATTTTTTGTTACTGTTTCCTCCCGCATTGTGGGAATTATTGGTGCGAGTAATAACCCGATCAGCGGAATGACCATTGCTACCATAATGGCAACCTGCCTGGTATTTATCGGCATTGGCTGGACAGGAAAAACTTTTGAACCAATGGTCCTGGTTGTTGGTGGAATGATTTGTATTGCTGCCGCGAATGCCGGTGCAACTTCTCAGGATTTAAAAACAGGTTATATCATTGGTGCAACGCCAAAGAGCCAGCAGATCGCTTTGTTCATTGGTGCTATTGTTTCTTCCCTGGTTATTGGGTTAACTATTAAAGTACTGGATACACCTACTTCTGATATGATACAGCAGGGCTTTACGCATGCCATTGGCACAGATAAATTCCCTGCACCACAAGCTACACTTATGGCTACTTTGATAAAAGGAATTTTATCTTTTAACCTTGACTGGCAATTTGTATTTGTTGGTGTAGCACTTGCCGTAGTGATGGAATTGTGTGGCGTCAATTCACTGAGTTTTGCTGTTGGTGCTTACCTGCCGTTGAGTACTACCTTACCAATTTTTGCTGGTGGTGCCTTGCGTGGTTTGGTTGATTGGAGGAAAAAGAAAAAAGGTGAAGTTGTTTCGGAGGATGATTTAGGTAAAGGCAATTTATTTGCCACAGGCCTGGTTGCAGGCGGCGCATTGGCGGGTGTGGTAGTAGCCTTGCTCATTGCCGGTAGTGAAACGATCGCCAAAAAACTGGAAACAATTAATTTGGAATTAAGGCTGGAAGACTGGCTAACGCCGGGCGTTTACCAGTGGATAGGGGTGATTGCATTTTTAATCCTAGCTATTATTTTATACCGGATTGCTTTAAAGAAAGAACCTTCTGAAATTGAAGGCATATTGGAAGAAGAAGAAACTATAGGAATCAGATAAATGTTTTTTAAAAAAACTCATATTTCTTTCTCTAAACCTTTTGCATATATCGACATGCCTTTGTCATAGTATTGATCAATGGAATAATATTTTTCAAAAATGGTTTTCATTTTTTTGTCTAATATTTTTTTATCCGTGGATATGATTTCCTGGATGGCAGCAGCCCAAGTTTCCGGTTCATTAGTTTTAATTACAAAACCCGGCAATTCTTCATCGATCTGTGCCGGTACTTCACCGGTATTGGAGCTAAGGAAAGGCAATGATTTAGCGAGGTATTCAATTAAGACCAATGGACCCGTTTCAAATTTTGAAGGATGCAACGCCAGGTCAAATTGATTTAAGATCGGCTGAATATTGTCACAGTCATGAATAAATTGAACTTGCTTTTCCAGCCCGTAAATGGTGATCTTATTTTGTAAATAAGTATAATATTTTTTATCCGTAACTGACCCAATTATTGTGAGATTATAATTTTCAAATAGCTGCTTTTTCAATACATTGAAAATCTCCAATGCGAATTCAATATTTTTTCTCGGTGCAATATTCCCAGTTATTACAATTTTCACGATATCCTTCTGCCTTTTTTCGGGGGCAATATCAATCAAATGCGGCACAATGATATTGGGTAAAAGGAAAACATTCTTTTCCGTAGAAAGGTTGTTTTTTATGGCCCAGTCACGCACAAAATTGGATACACAGATCATCTTGGTTTTTGGGTAAATCGCTCGCCTGTGCCAGCTGATTTTTTCAAAATAAAAATGCTCATGAAAAAAGATTTTTTTCTTCAGCCTGAATAATTTTGATGCCAGCCAAACATATCGCAGGTTATGTGAGGAATGGACGTGAATGACGTCGTAATTTTTAAGGATTTTCACCAGCCTGTACATAGCAAACGGGTTCCATTTCCATTTCCTGCGGAGGTCGAAAAATTCTATGTTTTCTTGTAATGCTTTTGCTAAAATGCCAGCGTCTACAGTAGTAATTACTGCAGATTGCTGGCCTTTTTCATGTAATATATTAGCCCAGTTTACCAAAACCCGCTCAGCGCCACCCGCATTCAGCTGGTCAATTACCTGTACTACCGAGATTTTATTTTCCTTCATTTTTATAAATCAAATGAAATTAAAGGAAAAACGTAAGAAATAACCGGTCCAAAAAATTATCAATTAAATTACTAAAAATATTAGTGTTTATAAAAAAATTATATTATTTTTACATCCCGTTTATATTTAATCAGAAAAGAAAAAATTATGAGTAATACTGAAAAATTAAAAGCCTTAAAACTAACCATTGATAAAATAGATAAGGACTATGGCAAAGGCAGTGTGATGATGATGAATGAAAAAGGCGTGCGGCAGGTGGAAGTTGTTTCAACCGGTTCCATCGGGCTGGATGTGGCATTGGGTGTGGGCGGAATTCCACGTGGCCGTGTAGTGGAAATTTATGGGCCGGAATCCAGTGGTAAAACAACAATTGCTATACACATTATTGCGGAAGCGCAAAAGAAAGGCGGCATTTGCGCCATCATTGATGCAGAACATGCATTTGATAATTCCTATGCACAAAAATTAGGTGTGGACATTGATAATTTATTAATCTCCCAACCGGATTATGGAGAACAGGCACTCGAGATCGCCGACCGGTTAATACTTTCAGGGGCACTGGATGTGGTGGTAATAGATTCCGTTGCAGCATTGGTTCCGAAAGGAGAACTGGAAGGAGAAATGGGTGACAGTAAAATGGGTTTACAAGCCAGGCTGATGAGCCAGGCATTGAGAAAGTTGACGGCAACGATCAATAAAACAAATACGATCTGTATTTTCATTAACCAGTTGCGTGAAAAGATTGGGATCATGTTTGGCAACCCGGAAACCACAACCGGCGGTAATGCTTTAAAATTTTATGCTTCCGTGCGGTTGGATATTCGTCGTATGTCGCAGATTAAAGATGGTGATGCTGCTATTGGAAACCATGTGAAAGTGAAAGTGGTGAAGAATAAAGTAGCGCCGCCATTCCGCTTTGCGGAGTTTGATATTATTTTTGGAGAAGGCATCAGTAAGATCGGTGAAATCATAGATATGGGAGTGGAACTGGGCATCATTCAAAAAAGCGGAAGCTGGTTTAGTTATGATAATAATAAGCTAGGGCAAGGTCGCGAAACGGTGAAAGAATTAATGCGTGATAATCCAGGCCTTGCCGATGAGATCGAAAAAAAGATCCGGGCGAAAATCAAGGGTGAAGATATTATTGCCGCGGTACCACCGGCAAAAGAGGAAAAATAAAAAAATTGGTTATAAGTACCGGGCCGTTCTGTAAAGGACGGCTCTTTTTATATTTGTACTTTATATAATGACAATTTCACCAATATAAACTCTGCTTTCAAATAGTACATAGTTTGAATGGAATTATTTTGCCACCTTATTTACCTGAGTAACATCAAAATATTTCCTCTTACCTTTACCCAAAAATTCCAAAGGATGAAACGTTTGTCCATGCCCTTACGCATCTCCGTTTATATTTTCCTGATTTCTGTTTTTGTAAATGCAACTGTATCTACGGCTCATATCCTGGCTGATACAGATTATACAATTGCGAATATTTTTAAAACATTTTTATTCACGCTGGAAATGAGTGCCTGGCTTTTTGTGCCAACTTCTATTATCATCTTTTTAATAGCCAGTTTTTATAAAAAATTCAATCGCGCAGGTTTATTCTGGCTAATATTGTTTGGCGGCATTGGTGTTACCGTCCTCTTTTACAGCATTTTCAGAGAAGTGTTTGCGCGCTATTCTTCCTCACCTGAAATTTTCGCTGCCATCGCCACTTTTTCCATCCTTGTAAGTACTACATCGCAATATGATCATTTCATGAATTATCTTAAAATTCCTGAAAAAGAAGAAATGCGTGAATTCGCCGGGTAATCTTTAAAATCTAAAGAAACTTTTCTTTTCGCTTTCCTAAATTGGCTGTTAAATAATGCCCCAAAAATCAACACCGGGTGAATAGTTTTTTGCCATCTGTTTTCTTTGGTATATATTACAACAATGTCAGCATATACTACTTATAACAAATTTCGCAAACCATTTTTTGCTTTGTGTTTGATGCCGATTATGTTGATGTTTGCACAGTTTTCTTATTCACAAAAAGTATTATCTATTCATGTTGATGGCGCAATCAACCCGGCATCGGCAGAATATATTCACAATGCCATTGAAGAGGCAAAAAAGATGAATGCATCCTGCCTGGTTATTCATTTAAATACACCCGGCGGGTTACTCGAATCCACGCGTAAAATTGTAGGAGATATTTTTCAATCCGCTGTTCCGGTGGTGGTATATGTTTCGCCTGAAGGAACAAGGGCTGCATCTGCGGGTGTCTTTATTATGATGGCGGCAAATATTTCTGCCATGGCTATGGGTACCAATATCGGCGCTGCACATCCTGTCTCTATGCAGGGAAATATGGATTCTATCATGAATATGAAAGTTACTAATGATGCCGTCGCTTTTATTCGGTCAATTGCTGAAAAAAGAGGCCGCAATGTAGATTGGGCCGAAGATGCCGTTCGAAATAGTGTATCAATCACAGAACAGGAGGCGCTTGAAAAAAATGTCATTGACCTTGTTGCAGTGGATGATAATGACCTGTTGAGATTGCTCGATGGCAGGGAAGTAAAATTAGCAGCCGGTACTAAAATTTTGCAAACGAAAAATGCAACGGTTGTTCAAAATGAAATGGGATTTTTTGCAAAAGTGCTGGACAAAATGAGTGATCCCAATATTGCCTACCTACTGATGATGCTGGGTTTTTATGGAATCTTATTTGAACTATTCAGTCCGGGTGCAATATTTCCCGGGATTGCCGGTGTGATCTCACTTATATTGGGATTTTATGCAATGAGTATGTTGCCGGTAAATTATGCCGGCATTGCATTAATTATTTTTGGTATCGCTTTATTTTTACTCGAAATAAAAATTACCAGTCATGGCCTGCTCACAATTGGCGGAATTATTTCTGTGCTCATCGGATCTATGATTCTTTTCCGCAGCAGCCCTGTTGAAAATATAGCTTCTCTGTCGTGGACAGTAATACTTTCCACAACAGGAGTGTCTGCATTATTCTTTCTTTTTGTGGCGGGTTTTGGATTAAAAGCATTAAAATCCAAACCCGTATCAGGTTCTTCAGCGATCATAGGAAAATCAGCACAAACACTCACACCACTTGATCCTGAAGGGCTGGTGAAAATGATGGGAGAAACCTGGAAAGCTTCTTCATTAGCCGGGTCAATCAATAAGGATGAAAAAGTAGTGATAAAAGATATGAAGGGGTTTACTTTGTTTGTTGAACCTTTTATAGAAAACACGAATTAAATATTTATACATAAAAACAAAAAAACATGGAACAATTACCAATCGGCCTGATCATCATCATAGTCATTGTATTATACATTTTAGCGAGCTCCATTCGCATATTAAGGGAATACGAACGCGGTGTTGTGTTTCGTCTGGGGCGCGTTTTAAACCAGGGAGCAAAAGGCCCGGGCCTTATTCTGCTTGTACCTATTATTGATAAAATGGTCAAGGTTAGTTTGCGTACCGTAGTAATGGATGTGCCGCCACAGGATGTGATCACGCAGGATAACGTATCCATTAAAGTGAATGCGGTGATTTATTTTCGTGTAATTGACCCGCAAAAAGCGATCATTGAAATTGAAAATTATTTGGTGGGTACTTCTCAACTTTCTCAAACAACTTTGAGAAGTGTATTAGGACAATCGGAGCTGGATGATATTTTATCTAAAAGAGAAAAAATTAATATTCGTTTGCAGCAGATCATTGATCAGCAAACAGAACCCTGGGGTGTGAAAGTGACGCACGTAGAAGTGAAACAAATAGACTTGCCACAGGAAATGCAAAGGGCGATGGCCAAACAGGCTGAAGCTGAAAGAGAAAGAAGAAGTAAAGTAATTTCTGCCGAAGGTGAATTCCAGGCTTCTCAAAGATTAAGTGATGCTGCTAAAATTCTCAGTGAACAACCAAGTGCATTAACGCTTCGTTATTTACAAACCTTACGTGAAATTGCCACAGAAAATAATTCAACAACTATTTTTCCGATACCCATAGACATATTGAAACCTTTTATGAAATTCAGCGAAAACGAAGAACAAAAAAAGGCATCGAGTTAATTACACTTTAGGAAAACAATTCCGGGTAAGCGGCATTTAAAAATTATTGTTTCAAATTTTATTGGATCTGTAATTTTTATGTCCAATCTGTTGTCGGTGAAAAATTATAAAAAGTAAGCATGAAAAATATCGAGATTGGAAACCTGCAACCACAGGATTATGAACAGTTATTATCCGCCATGAAAGCCGCGTATCCCAGGTGGGGCGGTAATTACTGGACACTTGCCAGCATTGAAAAGCTAATTCAGAAATTTCCCGAAGGACAAATCGTGATAAGGGCCGATGGAAAAGTTGTAGGCTGTACTTTATCCATCATCGTGGATTATAATCGATTTGGTGATTCGCATACATACCAGCAAATCACCGGGAATTATACTTTCAAAACACATGACCCCGAAAACGGAGATGTTTTATATGGCATTGAAATATTCATTCATCCCGATTACCGCGGATTGCGGCTGGGGAGACGATTGTATGATGCACGAAAAGATCTTTGTGAACAACTGAATTTACGTGCCATTGTTTTTGGTGGAAGAATTCCTGAATTTCATAAATATGCAGATACTTTAACGCCCAAAGAATTTATCAGAAAAGTAAAGAGAAAGGAAATTTATGATCCTGTACTTTCTTTTCAGCTGGCTAATGATTTTCATGTAAAAAAAGTGCTGAAAAATTATATGCCGGATGATGTGCAAAGCAAAGAGTTCGCGACATTATTGCAATGGGACAATGTATACTATTCAGAAGAAAAGCCACAACAATTCAACGTGAAAACCTATGTGCGACTGGGACTCATCCAGTGGCAGATGCGTTCCTATACCAGTATGGATGAAATGTTTACGCAGGTTGAGTTTTTCATAGATTCCATCAGTGCTTATAAAAGTGATTTTGCATTAATGCCTGAATTATTCAATGGACCTTTGCTGGCAGAATTCAATCACTTATCAGAAGCAGAAGCTATGCGCTCACTTGCTCAATATACACCTGAATTAAAAAACAGGTTCAGGGAACTCGCCATAAAATACAATGTCAATATCATTACCGGGAGTGTTCCTTCCCTGGAAGGCGACACATTAAAAAATGTGGGTTATCTCTGTCATAGAAATGGGCATATTGACCAGTATGAAAAGATACATATCACACCGGATGAAGCAAAATGCTGGGGGATCAAAGGTGGAAAAAAATTACAGGTCTATGATACGGATGCAGGGAAAGTAGGTGTCCTCATTTGCTATGATGTGGAATTTCCTGAACTACCCCGGCTGCTTGCAGACCAGGGCATGAAAATTTTATTTGTACCCTTTTTAACGGATACTCAAAACGCTTATAACCGCGTGCGTTATTGCGCGCAGGCAAGAGCAATAGAGAATGAATGTTTCGTAGCTATTACGGGTTGTATTGGTAATTTGCCAAAAGTAGAAAATATGGATATTCAGTATTCCCAGTCAGCGGTTTTTACGCCTTGTGATTTTGCATTTCCTTCGAATGGCGTTAAAAGTGAAGCCACACCAAATGCAGAAATGATCCTTATTGCAGATGTTGATCTTTCTCTACTTGATGAGCTCCATTCACGGGGAAGTGTTCGGAATTTAAAAGACAGGCGAAAAGATTTTTATGAATTAAAGCTAACGGAGCAAGCCCATAAACCTATATAATGTAATTGTATGAAGAAGTAAAGTAAAGAATTATTAAATGATAAGTCTTACGCCACCTAAATCTGAAACCCTGTGTGGGAAACGATCTCCGGGCGAGCCTATAAACATAAAATTGTGTGGGATATTCCATTCATGGCTCAGGCGGTCAATTAATTCAGGCCCGAAAACGCCCGGTATTTGAATATATTCTATACGGAGATCGGGATAAGCGCGATCCAATGCTTCAAAATCACGCATAAAAGTTTCCGACATTTGCATTTCGGTTTGTAATACTGTGACGATCTTTAATTTTTGCGTGATCTCATTTTCTTTTACATAAATGATCACTTTATTTAAGGTCGCGATATTATCTCCTTTCGTGAAATATACAAATGGCTGTTTATTTAGTTTGCGCATTTCTTTGGTCAGATGAAACCGGCTGAACAATGCAAGTTTTGATATTTCATCAAATATTTTATTGGCATACAAAAGCAAATAATGTATAACAACCTTTCGTTTTAAAAATGCATAAATAATTAATATGGCAGGAATAAAATATTGCAGGAAAACGACCAGGTAATCCGGGTGCAGTTTTATATTTCCATATAAGGCAATTAAAATTCCGATAATTCCAAAAACAACGATTATCGGCGAAGCATATTCTGGACGTGGCAATCTTTTCCTTTTTATTTTCAACAACAAATTTCCAAAACCAAAAAATGCCATTACAGATAAAAATGAAATTGTATAAACGCCTGCCAGTGGACCGAGTTCACCATTCGTAATAAATAAAATAGAAAGACATAAAAGATAGAATACAATTAAAATTGCCGGCGAACTTCCTCTTTTGTTTTCTTTTAATAGTGCCTGCGGGAAAATTCTATCCAGTGTCATACGCCGTATTAAACCGCTTACTCCAATAAATGCAGTTAAAACGGCGCCACTTAAAACCAGTGCCGCATCCAGTGAAATAAGTGTAGCCAGCCAGGAACCCCCGGTCTGCGCGCCCATATGTGCCAGGAACGCATCTTCATGATGAGCAATTTCATTGAGTGGCATGATAGACACAGCCAGTAAGGCAATCAGTGGATTTATAATAACAACCAGTATCCACATATTTCTCAGTGTTTTTGGAAAAACACCGGGTTTTTGTTCTTCTACAAAGTTGGCTGATGTTTCAAATCCTGTCACTCCAAGCATTGCCGTACTGAAACCTAAAAATAACGCAGTAACAATACCTCCTTTAACGGGTGCGTGAAAATTGAGTTTTATGTTTTCCAGGCCATTATTCCCAACATATAAAAAAGCACTCCCGATCAATAAAGCAATTGCGGATAAATGGAAAATAAATATAATTATTGCAACTGTGGAAGATTCTGAAATTCCTCCCATTGTCAGAAATAAAAATATACTGAGCAGAACTACGGTAGCTATGACTACAGGAATAACCGGGAAAATGCTATGCAGGTATCGCATGCCTTCTGAAGCAGATAAAACTGCTGTTGCCATATAGGATAGTATAGTGAGACATGCTGCGAGAGAAGCATTTCCCTTACTGGTGGTATTGAGCAATACATTATATGCGCCACCATTTAATGGCAATGCGCCAACTGCTTCGCCATAAATTTTTCTAAAAAAATATAAAACCAGTCCTACAATTAATAATGCCACAAAAGCATATTGACCTGCAAAAGAAATGGTTAGTACAGATACATACAAACAGGATGATGTAATATCATTTCCACAAATTGCAGTCGCGGCAAGTTGTTTTAATTTCTTAGGATGGGTATTTTTTATCTCAGTCATAATGTACACAGACCGCCGCAATATACAACCTGCACGCTTTTTTATTTTATAATTGAATTTTATAATTCAAATAAAAGGAAGGATATGTGTGTAAGGCTTTATTTAATTTCTTCAAATTCTATATAATCTCCCTCTTTTTCAGGTACCTGCTTTTCATGCTGAAAATTAGGCTGTGCTGAAGAATTGCCGGTTTGCTGACCAGGCCGGTTGGCTTCCTGCTGCCGCTGCTGCATTTCCCGCATGTTTTCTTTTATTTGGGAAGCGGTCTTTGATACAGGCAACAAAAAGTTGACAATAAATTTGTAGAGAAAATAGACAACTACAATAGTTACGATTACATCAAACATACTCAAAGATAATGAATGGCTGCAAACCCTTATAATCAACCCTAAATTTTATAGAATGCTTAACCAGTTTAAAATTTTGTATATAATTAAAATTTCAATTACCTTTGTGCCGGAAAAATGTAAACTAAGAAAGGGAACGGATTCGTTCCCTTTCCTTTTGTACCAACCTGAAAAATGGAAACAGTAATTTTAAAGGAAAAGATCAAATCCCTGGTGGAAAGCCTTTTAAGTGCAGAACCGGAATATTTTTTAGTAAATGTAAAAATCAAACCGGTCAATAATATTAAGGTATTTGTAGACGGTGATAATGGCATCACCATCGACAGGTGCGCCAAATTCAGCAAAAAACTGGTGAAAGCCATGGAGGAGGCACATATCCCCGAATCAGGCGAGTATGCACTGGAATTTTCTTCGCCTGGTATCAGCGAACCTTTACAGTTGCACAGGCAATATACCAGGAATATTGGAAGAAATGTATCTGTGACACTGGCGGATGCAACTACTAAAATTGGTACATTAAAGGAGGTAAAAGCAGAAAGCATCATTATTACCCAGGTTTCAGGAAAAAGTAAAAAGACAATGGTGGAAGAAGATGTTGAGATTTCATTTGATCAAATTCTAAAAACATTAATTCAGGTTCAATTTTAAATATCATTTCAATTTTTTAAAAAAATGTAGATTATGGCAAGTATAAATCTTATTGAAGCTTTCCAGGAATTCAAAGACGAAGAAAAAATAGACCGCCCAACAATGATGAAGGTTGTTGAAGATGTATTTAAAACATTACTGCGAAAAAAATTTACAAGCGATGAAAATTTTGACGTAATTGTAAATGCAGAAAAAGGCGACCTCGAAATAATGCGCAGGAGAATGATCGTGGAGGATGGTGAACTTACAGACCCATTATCTGAAGTAGAATATTCACAGGCTATAAAAATCGAACCAGACTTTGAAGTGGGTGAAGAATTGTATGAAGAAGTGGATATTCTTGATTTTGGCCGGCGTGCAATCCTCGCGGCGAAACAGACATTAGCGAGCAGGATAAGCGATCTCAAAAAAAATGTGCTGGTAAAAAAATATGAAGACCGTATTGGTGATATCATCAATGCAGAAATTTACCAGGTTTGGAAAAAAGAAGTTTTATTGCTCGATGAAGAAGGGAATGAACTTATTTTGCCAAAATCCGAACAAATTCCGCAGGACTTTTTTAAGAAAGGCGAAACGATTCGCGCAGTAGTTAAAAAGGTTGATTCAAAAAACAACTCGCCGGTAATTATTTTAAGCAGAACAAGCCCGGACTTTCTGGCTAAATTATTGGAGATAGAAGTTCCTGAAATATTTGATGGCCTTATCACCATTAAAAAAATTGTACGGGAACCGGGAGAGCGTGCGAAAGTTGCTGTTGAAAGTTTTGATGACCGCATCGACCCGGTTGGCGCTTGTGTAGGAATGAAAGGCAGCAGGATTCATGGTATTGTGCGGGAACTAAAAAATGAAAATATTGATGTGATTAACTGGACATCAAACATTCAATTATTAATTCAACGTTCACTGACACCTTCAAAGATCAGCTATATGGATATTGATACGGAGAAAAAACATGTGGATGTTTACATGAAAGCAGACCAGGTATCATTAGCGATCGGGCGCCGGGGTGTTAATATAAAACTTGCATGCCAGCTTACAGAATATGATATTGATGTATTCCGTGAAAATGAAGCAGGGGAAGATGAATACGATATAGACCTCGATGAATTTTCTGATGAAATTGATTCATGGGTGATCGACCAGTTGAAAGGAATTGGTTGCGATACAGCCCGGAGTGTATTAGCACTCACAACTGAAGAATTGGAAAGAAGAACGGACCTTGAAATAAAAACCATTGATCATTTGAGAACTGTTCTGCAGGAAGAATTTGAGCAGGAGTAAAAATGGCAGGTAATTGAGAAGGGGCGTTGAAAAGATTAAATAAAAAAAACTGAATGGCAGAAATTAAGTTACCCAGATTGTTAGCAGCCGCTAAAGAATTCAATATTGGACAGGATACCCTGGTTGAATTTTTGAGCGGGCAAGGTTTTAGCAGGGATGATCTCAAGCCCACGGCTAAACTTACTGAACCAATGTACCGCTCTCTGCAAGAGGAATTTCAAAGTGATAAAGTTGCTAAAAATAAGGCGGACTTAATAGAAATACCAAAAGGTGTACAACCTGAACGCAAAAGAAAAGATGAAGAAGAAATTATTTTTAAAAGTACAATAACCAAAGAAGAAG
This sequence comes from Chitinophagaceae bacterium, assembly GCA_049289155.1. Lineage (GTDB taxonomy): Bacteria > Bacteroidota > Bacteroidia > Chitinophagales > Chitinophagaceae > JAFDXJ01. Next base: position 50,505 of record JBAQJB010000510.1, read on the forward strand.
CAAAACCCCAGGCTCCTCCTGAAACCCCTCCTGAAATAATTTTGGAAAAGGAACCAGAAACACCGGCTCCGGTTGAGGAAAAAGTAAAAGAAGAAGAAAAAATAATTCAGCCTGAAATTGTAAAGATTGAGGCACCTTCCATTGAAGGTCCGAAAGCCATTACAAAAATTGACCTTTCTAAGATAGATT
>JBAQJB010000511.1:0-8628 GCA_049289155.1 Chitinophagaceae bacterium
AGTATAGGCCGAAAAAACTGCTCCTTCATCACTGGCGGCTTTCATAATACTTTGCATTTCATGATCATTTAAACCGGGTATCATTGGCCCCAGCATCACGCCCATTCGTACACCTTCTGCACTTAATTCCCGGATGATGCGAAGGCGTTGTTGGGCTGTCGTTGTACGCGGTTCCATCACGCGCCTTAAATCTTCATTAAAAGATGTAATGGACACTAAAATGCTGACTAAATTTTTGGCTGCCAGTTTTTTAAAAATATCCTTATCGCGGATCATGCAGGCATTTTTGGTTATTAAACCAACAGGTTGGTTAAATTCCAAACATACTTCCAGCAACTGCCTTGTGATTCCGTATTTTCTTTCAGCCGGCTGGTAACAATCCGTATTTCCGCTCAATGAAATGGGCACGCATTCCCATTTGGGATGCATTAAAAATTTACGCAGCAACTGCGGTGCATTTTTCTTTACAATTATCTTGCTTTCAAAATCAATGCCTGCGCTGTAACCCCAGTATTCATGCACATTTCGCGCATAACAATAAATACAGCCATGCTCGCAACCCTGGTAGGGATTCATGCTGTAAAACATACCTACATCGGGACTATCCACTTTGTTCACAATCGTTTTTGCTTCCTGTTCAATATATTGTGTGTCTATTTTTGAAGTTTCCCAATCATCTATAGCTTCCACATATTCCATGGTTGACTCATGTATCAAAAAACGATTCTTTGTATTTATTTGCGCGCCCCTGCCCTGGTAATAATTTTCATTCCCCTTTTTTTCAGCAGGCGCCGGTTTCGCATTTGGATTATGCGGTGTATTTTTCATATAAATATTTAAAAAAAAATTATGTCATTAACTTCCATATAAAATTTGCTGCGCAGATTTTTGCACGGGCTTAGCGGCACCATGCACCTGTAATGATTTCTCCAAAATATGTATGACACAAGTGACAACGCCCCAGGCTTTGTATTCACTGTATTCAAAGAGTTGTATATCGGCATAGCGCTTGTTTTCCGCCACCAGGCTCAGGTGATTGGTGGACTGGCGGAAACGCCGCACTACGAGTTCGCCATTGAGTGCCGCGACAATTATTTTTTCATTACCCGCTTTAATGCTGCGGTCCACGATGAGTACATCGCCGCTTTGAATACCGGCGCCCATCATGGCATCGCTATTCATGCGAAAAAAAAACGTGGCGGGTTTGTTTAAAATGAGTTGTTCATTCAGGTCAATGCCGCGATCCATATAATCATCTGCCGCCGCGCCAAAGCCCGTGGCATTGGCACTATGCACTTCCCATTGCGTAAATTCTTTGGTGCCTGTGTATGCGGCACCGTACATATTTTCTTCCTGCATAAAAATGGTTTTAAAAGTTATGGTTAATTATTTTTTATTTGCAAATTACTAATTTATTTAGCAATTTTACACTAAATATTTTGACAAAAAAAATAAAATTATTCCATGAAAAAAGACCTTGCACAGGCAACCCTTCGCGCCGGCCTCAGGGCAGAACCCGTAGAATATATGCTGGTGCTGGACTTGCCGGGCGTGTTACTGGAAACAATCAACAGTATTAAAAAAAGATTTTCAGAAAAATATGGCGCTATACAGGGACATACACGCGCGCAAATCACACTGGTAAAATTCACACAATATGAATTTATGGAACCGCGCATGCTTCCGCGCATCAGCACCATCGCGGGGAGTTTACCTGTTTTTACACTGGAATTACAGGGCTTTGGAAGTTTGCCCACGCATACCATTTATATACAGGTGTTGGGGAAAATACCGATCCTGCACGCGATACAGGCATTGCGCAAAATGCAAAATCTTTTCAAGATCAATGAAGAAATGAGCCCCTGGTTTATTACGGAGCCTTCTATCATTATTGCGCGGAAATTATTGCCCGGCCAGTATGAAAAAGCCTGGCAGTTTTTCAGCCATCAAAATTTTAGCGGGCGTTTTAGGGCAGATAACTTATCCCTGCTAAAACGAAGTGCACAGAATGCCGCCTGGAAACCTGTGTCAATATTCTCTTTTGAACAGGCAACAGGCGCAGGCATACAGGAAAAATTATTTTAATGATAAAAAAGAAACCATGTACGCGATAGTGGATTGCAATAGTTTTTACTGCGGTTGCGAACGCCTTTTCCGGCCCGCCATTGCAAAAAAACCAGTGGTGGTATTAAGCAATAATGATGGCTGCATTATTTCGCGAACAGATGAAGCAAAGCAACTGGGCATTGATATGGCTGTGCCGTATTATCAAAATAAAGCGTTGATAGAAAAAAGTGATATATCCGTTTTTTCCAGTAATTATAATTTGTATGGCGATCTCAGCGCGCGCATCATGCATACGTTATCGTTGGTTGCGGGCAAAGAAAATGTGGAAGTCTATTCCGTGGATGAAGCCTTCATTGATTTACACAATGTGCCGGCCAATGACCTGTATAAAATGGCGGCCCGCCTGAAAGAAACCGTGGAAATGTGGACGGGCATTATGGTTTCCGTAGGCATAGCGCCCACCAAAGTATTAAGCAAAGTAGCCAATCATTATTCCAAAAAAAATAAAGTGGCTACGGCCGGTATTATGGTCATGGATACACCCGATAAAATCAATGACATATTGCAACAAACAAGCATTGAAAATATATGGGGCATCGGGCGGCGATATGCGTTGAAACTGCGCGTGGAATTTGGCCTGGAAAATGCAGCCCAGCTTCGCGATATGCCGCCGGAATGGGCGCGCAAAAATTTGGGTGGTGTTGTGGGCGTACGCCTTTTGGCGGAATTAAACGGCCAACCCTGCATTTACCTGAAAGACCCGCTGGAAAAGAAAAAACGCATTGCCACTACGCGCATGTTTGGGCGCCCTGTTTCGGGTATCAAAGAAATAAAAGAAGCAGTGGCAACATATACCGCAAGAGCTGCCGAAAAATTACGCCGTCAATGCAGTGCGGCAACGACCATTGAAGTATTTGTAATGACCAACGCGTATGTGAATACAGAATATGAATATAATCCCGCTTCGTATTACCGCAGCCGCCGGTTGCCACAGCCAAGCGCCTCCACGCCGGAACTCATTTATCATGCATTAGAACTTGCGGAAGAATTGCACCGGCCGGCAACGCGCTACCTGAAAGCAGGTGTACTGCTCAGTGGCATTGTACCGGATAATTCCATTCAATCCAATCTTTTTGAGCCACCGGTTCCCGCGCAACGGCAACTAATGAAAGCCATTGACAATATCAATTTTAGTATGCGTAATGATATGGTGAAATATGCAGCAGGCGGATTGCAAAAGCATTGGAAAATGCGCCAGGAATTACGCTCGCCAAGGTATACAACGAGATGGGAAGAATTGTGCCTTGTACGCTAACTGAAAAATAATAAACCGGTTAATGAATATTTTCTATATGATCATTTTGTATGGGAGAATAGTCTGTTTTCAATTGCCCATTGACCATAATCTGGTCGAAATAACATTTTATGCCCGTGGCTTTATTCATGTTCTCTACATCTTGTATATGAAAATGTAAATGCGGTTCAGAAGAATTTCCCGTATTCCCGCAAAGCCCCAGCACTTCACCCTGGCGCAGATCCTGGCCTTCTTTTACAAGAATTGAATTGTGTTTAAAATGACAGAAAACCAGGTATTCATCGTTGACCGTTTTGATAATGACTGTATTTCCACCCACGTCATAGGTATTCATTTCACCGGGAACATTATCTTTTACACCATTGACCACCTGCACAACTTTTCCATCGCAGGGCGCCAAAATTTCTTTACCAAATGCATAATAATCTTCATTGGTTTTTCCATCTGTGCGGAATGATTTTCCGGAAGAATCTACCTGGATAATATCAAACGCGTTTTTTTGTGCGCGGTTTTGAACATGGTAATTCAATTCTTTGGTATCACCGCCCCAAACAACGAACCAACTGCCCTTGAAAGGCAATGATAGCTTTGTTTTATTTCGTTCCGTTGTAGTCGTTTCAACAAATGGTTTTATAAAAAGGCCATTCACCAGGTCTTCATTATCTAAAGAAATATTTAAAACAAAAACACCTTTTTCAAATGTAGTTTTATAAGTTCCAAAAGAACCATTTTCATAACCGGTAAATTCATAATTCAGTATTTTTCCAGCTTGTGTAAAAAGGCCCCCGAAAAATTCATTTGTTTTTTCAATAGGCAATGCTTTTTGCATCCCATCATCAAAAAGATTAAAAATGCTGTCGTAGGCTTTTTAATTATAAAATGTTTCAAATTTTTGCACAGTGTTTTTGTAGGATAATTTTTCCGGTTGCTGCGCAAATGCATTAATAGAAAAAAACGAAAGCAGGATACATGGTATGAGAATGGATTTCATAAATAATATTTTCAGGGAAATTAATTTCTTCAATACTAATAAATTAAAATGATTTTCAAAATTGATTATATTTTTACTTTTAAAATAAATACCATTTTATAAGAAGGCAAAAAAAATATTTTATTTCTTCTTAAATACAATTTGTTCATTTTGTTTTTCTACGACAAAGGCATAGGAATTTGGCAGTGTTTCATACTCCGGCTTTATGCTATATTCGTATCTCTCTATTCACCTGAAAAACTACATCAAACCATTTATACATATTTACTTCATGAATGGAGTTGCCGGTTGCGAATAAACAGCTCGTATCTGTTGGAGTTCTTTTCTCTTAGTTTTTAACCATCACCACCTGACCCCTGTCTGCTTTATACACTTTGTTATTGAACTCCGCCAATTCTTTAAAATCTGATGCCGGGAAAATTCCGGATACGCGGGTATAATTGCGGACTAAATTTATTTTATTACCGGTGATTAAAATGGTCATGGAATAACTGCCGAACTTTGAGGAAAGTTGCACATCTTTCGGCTTTGCTTCAGCAATAAATCCATCCGGTATCGTGAGCTCAATAGAATCTGTACGATCAAAAGCAAACGGATATTCGATAGGGAAATGCCTCGTTTTTTCTTCATCCAATGTAGTTCCATTTTTATTGAAGAGATTCGGCTTCAAAAAAATTCTTTTTCCAGTAATCGTCGCATAGCCCTCTGCTTTTAATTGCAGGGTTTCATCAACTTCGGGTACTGACTTTTTTATTTCAACATATTTCACATCCTGTACTTCATAACTCGGCAGGTTAATTACCTCGTTTAAATACCTGTCCCTGGCTTCCTTAGCTGCATTTACTAATTGATTCGGAACATTCTGTTCGATACCAAAGTATCTTGTAAAAAGATTTGCCCGCAGGTTGCCACCTTCATCAATAGTTGCGGATACTTTTCTTTCCAGCCTGTTTGTTTTTTCTGAATAAACTGGTGTGCGCACTACATAGCCACCATCATCTTTTATTAATAATGCTTTCCTGTTTCCCACAAAGTCATCCATATAACCTGCTGATGCAGTTTGATCGGTACATTCAAACCAGGTAGTATCTTTTCCATTGGGCATACAAACAACTGCATGGTTAAAAAATGGCGCAGGAAAATCTTCCCACAAACCCCGCATTTCATCATCCCCGCTTTGTACCAATACATAATAAGCCGTGATTCCTGCTTCTTCCAACAAGCTTTTCATAAAGTTTGATAAGGCTTTGCAATCCCCATATTTTTTGGTAGCTACATACGTTGCATCAAAAGGTTGCCAGCCACCAATTCCAATGGAAACATTGATATAGCGGGTATTTTTTTGCATATACTCATATAGTGCAACTGCTTTTTGATGCACATCTTTAAGACCATCAACCAGTGCATGCACATCACTTTTGACATTTGCCGGCAAAACATCTTTTCCCGCATTCAATGTGGCCACAAATTTTCCAAAATCTTTCCAGGTTTTCATACTGCCCAGGTAGCCTTCAATTTGAAAATTTACCGGCGCGAGATAAACTGATGGCGTAATATCTTCAAGAGAAGGTGAAAAGACTTCCCATTCAAATGCTGCTTTATTCCTGATTTCCCAGGTATAAATTTTTTCATCCGCAGAATTTTGTATCGTCGGTGAATACGCGTAATTCAATTGCTTGTAACGGAGTTCATAATTGACCGGCGTTTCTACTACAAACCTGCTTTGCACAATGGACATCACATTACTTTGTTGCGGACTCCATTTCCTGAGGTTAAAAAAACCATTGTATTGCTGTTCGTCGGAATACTCCACCGTATAAGGATATTGCTTATAAAAAAAATCATGTTCCTTATACCTGGTATCCGTAATTAATGTCATCTGTTGATCATTGTAATGATCCTGTACATCTTTTTGCTTCACAGACCTGACCAATTTTCCTGAAGCATCATATAAATTTCCACTAATATTACTTAAATCAATGAACTTATTATAAAAATTATCATAAGTAGCATATCTATCTCCCGATTCATTGAAAATAGTAATCGCATACTTATGATAAACAGTTGCTTTATTAATTCCCTGGATAACGATTTTCACTTCTTCTGCCCGCTTAACAGCATTGGCATTTTTCATTAATGAATCTGGAATCAATCCCACATTGTAGGATTGTGCCCGGAGATTATTTGTAATGTTGAAAAGAAAAATGAACAAAAATACTGGTGCAATTTTCATGGGTTATTTTTTCTTGAATACAATTTGCTGGTTTTGTTTTTGCACAACAAATGCAAAGAAATTGCGCAGTGTTTCATAATAAGCGGGATCATACGTTGCTCTATTCAATTTCAATCTTGAACGCAGTTGTATATGGCCATCTGACTGTTGTATCAAATATTCATAAAAACCATCTTTCCCATTCATCATGGCTTTTTCAGGTTTCGGCAATTCATCCACCACATAACCTTCCGGAATTTCCATATCCAGAATATACGTTTCATCCATGCAATAAGGCATTTCTACGGGGTAGAATCTTTTTGCAGATTTAAAGGGATTTGTTTTATAAACATTTTCTGATAAAATTGGATTAAAATAAATGATGTCATCATCCGGTTTAAAGCTGAAATCATATTGCACGGTCACCGGCATACCCGGAAATTTTAAAGAATCTATACGCGTATTGTCCATTTTTACATCAAAAGAAAATGACTTTTTAATATCTTTAAAATAATTTTCTACAGTTTCCTTTTTCATATCTATCCGCATATTAGAAGATTCAATATCTCCCATCAGTGTAGAAGATGTGCCACTCATAATTCCATTTTCTCCATTCATTAAAAAGACGGAATTTACTGAGGATTCGTTTAATATATCCGGTGATAAATTTACCAGGAAAGGTTTTTTAGTGATCACTCTTCCATTTCCATTATAACATTCAGGATTTAATTTATTAAAGCCCAGATCCGGATCTGAAGCATCCAGTAAATAGATATTGTCACCAATTTCAAGTTCTGCAATCACATAATTGAATTTATCCATGATCGGGTATTGGTCATAAGTTTTTCCATTACTGCGTGTACTGAGTAATAATGGATTTGCTGTTAAACCTTCATTTCTCAGCATTGCAACTAATAACAAATTAATATCCGCCACATTTCCACTTTTTGCCTGTGCAGTTTTTTTAAGCGACTGGCTTAATAAAAATGTTTCTTCTTTTGTACTCTTATAATTATCTCTTACTGCATTGTATAATTTTTCCGCTTTCAATAAAGTATCCTTCTCCCCTTCAATACTTGCTGCAATTTCATCTTTCAGCCAGCCATTATTTTTATCAAGGTCTGCACCAAAATCTTTATCCTTCATTAATAATACTGCAGCTTCGGGCCAGGAATGCAAAAAATATTTTGGTGCAATATCTGCATAATGAATGGCAGAAAACTGGAAACTTACTTTTTGTACATAATTCCCCAACTGGCTTATGTATTCTTCCGTTTTTAAGCCGGGTACATCTTTATAAATCCAGCTATGTTTTACCGTAGTACTTCTCAGGCTTATACGATCAGAAGCCGCATGCGTACTTGCACTTTGATCAACTATAAAGAAATTATCGGCTGAATAGGAAACATTTTCATCAGTAGGTTTCAAATAACCCTGGTTCATTGTTACAAACTCGAAAAAGTCAGGCACTTCTGTTTCAAAAATACTTTCCAGTTTTGGATACTGGCCCTGGAAAGTCCATGACGGCAAGTATTCTGCAATAGGAATCGTTTTTTTGTACGAGTATTCAATAATACTTCCTTCGCGAAGATTAGGAAATGTAAACCTGATTATTTGATCATCTCCATCTTTGATCGTAACATAAGCACTCTTGTCTAATTTAGTAACAACTACTTTTCCATTTTCAATATTATAAGTTGCAGCTTCCAAATCACTCACCCTATCCTTATCACTTTGCCATTTATGCAAAGGAATTTCTACAGTTGCCAAATCCTCAAAGCTTTTTTTCCGAAGCAACCGAATGCGTGTATGCACTTCAAAAACGACAGAAAACCAACCGCTGGAATTTCCCACATGATGGGATGATCCATTGTCAAATAAATAAACTGCATCGGCAGAAGTGTCAATGGTATAAGAATTATTTGCAAAATCTTCCGCACTTACGTTACCGAAATAATGTTTATCCGATTTTTTCTGTGAAAATGAATTAGTTGTTATCATTAACAAACAACTCACTATAAGGAATTGGCTTATTTTCATACA
>JBAQJB010000512.1:0-4095 GCA_049289155.1 Chitinophagaceae bacterium
CCAGTTTTAAAATGCTGCAACCTATTGCTATTGGCTGTGACCATGCAGGCTATATGTATAAAGAAAAAATAAAGTCGTGGCTGGAAAAAAAAGGCTTGCGCGTTTTAGATTTTGGAACATCATCTGAGCAATCCGTGGACTATCCAGATTTTGTACATCCTGTATGCAAAGCGATAGAAAACGGCGATGCAGAAATGGGCATTTTATTATGTGGTACGGCTAATGGCGTTGCCATGACAGCAAACAAACACGCAAAGATCCGCGCAGGCTTATGCTGGGAAAATGAGATCGCTGCACTTACCCGCCAACATAATGATGCAAATATTATTTGTATCCCGGCACGATTTGTTTCCCTTGACCTTTCACTGGAAATGATCGAAACCTTTATGGGTACTGAGTTTGAAGGTGGCCGTCACCAAAAACGCGTAGATAAAATTTCATGTTAACCATGCATCAATCTATACATTGAATCAACATTTTAAAAAAATAAGTATGAAAAAAGTTTTTATTGCACTTTTATTTTTCTCTAATTTTTCTTTTGGACAAACGCAGCAACAAATAGAAAAATTTGCAGAAACCATCACACCGGCGAGCCTGAAAGAAAAACTGTCCGTGATAGCCAGCAAAGAAATGGAAGGCCGCGAAACGGCCACGCCCGGCCAGAAAAAAGCCGCAGCCTATATAGAAAATTATTTTAAAAAATTGGGTTTGCTACCCGGTACGGCAGATGGCTATCAAATGCATTATCCTGTCTTCCAGGATTCAATTACTTCCGCTGAGCTTGAAGTGAATGGAAAAAAGTTTGCTCCCAATACTGATTTTTCCTATAGTTTTATTTCTTTGAATGCAGGCAACTGGACCGCAGATTCAGTTGTGTTTGCGGGTTTTGGCATCAAGGATTCCACGCAAAATGATTATGCAAACCTGGATGTAAAAGGCAAATGGGTATTGGTTTTGGATGGCCTTGCTAAAGATATCGGCAAGCCTGCGGATTCGGTAAAATATAACTTTCGCAGCCCGGGCTCTTTTTACCAAAAAGCCATTGCCGCAAAAAATAATGGCGCTGCCGGGATCATGATAATCGGTAGGGATTTTCCGAAAAAAACCAATGCTGCCACAAAAGGGAATATGTATCTTAAACAGCAAACTGCATCTAAAAATAATCCACTTGTTTTTGTGTCGCCAAAAGTTGCTGCAAAAATTTTGGGAGTTACGAAAGATAATTTCACCGGCTTAAAAGATATAGAACTCAAAACTTACCCGGCAAAAATTTCTTATTCCATCCAGGCAAAAACACTGGATCTGCAAAGCAGTGATGTGATCGGTGTATTACCGGGCACAGATAAAAAAGATGAGTATGTTTTCATTACCGGGCATTATGATCATTTGGGTAAAAAAGATTCCGTGATCTGGTATGGCGCTGATGATGATGGTTCCGGAACGACCAGTGTAATCGAATTGGCCGAAGCATTTACCAAAGCAAAAGAAAAAGGTTTTGGGCCGCGGAGAACCATTGTGTTTATGACTGTTTCCGGTGAAGAAAAAGGATTATGGGGTTCTGAATATTATACAGATCATCCTGTTTTTCCTTTGGATAAAACATCTGTTGATTTAAATATTGATATGGTCGGCAGGCTGGATCCGAAAAGAACGGAAGGTGATTCAACCAATTATGTGTATACGATCGGCGAGGATAAATTAAGTTCTGATCTCATGAAGATCAGTGACAGTATCAATCATACCTATATGAATATGGAGCTTGACAGGCGCTTCAATGATCCCAAGGATCCGAATCGTTTTTATTATCGTTCAGACCATTACAATTTTGCAAAAAATGGTGTGCCGGTTATTTTTTATTTTAATGGCACACATGCGGATTATCATCAGCCGACGGACACGATTGATAAAATTAATTTTGATGTGATGACCAAAAGAGTGAAGCTGGTTTTTTATACAGCCTGGGAAATGGCAAATCGTGATGCTATGATGGTAAGGGATATTCCTTTAAAATAATTAGTCGATATAATTTTATAAAAAGAAATGATCGAAAGGGATCGTTTCTTTTTTTTATTTCCATGTTTTCCCGAACCTGCACGAACTCCCCCGCCGCCGCGTTGTCTCCTGACAAGCGGCTAAGTACCTGCATAAAAAATTTAATTGCAATTCTTATTACTTAGCCAAGCAGAATTATGAAAGCTATATATGGTAAAATAAATGAAGCCACTACGATAAAACCCCAAAGCTTTCGCTCACGAACCTCCTTACTTTCAAAATCATTAATTATACTTTCAACTCTTTCTTTTGAATAATATTTCCAAACAATTCCTAAAAAGAAAAATCCAATTATGAGAACAGTAATTGAATATCCGGAATAATTTTTTAATGATGTAAGGTCAAGTACAAATATTTTTTTTATCAATGCCAATATCATAGCAAAAAGACCAAGAAAACATACAAATATAAAAGATGCTGCTTTATACCTTGGTCCATTTTCATATTTATCATATGATCGATATGCAGAAGCATAAATATTATTATAAAATTTCATAAACATTTGCGCACTGATATATTTTGCGAATCCATACACGCGACTCCAGGAATGCCTCTAATTAACAGCATAAAAAATTTACTCCTTTAAAAACTTATAAATGCAAGTTATAAAATTCATTAAATATTCGGGCTTCAGCTTTGCCGCTTGCCGGGAGACCAGGAGGCGGCAAAAAGAGTGAAGCTGGTTTTTTTATACAGCCTGGGAAATGGCAACTCGTGATGCCATGATAGTAAAAATATTCCTTTGAAATAATTAGTCAATAAAAAAAAGGTAAAGAAATTACGTACACTTATAAAAGCAACTTATATGATTTTTAAAATGAAAACATTCTCAGACTTTTTTTACAAAGAGTTCAAATATAAAAATGTGCCGGTCTCAACCCCGGCACATTTTTTTTCAAGAATATTTTAAGATAGTTTTTTTAAACTAACTGCAAACAAATTTAATATACCGCCAGGCCTGCAGCCGATTTAGGTACGGCATTAACCTTATCGGAATATTCAATTTCTCCTGCAGGCTTTCTTTTATAAGAAACCACACTATATGAACCTACATAAAGTTGATATACAAACTTATTATCAGAGCTTATCTCTATATCAATTGGTGTTTTGCCATCATGTTCTGCAGCAATCGTTTTGATAAGTGTTAATGCACCATTGGGATCTATGTAATAAGAAGAGATATTATTCGTGGCTGTATTTGCCACAAATGCAAAGACACCATGTTGCGTGGTAGCTAACCAGCAAGGTGCAGATTGGTAATTTGATATTGGCCCGCTTATATTATCCAGGCCGGTAGCAGAAAATTTATAGGAAGTTGCAGAACCAGCACCAGAGAAGCCATTGGCGGCATTGGATACAATCATGTATTTGTTTTCTCTTGCAAAATCAAATCCAAATGGCTCAACACCATGTGAAGTAATTTGTTGCGAAGAAATGATCATACCACCCGGATCGAGGTTGAATTTATCAATAATATTTGTCGCTTTTTCCGTAACATACAAAGCTAACCCATCAGGTGAAAATTTGATCTGAGCCGCATCTGCATTCATTCCGCTTAAATTATGTTCAGAACCTGCAATGGGGGTAAGAAAACCATTTGCACTAAAAGTATATCCATTGATAGTGGATGAATGAATATTCAGAACGTATAATTTATTACCATATATAGTGAGGCTGGCAGGAACCTGCCCGTTTGTTGCCACTGAAAATAAAAGTTTAAGGCCACCTGTAACGGGATTTATCCTGAATGAAGAAACAGAATTGGAACCGGCATTTACTGCAAAAAGTAAGTTATCATTTTTGCTTACTCCCAGCGCACCCTGTGATCCTAATGCTTCTCCCAAACCATAGCCACCGGATTTCACTTCATCTTCCAGGATTAATTGACCGCCTGGTTTTTGAGCAAATACGAGAACACTGTTTCCACTTTTAAGATTGCTTTCAATATAAAAGTGGTTGGAGATATTGCTATTCCCGGGTTTTGCAAAAATTGCTTCATCCGGGTTCGAGCCATTCTCGGACATTTTATCCTGTAAATTGAGT
>JBAQJB010000513.1:0-8149 GCA_049289155.1 Chitinophagaceae bacterium
GCTATTCGTGAAACGCTCAAAGAAGCCTGGGATGCGGCTTTGGCCGGTGATCCGGAAAGTGCATTTGGCGGTGTATTGGTTTGTAATAAACAATTAGATGAAGCAACTGCATCGTCCATCAGTGAACTTTTTTTTGAAGTCTTAATTGCGCCGGGTTTTGATGAAAAAGCGCTGCAAATATTGCAGGCAAAGAAAAACAGGATACTCCTCGTTTCAAAGGAAAACATTTCCCAGGCTACCAAACAGTACAAATCTATTTTGCAAGGCACACTCGTTCAGGATACAGATATGGCTTCATTTTCTGAATGGAAAGAAGCAGGCGGCAGGCCTGCCACTGCACAGGAAAAAGAAGATCTTTTATTTGCAAATATTATCTGCAAACACCTCAAGAGCAATGCCATTTCCCTGGTAAAAAATAAACAATTATGTGGCAAAGGTTGCGGGCAGACAAGCCGGGTAGATGCTTTAAAACAAGCTATTGATAAAGCGCAACATTTTCAATTTGATTTGAAAGGCGCTGTCCTGGCAAGTGATGCTTTTTTCCCTTTTGATGATTGTGTGAAACTCGCGCATGCAGCGGGTATCAGCGCATTTATACAACCCGGTGGCTCCATTCGCGATAAAGACAGCATTCAGTATTGCATTGACAATAACCTGGCTATGGTCATTACCGGTACAAGGCATTTCAGGCATTAGAAAGGTATAAGAATATATGAAATCATATAAATTCATAATGCCCTCGTTATTTCCGCGATCGAAATCAGAATCGATTCCGGGAAAGTATGCTTACCTGGCATTAAGTACCACAAGTATTTTATGGGGAACTACCTGGGTAGCCAGTAAGATCGCCGTAAATTCAGGCATCTCGGGATTAGAAGTTTCTTATATCAGGCAATTTCTCGCAGGATCAATCATGGTCCTTTATTTTTTAATAAAAGGAGAAAAATTGCCAAGCTGGAAACAATTCAGGTGGCTGTTTATTTTATCCATTTTCATGTTTGTACTGGCAAATGGTTTGAGTACCTGGGGTGTAAAATTTATCCCCAGTGGATTGGCCGCCCTTATTGGGGCTTTATATCCATTGAGCGTAGTACTTATAGAAATGATTTTTTTTAGAGTGAATAATAGTTCACGCCTCACATTTATCGGGCTTTTCCTGGGATTAGGCGGCGTAACGCTGGTGTTATATGAGAATACTTTTCATGTACAGCCGGAAGGCTATGTGTTTGGAATTGTGCTTGGCGTAATTGCCATGCTATCCTGGAGTATTGGTACTTTGTATATTGTCAGAAATAAATACCTGATGAATCCATATTATGCCATGGGTTGGCAAATGTTTATGGCTTCCTTTATGATTTATGGACTTGCGAAGGTGACTGGGAATGACCAGCCTTTTTTTGTAATACCCTGGCAGACCTGGACCGCGATCGGTTATTTGATTATTATGGGATCGATAATCGCTTTCATTGCTTTTATTTATACCACCAAACATTTGCCCACCGTAATTTCTTCTTTATATGCTTATATCAATCCACTGGTCGCAATGATTGTAGGTGCTATTTTATTACATGAAAAACTAACGCCTTTTATAATAATTGGCGCTGCTATTACGCTTACCGGTGTTTACCTGGTAAACAGGAGTTTGAAAGAAATAAAGAAATAATAATAAATCAGGCTGTTTGCAAATTGGCTTTTTTCGCAGGCACTGCGTCCTTTTTTGATGCAGGCTTCAAAAAACGCAACGCACTCCAAACATGATCGAGCGGAATTTCATGTGAAGGTTCATAGCCATTAGTACAAAGCATATTCCAGGAACAATCCCTGTTTAAATCACTGGCAATTTTACTCGCTGAACGAGGATAAGCAACCCATAAAATGCTTTTAGCATGAATAGCAGGTAACACTTCTTTCAGGATGGAGCATAACTGTGTATGGTTTATAGCAAAGATAAGTGCGAAGTCAACTTTACGGCTACACAGTAAAGGCGTCATGCTTTTAGCATAGGACAATTTCACAAACTGTTTCTCCATAGAACTGGGTACACCCTGGATCAAGAGGTTTCTTTCACTTTCAAGTTCTAATAATTCTAAGAGATTATGTGCAGACATCCTTAAAGAATTTAAGGTTAAAAATATAGATTAGGACTGCAAAGGTACGTATAATTTCTTAGAAAATCATACACATCTCACCTGGAGCAATATTGTACTGCTTATTTGATTGAACGTTTAATTAGAAACAGGTTTGTAATACGTTAGTGCTTCCGGCATAAGTTCTTTGAGTTTTTCGATCCTGTCTGCATCTGCAGGGTGGTCACTTAAAAAAACCGGGGGCTTAGGCCCACCCATTTTCTCCATTCTTTGCCAAAAAGGTATCGCTTCCTGTGGATTATAACCAGCCATTGCTGCGAATATCAATCCGTAATGATCTGCTTCCAGTTCCTGGCTCCGGGAATTGGGTAATAATACACCCAGTTGTGCGGCCGGGCCATAAATGCCATTAAAAACATCAACGGTTTTCGGGTTTTTTGATAAGGCAACATTACCCGCTATTTGCAATCCCTGTGCAAGCATTACTTCACTCATTCTTTCCCTGCCATGGCCCGCAACGGCGTGTGTAATTTCATGGCCGAGAACAATTGCAAGAGCCGCTTCATTTTGAGTGACATCCAGTAAACCGGTATACACCACTACTTTTCCACCCGGCATACACCAGGCATTTACTTCCTTACTGTCCACGAGATTGAATTCCCATTTGTAACCAGACAATTCATTTCCTAAACCCTTTTGCTGATAATAATCATCAATGGCTTTAGCAATCCGCGTACCTACTCTTTTGACCATTTCAGCGTCTTTGTTAGCAGGGTTTGAAACGACTTTATTTTGTGTAAGGAATTGCTTATACTGAACCTGGGCTTCCTGCTCCAATTGTTGTTCAGATACAAGGCTCAACTGGTTACGGCCAGTAATTGCATTTTCAGTGCAGGCATAAAAAATGGTGCTTACAATAAATAAAGATGCGAGTAATTTACGAGTCATGAAAATATTTGAAATGAAGAATGTTTGACTCTATGATCATTCAATATTTATACCAAAAAAAATAAGTCGTTGATTAAAGGAAACTTTTCATGAAAGAAAATATCATTCATCATCACCGTGCCTTCTTTTACGGCGGCGGTCACGATACTTGAAAATAGGTACTTTGCCTTCCGTGCCATTGATAAGGCGATTAATATTTTTCTGGTGTGTGAGTATCACCATTAGTGCGACTGCCACTGAAAAAACGCGGTATAATGTAACATCGTCATTAAAAATAAAGAGGATAAAAATAGCGAATGCTACGCCGGCAAGCATGGAACTCAATGAGACAAACCTGGTAAGATATAAAACAGCAAGAAAAACACCCACACAACAAACTGCTACTAAAGGTTGAATTGCAACGATCATTCCAAATAAAGTAGCAACACCTTTACCACCTTTAAAATTTGCCCAAATCGGAAAAATATGCCCCAAAACTGCTGCGAGGCCGAGGCCAATCATAAGGTTGGTGCGGTCCCAGTCATCATGCAAATAATGCGCAATTAAAACGTACAGTGAAGTAGCTGCAACTCCTTTCAGCATATCAATGATCATTACAAAAGTCCCCCATTTGGGGCCGAATACGCGATAGGTATTTGTGGCACCGGCGTTACCGCTGCCGTAATCCCGGATATCTATTCCGAAAAAATGTTTACTCACCCAAACAGCCGTCGGAATGGATCCGATCAAATAAGCAAAAATAATAAGTAATATTTCTGTCATGGGGCGATCGCTGATAAAAAAAGAACGACAAATATACTGGCAAAACTTAAAACATAAAAACATTCACTTTTTTTAAGCGGAAAATGACAGTAATGCCCATGAATCTTTAACATTTGTTAACCGGTGTTTGAGACCCGAACTGGCAGCAACCTGTATCATTTCATCCACGTCCGTTACAAGTATCCCACTTATCAAAACCTGCGCGTTAGGAAATAACATTGTAGAAAGTGCAGGCAAAAATTTTTGTAAAATATGCTTGTTGATATTGGCCAATATAATTTCAAATTTTTCATTAACAGGCGGCATATTATTTTCCGTATAAAAAATATTTTTACAAAAATTCGCATCCCTGTTTTCCATAAAATTTTCCGTGCTTAAAGGATCATTGTCTATAGAAATAATTTCTGAGGCGCCCAATTTTTCAGCAAGAATAGAAAGAATGCCGGTGCCTGCACCGAAATCGAAAACTTTTTTATTCGTAAAATCTAATGCACACATTTCCGCGATCATAAGATAGGTGGTAGCATGATGGCCTGTACCAAAACTCATTTTTGGTGTAATGATAATTTCATGCTCTACGCCTTTAACGGGCGCATGGAAATTTGCACGGATGGCAATTTTATTTTCAATGATCACCGGTTGAAAATTAGCTTCCCATTCCGCGTTCCAGTTTTTACCCGCGACAAATTTCTTTTGGTAAGCGAGATGATTTTTATCCAGGATGCGCTTCAGGTTTTCCTCATTGAAATCTGTTTCTTTGAACCAGGCCAGTAATTCCATTTCATTTTCTTCAAATCCTGAAATAGGTAACTGTGCTAATACTGCTGAAATTGCTTCTCTTTCCGCGCTTTCAGAAATTTGAATAGTAATGCAAAAATAATTGTCCATAGTTTTTAAAAATAAAAGGCCTGCAAAATATGCAAGCCTTTACTCGTTGTTATAAAAATTTAGTGCCTGTTGTTATCATTTGATTCTCCCTGCGGAGCACCTTCGGGTCTTGGCATTAAAACTTTCCTGCTCAATTTGAATTTGCCGGTCTTATGGTCTATTCCAATGAGTTTAACTTTAACAGTGTCTCCTTCCTTCAAAACGCCTTCCAATGTTTCCAATCTTTTCCAGGAAACTTCGCTGATGTGTAACAGCCCTTCTTTTTTAGGGAGGAATTCAACAAATGCTCCATATGGTTGAATCGTTTTTACTTTCGCTTCGTATACATCATTGATCTGTGGCATAGCTACCAGGCCTTTCACCCAATTCAATGCTTTTACCACGCTGTCTTTATCTGTTGAGAAGATACTTACCTCGCCAAAATTTCCAACTTCTTCAATATTGATTGTTGTGCCGGTTTCTTTTTGAATTTCCTGGATCACTTTTCCACCTGGCCCGATTACGGCACCTATGAATTCTTTATCAATAATTAATTTTTCCATTCTAGGTGCGTGTGGTTTCACTTCTTCACGATGAGCCGGCATACATTCATACATGGCATCCAAAATATGAAGCCTTCCTTTCCGCGCCTGCTCCAATGCTTCATTCATTACCTGCATGCTGAGGCCATCTACTTTGATATCCATTTGAACACCGCAAATTCCATCACGTGTTCCGGTAACTTTAAAATCCATATCTCCTAAGTGGTCTTCATCACCCAATATATCCGTTAAGATCGCATAGCCATTTTCCTGTGATACCAATCCCATCGCAACACCGCTAACATGCTTTGGAAAAGGTACACCAGCATCCATTAATGCGAGTGAGCCGGCGCAAACTGTGGCCATAGAGGATGATCCATTGGATTCCAATATATCACTTACTACGCGAACCGTATATGCATATTCATTTCCCGGCATCATTTTTTTCAGGCTTCGCATAGCAAGATTGCCATGGCCTACTTCACGACGGCCAACACCGCGCATCATTTTCACTTCACCTGTGGAAAAAGGTGGAAAATTATAATGGAGGAAAAATTTTGTATAATCAGATTTTGCAGCGCTTAATACGATTAATTCATCTAAAGGCGTACCCAATGTTACCGAAGTAAGAGATTGTGTTTCGCCTCTTGTAAATAAAGCGGAACCATGTGGTGCGGGAAGAGCATCCACTTCCATAGCAAGCGGCCTTACTTCGTCTAATTTCCTGCCGTCCAGGCGCACGCGTTCTTTGATCATCATATCGCGAACGAGCTCCCATTGCAGGTCTTCATAATATTTTTTAGCCAGTTTTTTATCGGTATCTGAAAGATCAGTTCCAAGGCTTTCAATCAGTTCTGCTTTCAATTGTTTAAATGCATCTGAGCGATCATGTTTGGCAGAAGCCTTTTTTGCAATCGCATAAATTTTGTCTTTGGTAAATGCAGTTACTTTTTCATTCAGGGCCTCATTCGTTTCAGGCTTTTTATAATCTCTTTTTGCGGTGATCCCTTTTTTATCCCTTAAAACCTGCTGTGCTTTAATTTGAACACGGATCGCTTCGTGTGCTATTTCAAGACACTTTACAAGATCCGCTTCAGAACATTCATTGGCTTCCCCTTCTACCATCATCAGGTTTTTTTCTGTGGCGGCAATGATGAATTCGAAATCAGATTTTGCGAGTTCGCTGCGCGTTGGGTTTACAATAAAATTACCATCTACCCTTGCGATGCGCACTTCAGAAATAATTTCTTTAATGGGAATATCCGAAACAGCAAGTGCAGACGAAGCTGCGAGGCAGGCCAATGCATCCGGCATTACTTCCGGGTCACTTGAAATAAGGCTTATTAAAACCTGTACCTCGCAAAAATAATCTTCCGGGAATAAAGGCCTTAACGCACGGTCAATGAGACGGCTGGTTAAAATTTCATAATCATTCAATCTTGCTTCTCTTTTGAAAAATGAGCCGGGTATCCGGCCTGCTGAAGCAAATTTTTCCTGGTAATCTACACTTAATGGAAAAAATTCCTGGCCTTCTTTTGCTTCGAGGTTAGCTACTACGGTAGCCAATAAAATGCAATTGCCCTGGCGTACAGTAACGGCGCCATCGGCCTGGCGCGCGAGTTTGCCGGTTTCTATAATAATTTCCGCTCCGCTGGGAAGTGAAAACCCGGATTGTATGGGTTGTGATAACATATATTGTTGTTATGTATTTCCAGGTTCCATATAGTGAACACGGGAAATGGTAAATGAATAAATAGATACTATGATCTAAAGACGAAATTGTAAAGCCGGTAAAAAAGGAGTTGAAAGTAAACAGGTAATTATTTCCTTAAACCCAGTTTTTCGATCAGGGCACGGTAACTTTCCAGGTTATGCTTTTGCAGGTAACCCAATAAGCGCTTGCGCTGGCCAACCATTTTCATGAGGCCACGATGCGTGGAGAAATCTTTTTTGTTGGCTTGCAAATGCTTGGAAATACTGGAGATACGTTCTGTAACCAAAGCAACCTGTGCTTCAATAGAACCCGTATTTGTAGCATTTCCGCCAAAGTTGGTAAAAATCTCAGATTTTTTTTCTGTAGTTAAGTAAGGCATCTCAATGTTGTTTTTTAGCGTCCGAAAAATTTCATCTTTTTTATGTGGCGGCAAAGGTATAGGATAATCCTGAATAAATTGAAAAATAATTCTCTGTTATCATTTAAATATCCCCCGGTTGCGGGCGCATGATAATTTCTTCCACGCAGGCAGAAGGGGAAAGGCGGGAAGCGCAAAATACCATTTCCGCTATATCTTTATCCTGCATAAAACGTTTTTCTTCGAGACCGCTTTGTTTCCAGGAATCAGTATAAGTGGCACCAGGGATGATCGCGGTAACTTTTATGTTTTTAGATTTTAATTCTTCCCGGAGATTATGTGTGAAGCCAAGTAGGGCATATTTACTCACACTATAACTTCCTCCACCTTTATACGCCTTGAGAGATGCTACGGAACACATATTAAAAATATGGCCGGCTCCCGCGGAGATCATAGAAGGCAAAAGTTTACGCGTTACATGATACGCGCTGAAAAAATTTTGCTGCATCATTTTTTCCATGTTACCTTCCGGTTCATCATAAACATTTCCCTGCAAAAAATTACCGGCATTGTTGATAAGCACAAACGGGCTGCCAAAAGAAAGGCACCAGTCTGCAAATTCATTTAATTCAGTGGCATTTGCCAGGTCTGTTTTTTTTATGTGAATATTCGATTGTGGGAAATGGGATTTTAAAAAGGATTGCGTTTCCTGCAAGGTTTTTTCATTCCTTGCACATAAAAAAAGATCATCACCGGCGGCGGCAAATTTTTCTGCCATCGCTTTTCCCAGGCCTTTGGAACCACCGGTAATAACCACGTTCATATAAAAATATTGATCAAAGATTTACAAGTGAAAACCGCCAGCCATTGC
>JBAQJB010000514.1:0-2008 GCA_049289155.1 Chitinophagaceae bacterium
ATCACATTACAGGAATCAAGGTGCAGGCTGTCTAATAATGCATTCAAATCATCAGCCATCATTTCATAACTCAGTGAATCGTTAATGTCATAAGATTTACCCTGGGCGCGGCTATCAGCAAGGATCACGCGATAGTTTTTAGAAAAATAAGGAATCTGGTATAAAAAATTATTGATGGAACCTCCATTACCATGAATGATGAGCAGGGGAGCGCCACTTCCATATTCTTCATAGTACATATTGAAACCGCGTGTCTTTAGGTATTTCCCCACTTTTTCATTTCTGCCATAGATCGTCGTGTCAAAAGGTGACACATTATCATTTTGCGCAAATGCATTTTGAAATATAAAAATTACAAGTAAAGTACAAATGATAGTTTTCAGTTTTTTCATATTTTCTATGTTTTTAATTTGAAATGAACGGTTAAGTAAAGGTTGATTAAGTTTTGAATTTTGTATAAATTAGTTCATCATAATACACTTCATTTTTAAATATTGAATTTTTCAAAACTGCTTCTAATTGAAAGCCTGCTTTTTCCAATACTTTTTGAGATGCAATATTATGTATAAATGAACTGGCGAAAACACGCGTAATATCAAACTGGTCAAATGCAATTTTTACAACCTCGTTTAATGCTTTTGAAATAATACCTTTATTCCAGTATTGTTCCCCAAGCCAATATCCAATCTCCGCATTTTTTTTATAGATATCTTCCTGCTGGTGTATGCCAATTCCTCCGGCTGCATAGCCTTCCACTTCGATGGCAAAAATATGAACAGAATTACCTGAAGTTGCAAAAGATATAAATTTTCGTCCGGCTTCTTCTGTATAAGGATGCGGAAATACATCTTTCATGAATTGCGCAACACGTGGATTATTTGCATGCATCACCAGGCTGTCAAGGTCATTGATATGCCAGGGCCTGATTTTAAAATCCATAAATAGTTTTAAGATTAAATTAATTATTCCAGAATAAAAGTTCAATGCTTATTGTAAAAATATTATTTTTTACTTTTCAATTTCATCCGTATCAAATCTTTTGACAGATTGAATACCATTTAATTTTTTAAGTTGCTCAACCAGGTCGTCCAGTTCTTCTTTATCATGTACAAATATTTTAATCGTTCCTTCAAAAAGGCCTTCCATTGATTCGATGGTTAAAGCAGCAATATTTATTTTCATTTCTCCACTGATCACATTGGAAATTTTATTCACTACTCCCACATCATCCATCCCGATAATTTTCAAACCGGTAAGGAAAGAAATTTCCTTGTTTTTCGCCCACTTGGTTTTCACGATCCGGTGTCCGTAGTTAGCCATCATTTGTGCTGCATTCGGGCAATTGGTCCGATGAATGCTCAGGCCTTTGCCCGTACTTACAAAACCAAATACACTGTCCCCGGGAATAGGGTTACAACACTGTGCCAGCGTGTATTTAATTTTATCACTGCTCTCTCCAAAGATGATCAGTTCTGAATCTTTTTTAGTGTGTTTATTATCAGGTTCGGTTTTAATTTCAGGTACCTTCACCACCCGGGGCATCTCTAATTTATCTCCGAGCACATGAAAGTTTTTCAGATCTTTCAGGTCATTTGATTTAACCGCTATATCATAAAATAAATCCAGCTGCGAAAGCACTTTATAATAGCTTACCAATTCATCAATATTATGTTGACTGTAAGCAGCTCCAATACCTTCCAGTTTTTTCTGTAAAATATATTTTCCATCATCCGCAATTTTGCGTTTCTCTTCTTTTAAAGAGTCCTTAATTTTACTGCGTGCTTTTGCCGTCACTACAAAACCCAGCCAATCATCATTGGGTTTTTGTTTATTGCTGGTTATGATTTCTACCTGGTCGCCACTGCGTAATTTATGGCTGATCGGTACGAGCTTATGATTGACTTTTGCACCAATGCACTTACTGCCCACCGCTGTATGAATAGAAAATGCAAAGTCCAGTGCGGTAGAACCGGTGGGTAACATTTTCACTTCACCTTTTGGTGTATAT
>JBAQJB010000515.1:0-8573 GCA_049289155.1 Chitinophagaceae bacterium
GTCAATGTGCTTCCGCCGGTCTGTGTATGAAACCGCATCATCATCGCTTTCGGATCCGTTGCGCCCAATTATTGCATGATCTCACTCCACATACTTCTTGCTGCACGGAACTTAGCAATTTCTTCAAATAAATTATTATGCGCATTAAAGAAAAAGGATAATCTTTTTCCAAAATTATTTATATCCAACCCTTTTTCTAATGCGGCTTTTACATAGGCTTTTCCATTGGCTAATGTAAAAGCTATTTCCTGCACCGCGGTGCTGCCGGCTTCCCGGATATGATACCCTGAAATGGAAATCGTATTCCACTTCGGCAATTCTTTTTCACACCATTCAAAAATATCTGTAATGATCCGCATGGATGCTTTTGGCGGGTAAATATAAGTGCCTCTTGCAGCGTATTCTTTTAAGATGTCATTTTGAATGGTTCCCCGGAGTTGCATCAGGTCAGCGCCTTGTTTCTTTGCCAGCGACACATAAAATGCCAATAGAATAAATGCCGTGGAATTGATTGTCATGGAAGTAGAAATATCCGCGAGCCGGATGTCTTTAAACAATGCTTCCATGTCTTCCAGGCTATCAATTGCTACACCTACTTTTCCCACCTCACCTTCAGCCAGCGAATGGCTGCTGTCATAACCAATTTGTGTGGGCAGGTCAAATGCCACACTCAGGCCCATTACACCATGGGCTAATAAATATTTATACCTTTTATTACTTTCTTCTGCCGTAGAAAATCCTGCATATTGCCGCATGGTCCACATGCGGCCACGATACATGTCTTTTTGTACGCCGCGGGTATAAGGAAATTCGCCGGGCATTTCTTCCTTAAAAGTTGCAGGCATATCTTTCCCTGTATAAACAGGTTTTATACCTATTCCACTATCCGTTTTTATGTCCTTCATAGTATGTAATTAAATTATCCCAGCAACGATTTTTTCAATTCGAAATTCAACACTTCATTCACCACTTCATGCAATGCGCCTTTTTTATTTTGCATACAGTACTCCAGTAAGTTTTTATTCAGGTCCAGGCCGGTTGCCTGTGACGGCAATGTTTTCGCATATTGATTGATGATCAGTAAATTTTGTTCTTTCAGGTTTTTGACTGCCGACCAGGCATCCGCGCTTACATATAATTGCTGGGTAATATTATGGGAGAACTCTTCTTTTATATTTTGTGTAAGCAACGCCTGCATTTCCTGTGCTGATACACCTGCTAAACTTACACGTGAAATCAGGTTGGGCAGCGCGATCCGGTCTACCAATATGGTCAATCTTTCATACGCCAACATCTGCATTTGCCTTGCGGTATTGTCACCTGTTGGAATGACCGGCTCTTTTTTATTTTTAGAGAATAGCCCGTATGCCACAAAAATAACAAGGAGCAGTACAGCTCCCCCAATCATGATCGTATTTAATGAATCCAAGGTTTTATTTTTTTGCAAAAATAGCAAGCAAAAGCGGAACCAGCTAAACTCCGTTTTAACTTCATGAATACAGCAGTTTGATGTAATTTTGCGCCAGAAAAAAATTATCATATGGCTATTCAAACTATTATACCTGTTAGCTTTTCAGCAAATGCACTGGAAGAGATCAGGCGGCTGATGTCGCAGGAAAACTTTAACCGGGAAGATAAATTGCGCATTGGCGTTAGAGGCGGAGGTTGCAGTGGCATGACGTATATTCTTGAATTTGGTAAGCAGGAAGCGGCAGATATTTTCTTCGAGCTGGATGGCATTCCCTGTATCATGAATAAAGCGCATGAAATTTACCTGGATGGTATGCAAATAGATTGGGAACCCGGTTTAAATAGCAGGGGATTTGTTTTTATAAATCCAAATGCGTCCACAACCTGTGGCTGCGGTTCTTCTTTTGGCGTGTAGTTTTTTAATTAAAAAAATAGAAAAATAAAATAATAAATGTATCAATTAAAAATTATTGTAGCAAGTACAAGGCCGGCGCGTAAAGGCATTCACGTTGCCAATTGGTTTGCGGAAGCGGTAAAAGCCTATACAGATTTTGAAGCGGAAACACTCGACCTGGCTACCATTAATTTACCTTTCCTGGATGAGCCGAAACATCCGCGCCTGCAGCAATATGAACATGAACATACCAAAGCATGGGCCGCAAAAATTGATGCGGCAGATGCCTATATATGTATCATTCCTGAATATAATTTTGGTGCTCCGCCTGCATTAATCAATGCCGTTGATTTTGTATATAAAGAATGGAATTATAAACCAATTGGCATCATTAGTTATGGTGGTATTTCAGGTGGATTGCGTTCTGCACAAATGTGTAAAGAAGTTTTCTCTACCGTGAAATTGGTGCCGTTGATGGAAAGCGTGCCCCTTCCTTTTTTTGAAAAAAGAATTGATGATAATGGCGTTTTTCAAACGGATGAACTGATTGGTAAATCCGTGAAGAATATGATGACTGAATTATTGAAATGGACAAAAGGCCTTAAGCAAATGCGCGAATCAATCTAAAATTTAATTTCCAAATGATTTAAATTTGGATCTTTCCATGAAAAAATTTTTATTACTTATATTAACTTTTTCGTACCTCGCTACAAGTTCCGGGGCAAGTATTTATTTGCACCAGTGTATGGGTAAATTTTCATCCGTTGATTTTGGAAATTCAACCGGTGAAAATGGTAATTGTGGTAAATGTGGTATGGAAAAAAATAATGCCGGTGACTGCTGCCAGGACCACGTTATTGTGTTGAAATCTTCATTGGATCAGAGCCAGCCGGAATCTCTTTTGAATACAATAAAATTGTTTCAAAGCCTGGTACCCCAGGCATTTCCTGGAAATAAAGCAGTATATTTTAGCAAAGGGTTCAAGCCTTTATTTTCTGAGAATAACGCCCATCATCAAAGCCCGCCTGACTTCCAGGCATTCTATTGTTGTATCCTTATCTGATATTTTTTGCATGTTGAAATAAAGGATCCTGTTTATTACCTAAGCAGGATATTATTTACAACTTAAAATTCTTAAAAAATTATGCACACGCGTTGCATACATTTCACATTGCAAAAAAATTATAACGATGAAACAATTCCTGAATAAAATTTCAAAAAAAATATTTCTTCCATTTCTTTTTTTATCCTGCATTCTAATTTCACCACAGGCAAAATCGCAGGCAACGGATACAGTAACTTTTCATGTATCGGGCGTATGCATCCAGTGCAAACAGCGTATTGAAAAAGCAGTAAAAGTGAAAGGTGTTTCTTATGCTGATTGGGATATTCCAACAAAAATGCTCCGGGTTGTATACGATTCTGCTATTATTTCTTTTGAGCGTATGAATCAAAAAATTGCTGATGTAGGGCACGACACAGAATTAAAAAAAGCGAAAGATGAAGTGTATCATTCACTCCCGGCCTGTTGTTTATACCGCGATATAAAAAATGAAACTACCGTATATATTAGTGAGAATGAACCCGGGAATAATATCCGCGGCGTTGTGGTGTCAGAAGATAGTAAAGGAAATTTTTTACCGCTTGAAGGCGCTGCTGTTCTCTGGCAGGGCACAGTGCATGGAACGATTACAGATAAACACGGCATATTTTCCATTACCCCGGATTCTGTAAACACAAATTTGGTGATCACATATACAGGTTACCAGTCTGATACAATTGACGTAAAAAGTAATTCAGGTTTGCAGGTGATTCTTGCAGCTAACGGGCAACTAAAAACGGTAACGGTTTCAACGAAATCACGGGCTTATATCAGTACCTTTTCGCCCATCCGGATTCAAACAATTAATTCAAATGATTTGTTGAAAGCCGCCTGTTGTAACCTGAGTGAAAGTTTTGAAACAAGCCCGTCCGTGGATGTTTCTTACAGTGATGCCATTACGGGTGCGAAGCAAATTCAATTGCTCGGCCTTGCAGGAATCTATACGTTACTCACTGTTGAAAATTTGCCCGGGTTACATGGCCTCGCCACACCTTCCGGATTAAATAGTATTGCGGGCCCATGGATCGAAAGCATCCAGTTGAGTAAAGGCACAGGCTCTGTTGTCAATGGTTTTGAAAGTATTGCCGGGCAAATAAATGTGGAATTAAAAAAACCTGCAACGGCTGATAAATTATACCTGAATGGCTATATCAATGAAATGGGCAAGAGCGATTTTAATGTGAATTATTTTCAGAAGATTGGGAATAAATGGGCAACCGGAATTTTAGTCCATGATGATTTCCTGGCGAATAAAGTGGATATCAATAAAGATGGTTTCCGTGACTTACCAACCGGAAATTTATTTAGTTTAATGAACCGCTGGCATTATGATGATAATAAAGGCTGGAAAATACAATTTGGTATTAAAGCTTTAAAAGATAATAAAACCGGCGGTGAAAATTCATTTGATTCAAAAGATAAACTGACAACAAATTCTTATGGTTTTGGTATGGACATTGAAAGGGAAGAAGGCTATGCAAAAATTGGTTATATTTTTCCTGAAAAAAAATATAAAAGTATTGGCCTTCAGTTGTCTGCCGCTTCATTCAAACAAAATTCTTTTTTCGGCCTCACGCCTTATAACGCAACGCAAAAAAGTTTTTATTCCAATTTAATTTACCAAAGTATTTTAGGAAATACGAATCACACTTTCCGCACAGGCATTAGCTTTTCGGCAGATAATTATGATGAGATGTATGCGTCTGCTATGTATGAAAGAAAGGAAATTGTGCCGGGGGCATTTTTTGAATACAGTTATAAGTTAGATGAAAAATTCAGCCTTGTTGCCGGCATTCGCGCGGATCATAATAATTTATATGGCTGGTTTGCAACTCCCCGGTTGAACCTGCGCTACGAACCAATTATTGGTACGATCATTCGCGTCAGTGCGGGAAGAGGGGAACATACTGCGAATATTCTTGCAGAAAATGCAGGGCTTATGGCAAGTTCACGTACCCTGAATATTATTCCTTCAAACAGTAATGGCGCGTATGGTTTGAACCCTGAAATTGCCTGGAATAAAGGCATTAGTGTTGATCAAAAATTCAGGTTGTTTTCGCGCGATGCAATGCTGAGCCTGGATTATTACAGGAATGATTTTACGAACCAGGTTGTGGTGGATATGGAAAACCCACGCGAGATTAATTTTTATAATTTGCAGGGGAAATCTTATTCAAACAGTTTCCAGGCAGAACTCAACCTGGTACCTGTCAAAGATCTTGATGTGCGCATTGCATACAGGAATTTTGATGTGCGTACAACCTATGGAAATAAGCTGCTTCAAAAACCCTTAACTGCTCGTCAGCGTGGCTTTGCAAATATTGGTTATACCATTAAGGATTGGAAAATTGATTACACAATTAATTTTACCGGTGAAAAAAGAATTCCTTCAACTGCGGCAAACCCCATTGAATACCAATTTCCAATAGCATCACCGGTATATATAACGATGAATGCGCAGCTGAGCAAAACATTCGGAAAAAATAAGCATGTGGGTTTTTATATCGGCGCTGAAAATTTTACCAACTATTTTCAACATACGGTGATCATTGCGGCAGATGCGCCTTTTGGTGAATATTTTGATGCCAGTTTGATTTATGGACCGTTGAGCGGACGCTTACTTTATGCAGGATTTCGCTATACGCTTAAATAAAATTTTTCCCGGGGCGATTAAAAAAATGATATAATTCTTTTTAAATCCAAAAAGTTTACTCTTCATTAAGTAATTTTGAAACAACAAATTTATTTTTTCATCTTTTAAACTTTCAATATTTATGGATACGAACAGGCTAAGTAAAAACATTAGTTCAGCATTGAATGATCAATTGACCAAAGAAGCACATGCGGCACAAATTTATTTATCATATGCCAGCTGGGCTGCATCAGAAGGCTATGATGGTATTGCCAACTTTTTATTTCGCCATGCAAATGAAGAGCGGAGCCATATGATGAAAATTCTCGAATACATATTACAACGCGGTGCCCGCGCGATAATAACTGCTATTCCTGCGCCACCGCCCGACCCGAAAGGAGTTCAGGATTGTTTTGAAAAAGCTTTTCAGCATGAAGTGGATAATACCACTGCTATTTATAAGATTACGAAAATGAGTTTTGATGAAGGTGATTGGGCAACATGGAATTTCATGCAATGGTTTGTAAAAGAGCAAACAGAAGAAGAAACAATGGTAATGAATATGCTGGATAAATTAAAAATCGCAGGCGGCGAAAGAGCTTCCGGAGAATCATTATATGCATTTGACAGGGACATGAAAACTACACCCGATGACGCTGAACTGGCGCAGGAAAAAACAGTGGAGAATCCCTGATTCATTTCTTCCACCATATAATGATTGAAAGTGTTTTATGACTGAACAAGAAATTGCTGATAAAATCAATGTGTACAGTAAAACGGGAAAGAAAATGTTTACTACATCTTCTTTTCAAACCCATAGTATTGTTCTCTTGCATATACTCAGCAAAATCGATCAATCGATCCCGGTTTATTTTATTCATACAGGATATCATTTTCCGGAAACATTGATATACCGGGACCAGATCACAAAATTGTTTGATTTAAAACTAATCAATATTTATTCAACTACTGCTAAAGTTCACCAACGGGATGTACAGGGAAAATTATTGTATGCGAGTGATCCTGGTCTATGTTGCCACCTGAATAAAGTGCTGCCATTGGAGCCGGTCCTGGCGTCACATGATATATGGATAAATGGTGTGCGTGCAGACCAGGGGACTTTCAGAAAACAATTACAGGTTGAAGAAAAATCGAAATGGAATACAACACGTTTTCATCCCATGCTCGACTGGACAGGTAAAATGATCTATGATTATTTGAGGGTGAATGACATTCCGCATCACCCCCTGGAACAGGAAGGATATTATAGCATTGGCTGTGAACCCTGCACACGCAAATGGAACCTGGATTTGGATGAACGAAACGGGCGTTGGTATGGTTTAAAGAAAACTGAATGTGGTTTGAATACGGATCTCGTGGACATAAAACAGGATACTTCTATCGCTTAAGAAAAAAAAATGAATGTACTTATTACGGGAGGCGCAGGTTATATTGGTACAGAGTTGGTTGCTTCGCTTACGATGTTACCTGATGTAAAAAAAATTATTATTTATGATAACCTGAGCAGGGCAAACTATAATTTATTTATTGGTACAAATTTAAACAGCCATAAAATTTCATTTTTAAATGGCGATATTCTTGATTCACGGAAATTGAAGAAGGCATTGATTGATGTAGATATTGTTTTTCATTTTGCAGCAAAAGTAACCACACCTTTTGCGAATACAGATGCGCATATTTATGAACAGGTAAATCATTGGGGTACCGCGGAACTCACGTATGCACTCGAAGAAAGTGCTGTTAAAAAATTTATTTTTTTAAGTTCTGCTGCCGTGTACGGACACACCGGGTCAGCAGCGGATGAAAAAACAACACCATCGCCGGAAAGCTATTATTCTATTTCAAAACTGAAAGCAGAAAAGCATGTGCTTCGGTTAATGGATACCATGAATACGATCATTCTCCGGCTGGGAAATGTATACGGTTATAGTAAGAGTATGCGCTTCGATGCGATGATCAATAAATTTATTTTTGATGCGCATTTTACCGGCCGCATCACGATCAATGGTTCCGGGAATCAAAGCCGCGCCTTCATTTCTATTGATAAAACCAGGGATGTTTTAACTCAGGTATTTCAAAAAAAGATTCCATCTGGCGTGTATAACCTGGTGGATAAAAACATGCAATTGCTGCAGGTTGCAGAAGCTGTGAATGAAGTGTATCCCGGAATAGAATCATTTTTCATCAACCAGAATTATACGGGATTTCATTTGGAAGTGAAAAGGGAATCTGCGTTATTCTCCTATATAGATTTTCCTGTCACGGATTTCAAGGATGAATTGCTTCATTTCAAAAAAAGGTTTGCTTTTTAGCTTTGCAGGTTTGGTTAAAAAAACTTAATTTTGCTCTAATTCATAGTAATTAGAAATCCTTCTCTCTACGAATTACTTCATTTCTCTGCATTATTTTATCATTTAAAGAGATCATTATATGGCTGAAACCTGGAATAAAAAGGAACGCGAAAAGAAAAAAAGGCAAAACCGAAAAGAAAAACTGGAAAGGAAACAGGAAAGAAAAGAAAACCAGCAAACCGGAAAGACCCTGGATGATATGCTTGTGTATATTGATGAAAATGGAAATTTTTCTGAAACACCACCCGATCCAAGAAAAAAGATTCGCGTGAATGTGGAGGATATTAATATTGGTGTACCCAAACATGAAGAGACTGATCCGGCCGACCTGATACGGGAAGGAACGATCACCTTTTTTAATGAAGCAAAAGGTTTTGGATTCATACGGGATAAAGAAACACAGGAAAGTATTTTTGTGCATGTAAATGGCCTCATTGATCCCGTTGAAGAAAAAAGTAAAGTAATTTTTGAAGTAGAAATGGGCCCTAAAGGCGCCAATGCGATCAATGTAAAACTATTGCCAAAATAAATAAATTGTATGGATATATTTTAAGAATAAGGGCTTGCCCTTTTTTTTATATACACAATATATACACGTCGTAT
>JBAQJB010000516.1:0-4040 GCA_049289155.1 Chitinophagaceae bacterium
GGATGAGCATTGTGTATTGATTATTATAAAAATTAAAAAAAAACCGGAAATATTCTCTACTCCCGGTTTCAATATTTTTCACTTTTCATTTTTCACTTTTAATTTCTCACTCTTTCACTATTCTCAATTTCGTAACCTTCCCATTTTGCTCAACCAGCACAAAATAACTGCCTTGTGCGAGCGCGCGAATGTTAAGCGTTGCAATGTTGCTTTGCGTAAAATTTTGTTTACTGATTTCTCTTCCATTCATATCTGTGATGCGGATGGTGGCTATAGTATTTTTATTTAAACCTTTTACAGTAACCGTATTTTTTGCAGGATTTGGATACAAAGAAATAATACCATTATCATTGAACACTACTTTTACAACCGGGCTGAACGTATTGGTACCATTGGCCGCGTTTTCGCGAATGCGGTAATAGTTAGTTCCACTTAAAGGGTTTTTATCTGTATAACTATAACTACTTGCAACGCCTTTTGCCGGAACAGTATTGATACCTGCGTAATCATTTGCATTATTACTTCTTTCAACTGTAAAAGATTTTGTGCCGCTTTCATTGAGTGTTTGCCAGGTGATTGTGATGGCATCGTTTGTTTGAGTAGCTTTTACTTCTTTGAAGTTGGCAGCGAGGACGTTGTCGCCGTTGTATCTGGCGAGAAGAATATAGGGGCCTGTGCTACCTCCAGTTACTAAAATTTTTCCATCCGGTAATACATGAATTGAATAACCCCCAATTGATGAAGAATCATTTGTAGTGGCTGTAATACCATTATCACCAAATTCCGGGTCTAAGTTTCCATTTTCTGAATATCGTACAAGTATTAATGGAATAGGTGTATTGGAGTTCATTAAGGCATAACCACATGTTAAAATTTTCCCATCCGGCTGAAATGTTACTCCGAAATTTTGTACACCATCAATATTCATATATGGAGTTATTACGCCTCCATTTTCTCCAAAGCCTTCATCTATGTTTCCATTTTCGTAAAACCTGCATAAGCCCATCACGATATCTCCCACTCCAGTTATTCCTGCACAAACAATTTTGCCATCAGATTCTAAAGTCATAGCATGCATTTCTGTATTCCAAATTCCTGTTTGGCCATCACCGAAATAAAATTTTCCAATACCATTTACTCCAAAATTTTCATCAACTGTTCCATCGGAATTAAAACTTTCCAACTGATAAGCTGATCGAAAACCAAATACTTCGTAAGTACTGCCTATTACAAGCTTACCATTTGGTCTGATAACAAGATCAACAGAATTGATATCCTTTGAATGTAAATTTACAACAATACCATTGTTGCCAAATCCCGAATCGAGTCCACCATTGGACATAAGCCTGTAAATAAAAGTTCTTTTTTCATCATATATACTTTTACGTACATCACCCGCAACTACAATTTTCCCATCTGGTTGTACCACAATTCCTGATGGATAATTCAGGTTATCTATGTGTACACTATCCATGCCATTATTACCAAAACTACTATCTAAAGAACCATCTGGTTTGCAGCGAAAAACTCCCGAAAAGATTTTACCTTCTACTGAATAATATTCTCCAATACAAACTATTTTACCATCGCTTTGCAATGTAAAATTATTATTAGAAGTATATAACTTTCCATGAAAATCAATTTCTGACCTGCCATTGATTCCAAAACTTTCATCATAAGATCCATCTGGATTAAAACGGTCCAATATATTTTCTGAACTCAGCATGATAATTTTGCCATCCGATTGAATATGCGATTTGTTATTATTAGTTAAAGCATTTACAACCTTGAGTCCGCTGTCCCCAAATGTTGGGTCAAGTGTACCCGCCTGAGCGTACATATTTTGGTTGCAAAAAAATAGTACGATAAGAAAAATAATATTTGATTTTAAGTGTTTCATTTTTTTTATATTTATAAGTTGATAAATTTATTGTTATTTGACAGCAAAATTAATCATCAGCAGTACAAGCCTGGTCATCCGTGCAATTGCCATTATCTGGAGCAGTAGCACAACTGTCTTTTGAATGGCGAAAGTCCGGGCAGTTAATAAATCTACTGGTTCCGGTAAGGCTGCCCGCCAGATTATTCATAATAGACTGAAAGAAAAAGCAAGCCCTTGAAGCAAGATATTCATTAACCTGGTTGGTAGTGAGAACATGACCTGGAGCTCCAAAATCCGTAGGGCATATACAAGTTCCGCAAGTATGATACAACCCATGACCCATACTGCAATCTATATATTCTAATGTAGGAATGCCATGTGTTTTAAAAATGTTATAAATATCATTTGTACACTCTATTCTAAAATCAGGTACTAATGGAATACTATAATTATAAACTTTAAATGAATCACTCAATATGCAACTTGTTTCTTTTATAAAATTTACATGAAGTGAACCTATTGGTGGGTAATAAACATATTGTTTCTTTTTTTGGATAGGAAATACCTGATCATTTTTACCCATAAATCCAATCATAGGCACTAATGTCCAATCGCCATTGTGGGATAAAAAATTGTATTCTGTTCCCGCATCACTTGAATCAACAGGAATTCCAAATCCACCCCACATGCTCCATAATCCTTTTATTTTACTTTGATATTCAATATCTGGTGAACCAAAATAAAAATCTGCATCTATAGGTCCCAAAGCGTCTTCAATAGGCATTTCCCCTGGTGGTACTGGGAACATCTGGTTAATCATAGTCTGATTGCGGTAATATGCCAGGCTATTTGCAATACCTGCGCCTGCGCTTTGCCCGGCTACAAAAATATTATTGGTATCAACCTGGTACGGTAAATGATTACTTGCAATATTTCTTTGCCTTTTAATGATACTGCGGATTGCGCCACGACCATCCTGCATTGCCCGGTACAATGCCAGCATTTGTTGTGCGGATGTATAAATTCCTTTATCATTTATATCTTTTATTCGCCCTCTTCTATATTCAACGAGGTAGATAATAAACCCTTTTCGTGCCAAAGCATAACAAAGCGAATCTTCATACTTATAATTACTACAATCTGAATAACCACCGGCATGAAATAATATAATGCCCGGAAGTTTACAATTGGAGTAATCAACATTTATTGGAGAATAAACGATATAATTTAAAGCGGAAGAATCTGTTTCACAAAAATCTCTTTGTGCTGCACAACCTTTTAATTCATCTTCGGAGATCGTATAATCATCCCCATCCGGGTCAATTATATCATCCTTGTATTTTACATCATAATAATTGGGAATCGGGGAAACACCCGTTTTGGCATAGCTTAACGTATCACTTTTTCTGATACTGTCAAGTGGAATCGTATAGCCTGACATATCATTTACACAATTCGCAGGGGTAATCATACATGCATCATAGGGATCTCTATAGAAATCATGTAATGGTAATTTAAAACTGTTCTGGCTTCCAGGAGGTTTAAACTTTTTATTACCTGCATTTTTCCCGGCAATAGTTTCATACGTGTAATATTTCAATGCCCCATGAAGTGATAACGAATCGCCGGGCATTGGGTCATCGGTTGTTACCCCCCCCCCCCCCCGCGGGTGATTGGATTGCCTGGGTTGCATACTGCCGGTTGATTTGTTCAGCATTGTTTCTGTCTTGTTTAGTTAGTTGCATCGCTACAACAAATGTAACGCTTAATGATGCAAGTAAAAATTTGTACTTCATTTTTGTTTTTTTAAAATGATTGATATGATTTATCCATACAAACCTACACTGCATGCTTTTTACAAAAAAGGTGATTTTTCACATTTTGGCTGTGATTATTCACATGTTTTATAAATAAATTATTATGGAATTTTGCAGTTTTTTTGATTTTTGAAAAGTCATTTATTTTCACACATAAATCTTTTCATCCCAATAAGCTTTCTGGACACTTTTCACTTTTCACTTTAAACTTTTTATTTCGCCAAACTGCCGGCCCTACAGGCCTTTGAATTTTTTGATATTATTTTTTCTACCAAATTGTCGCCCCTGACATGCTCTTTGAAATTTTTTTTCTAAAATGAAATACTTTTAGAAGCGAATGA
>JBAQJB010000517.1:0-4737 GCA_049289155.1 Chitinophagaceae bacterium
AAAAAATTCATTCAATAAAATAATATGCGCACTCATTACCAGGATGAATTCACCTGCGCAATGACTGATGCCAACATTCAATGCATGGCCAAAAGTAAATTCATTCCGCTTCATTGTAATAACTGTGCAACCCAACTCCTCAGCTACTTCCAGGGAATTATCATCCGATTCATTGTCCACAATAATGACTTCGTATTGAAGGCCTCCCGATTCCTGCCGCTTCAATGATAGCAAAGTTTGACGCAATGCTCCTGCCTCGTTTAAGTTTCTTATAAGTATTGAAAGTTGCATTCAATAATAATGGTAAAAATCATTTAATTAATAAAACTTTTTTGATTCCAGGCTCTTTCCTTCCTGCATTTTTTCAAGTATCGTTGCAGCCTGTTGTTTAGGTAAAAAAAGAAAATTCGTTTGCGACATATCACTATGTGTTGCAAGTTCTTCAAAGGCTTCCACATCCGCGGTTTGTTCATGTATCCTAAAAAATGTATAATCCATCATTTTTAAAAAAGTCAGGAGTGTATCCATCCTGCCTTTTCGGTATTTGCCGTTTTCAGATTCTGAATCATAATAAGGAAGAATCTCGAGAATGATTACAGGCATATCTCTTTCAATAATCTTTTTCATTCCGCTAATCACTTCCAGTTCCGCTCCTTCCACATCTGCTTTTATAATTCCAATTTGTATTTTCTTGTCGAATAAAATATCATCACCCGTAAACACCGGCACCTGTTGATGAAATTTATACCTGCTTTTCAATTTCCTGAATTCAGGTAAAACACTTGCCCCGCTAGCAATATCCATGTCTAACGATAGTGTCAGTATTTCATTTTTATCAAAGAGGCCAACAGGATAAATAGTATAGTTTATAAAATTATTTTTCTCTATTAATTTTTTGCAATAATAATTACAGGCAGCGTTTGGCTCAAAGCCAACATATTGAACTGATGAATTGACCGCATTTAATTTCAACATAGTCTGGCCGATATTCATCCCCGCATCCACAAATGCACCTTGCGTGCAGGGAATAATTTTTTCAAGTATTTTTAAAAACCATTCTTCCTGGGAAAGGAAATGATAGTAGCCGATTTCATTGATCACCGGTATAACAAATTTTTTATGATGCATGCGCATGTGCATAGTGCAATTGAACCTTTTGAAAAAACCCATTTTATACAAAGCGCGATGAAAATAATAATACATGGATCAGTTACTACGGCAGGTCAGCGAATAATTTTTGCGGGGAAGTTTCCCAGAAAATTTTGCGAAGTAAAGTTTCCAAAAAAA
The DNA here is from genome assembly GCA_049289155.1 of Chitinophagaceae bacterium. GTDB lineage: Bacteria > Bacteroidota > Bacteroidia > Chitinophagales > Chitinophagaceae > JAFDXJ01. The sequence goes on from JBAQJB010000517.1 coordinate 1,288, forward strand.
GTTCAGCGCTGTTTCCTGTACCAAATTCAAAATCAATAGATGGCGTGACAAATGTTTGCTCCATATTTTGTAAAGCATGCAAGATTTCATGTGTCGAATTTCCCGTATGCATTACTGAATCATGATTTGATCTTCCTGTTTGCCTGCTGCCGACATTGATCGCCGGAACGCCATAGTAATGGGCTTCACGAATACCCGCACTTGAATTTCCAACAATAAATTGTGCGTTTTTTAAAAGAGAAAGAAAATATTCAAAACGCAAAGATGGGAAGACAAGATAATTTTTTACGTCGCTTCTTTTTGTTGTTTGCTGAAGGATGATGTCAGCACCTTTATCATTATTCGGATAAATCAGGATATAATTAAACCCGGATTGATCCAATGCATTAAAATAATTTTCTGCCTGCTCTTTTAATTTTTCTATCTCCGTTGTTACCGGGTGAAACATAGAAATTGCATATTTTTCAAAATGGATATCATAATGCTCTTTGGCTTCTTCCAAAGTCGGCAGCCCGGGCGAGAGCATTACGTCAAGGTCCGGTGAGCCAGTGATAAATATATGCGCGGAAATTTCCCCCATTTGGATTAAGCGTTGGCGGGCATTTTCATTGGCTACAAAATGTATATGGCTGAGTTTACTTACGGCATGGCGGATGAGTTCATCCACCGTTCCGGACAATTCACCACCTTCAATATGCGCCACTAAAAAATTATTCAATGCGCCAACAGACGCGCCGGCAAGGGCTTCTATACGATCACCATGTACAATAATCAGATCAGGATTGAGTGAACGCGCATATTCAGAAAACCCAACAATTGTTTTTGCGAGTGTCATATCCATCAAACCTGCTGCATCATGATTTTCGAATTTAAAAATATTCGGATAACCACATTTTTCAATTTCGTGCACCGTGTAGCCATATTTTTTATCTAAGTGCATGCCCGTAACAAACAGGTGGACTTCAAAATGTGCATCATTATTTAAAATAGAAATCAAAGATTTTAATTTTCCAAAATCCGCGCGTGTACCTGTAAGAAAAACTATTTTCTTTTTCATTCGACTATCAAATATCCACTTTCATTAAAAGATGTAATTTCTATTTATGTAAAATATCTGAAGGAGTCAACTGTTCATCCATGGCTATATCCATGGCGGCTTTTTTCCCTAAAATATTTTCATATTCTTCCGCAGGAATGCCGCCTTTTCCCGGGCGCTTTACCCAAATATTTTTTGTGGTAAAAAGTTCCCCTTTTTTTATGGCCTGAATTGAACAAACTGTAGCGAAAGCAAAATCAATTGTCACCTGCTCTTCCGCCGCAGGCCCTTTGTGGCCGCCTCTTTGCTGCGCAATAATATTCACTCCTTCAATGAGTTCTTTACATGCCAACGTATCCATAGAACAAATAATATCCGGCCCCTGGCGTTGCATGGAATCTGTAAAATGCCTTTCAACAATGGAAGCACCTAAAGCCACCGCGCCAAAACAAGCATGGTTTGAAACAGTATGATCACTCAGGCCTGTTACCGCCAAAGGAAATGCTGACTGTAATTCTGTGAGTGCATTCAATCGCACCAAATGATTGGGCGTAGGATATAAATTCGTAGTATGTAATAATGCAAACGGAATATTATTTTGTTGAAAAATGGAAACCGCTTTGCGAATACTTTCAATGGTATTCATACCGGTACTTAAAATCACCGACTTGCCGAAAGAGGCAATATGTTTGAGCAATGGATAATTATTACATTCACCACTGCCGATCTTATAAGCAGGTACATTCCAGCTATGCAAACGGTCTGCAGCCGCACGGCTGAAAGGCGTAGAAATAAAAATCATGCCTTTGCTTTCCACATAGTTTTTTAACTGAAGTTCTTCTTCTTCATTCAAAGCACAACGGCGCATGATTTCGTAAATTGAAACAGTAGCATTACCCGGGATCGTATTTTTCGCAGCGCTGCTCATTTCATCTTCCACGATATGTGTTTGGTGCTTGATCATTTCAACCCCCGCAGATGCAGCGGCATCAACCATTTCCAGGGCTATTGGTAATGAACCTTCATGATTGATGCCAATTTCAGCAATAACCAGTGGCGGAAAATCATAGCCGATTTTTCTGCCGGCAATTTCGATGAATGGATGCTGCATCATTTGTTATTGTGTTTGTTCACAATGTTTAATCGGCGCAATAAAAAAATAAATTTTTTTGAAATTTTTACTTTTGCTCTTTTCAAATTATCTTTCAAATAAATCCTGGTATAAGATAAATTATAAAATTGAGGGTAATCCAATTTCCTGTTTAATTGATAGTTTGGATTTATAACATTTGATTTTAAGGTTTCTATGTTTTCACGAACGAAGAAAGGTGAGTTATGTTCATTCAAAGTGACAACTTCAAAAAAACAATACTTATTCGGTCTTAAATATTTCCTGATATTTAAAGGCTTCATCAATTTATGATTATTTCTTAATGCTGCTTCTAAATCTTCTTTTTTATACCATGTGTGAGCGGTAGTTTCCAATTTTCGCATAATAGCATTAAATCCGTAACAAGATGAATATTCAAATGCTATAATTTGTTTCCATCCTTTTTCTTTAAAAACATTATTAGTAGATTTCAAATAAGAAATCGTAATTGCCGGGTTGTCCGTTAAATATTTTTTTGTACAAAGTGTTGAATCATATAATATTTTATATTGGTTATCAAAATCAAACCAATATCTTAATCTTGGTACATTGATTAGGCCGGATGTGTTTTCTTGTAATTTATTGAGAAGTTCATTTGTTCTGGCTCCATTGCTAAAATCAATCATTTCATCTACATCATGAACAATAAGCCAATCATCGTCTTCATAATTATTAATAAAATATTCCTGTGCGAGATTTCGCTGCCAGTTTTCACATTTAAAAGCAAGATCATCTTGAAATTTTGATTTGTCAACTATTGAAAATTGCTTATTTGCTTCCAGCACTGTAATCTTATTCTTATAAGGAAGAAATCTACTATCAGTTTCAATAATTTTCTTTACGCAAAACCCTTTAAAATCTCCCTGATGGCTGTATGCATTTTCGCATATAACCCATTCATGAATATGTGTATTACTTAAAATGCATTTTAAAAGAAGTAATTCCTTTTCATATTCTTCACTAAACATAAATGTTTCTGCTATCTTCATAAAGTCTTCTTTACCAAATCGTCCAGCCGCCATCAACGATCAGGTTATGCCCGATCACATGTGATGAGGCATCACTTGCCAGGAAAACAATGGCGCCGCGGAGTTCTGATTTATCACTCATCCTTCCAATGGGATTGAGTTTTTCAAAACGTTCTAAAAATAATCCTGTATGTTCATTAAAAATACCGCCGGGTGTGATGGAATTTACGCGCACATTTTTTTTCGCCCATAAAGCAGCAAGGTATTTTGTAAGGCCAATAACACCGTGCTTACTC
>JBAQJB010000518.1:0-3301 GCA_049289155.1 Chitinophagaceae bacterium
GCCCAGTTCCACTTCACTGCATGCACTTGCGCCGGGATTTTTTAATGACCTGTATAATGCCTGCGCAATATCTCCAGGGAAAATTTTTTCTTCTAAAAATATGGCTAAGATACCCGTATAAACTGACTTCCATTCTTTGCCATGCGCTGCAATGCGCGGGCCATATTTTTCAAAAGCCAGTAAATGTGCCAGTTCATGTAAAAGCGTGACGAGGAAATCATATTGATTCAAGTTACCATTCACTGAAATACGGTGATTTTTTTCCCTGGTTGCATTGCGGTATACGCCCAGTAAGGTTTTCCGTTTGCGTGTGATGGTAAGTTCCACTTTATAAAAGTGCAGGTAATGCACTACTTTATCAAAGCTATTTCCCGGTATAAAATCCCGGAGCGCCTGCATCGGGTGTTCAGTTTTTGCCATTTTCCTTATTGATCAGGGAAGCATTTCTAATTTCAATAATTGTATAGATCACATACAAAACCAGTGAAGCAATCACGCCATAGATATTCCGGCTTTCTTTGGCTATTGAGAGATATGCAACTGCAGCTATCGCAATCACCATCAATTTTAAAAATGATGCGGCCATCACACTGCGGACAAACACATTCGGGTTTTTGTTTTTAACTGCAACGATATGCATGATAAGCGCGATCACGGACAATAAAAATAAAATAATATTAGCACCCAGTAATACAGTGGAATCAATGCCTTTTTCCAGTAAAAAATTTTTGGATAAAAGGCAGAATGTATTGACGAAAATAAAAACCAACAGTATGGGTAAAAAATATTTACGATAGTCTGTTTTTTTCATGAAAGCTTTTTAAATGTTAGTATAAAAATATTGAATTAATTTTTTTTGAAACTTTTTTCGCTGGTCATTATATATTTCATTACAACTCCGGGTGCAATTATTTTTTATTCGAAGTGTCTTTAATAATTCTCATAAAAATCACGATCAAAACGCATAAAGGGGCAGCCCATACAAATAATGGAAATCCAACAGGTATCCATTTATCCAAATAATAACCTGCCAGAACGCCCAATCCGAGCGCAATGGCAATCTGCATGCCCATTGTGGCATACCTGAACAATAATTTTTTTCCATTGTCACTGGTTTTTACCCCATTTTCCATATTTATTCTTTTGATATTTCCGGCGGCACGATCTTTAATGAAACCGTATCCTTTTGTACCAGGTCATTCCCGGTTAACACTTTCTTCAAATCATCCAGGTATTTTTGTTTGTGTATAATGGCCTGCTCCAAAGAATCCGTACGTATTTTTATTGCCTGCATTTCCGTTTTGTTTTCCCTGGCACCATAGCCGGGAATATAATATTTCAGCGGCGAAAAACTGATGAGCGCTATGCAAAATGCCATCAATAACACCAATGCGGAAGATAAAAACATATATACCCGCAACCTCGATAATTTAAATGTGACCACTTCTTCAAAACTGTCGTCATTCATAATGACAAGCCGGTAATGATTTTGTCGTCTTTTAATGGGTGAAATTTTTTCCTGGTCAGGCATGAATCATTTTAAAAAATAAAGGTAAACATAAAAAAAAGTTTTCGGGAAATACCATAGCGCGCTTCAATCGCCTTATATTTGGCGTGGCTGTAAAATAAATGTATTTTTTAAAAATAATTTATCCATTTTAGAGTTAATTATCCGTTATTACCATATGAAGGGCATTTTCTCAAAGTTTATATTGTTTTCCGGCACCATTTTGTTGGGCATGGCATCATTTTCCCAGCCTGGTTCTACTATTGAATTAAAGAAACCCAAACCATACGAAAACCGCACCCTTGCTTCAGAAAAAACGAAAGAAGGAAAACTGGGTTTTGGAAAAAAATTATTTCAAAATACCATTACACATTATAATTATTATTTCAATGCGGCCACCCGGCTGCAGGAAATCCAGGACCAGGCAAAGGATGGTTTCCGGGACGACTACACAAAAAAATTACCCTTTTACAATTATACACTGAACGCAACTGCAACCAACAGTGATATTGATTCTGTGATCAATAAATGCAATGCGGGAATTTTGTTGCACGACCTGCGCAACGACTGGATCGATAATTTATACCTGGTGCTGGGAGAAGCGTATTATTACCGGAAAAATTTTGATTCCGCAGCACAGATCTTTCAATATATCAATTATGCTTTCGCGCCAAAAGATGATGGATACGATATTCCCGTGGGCAGCAATGTGAGCAGCAAGAATGGGATTTTCAGTATTGCTACAGAAGAAAAAAAAGAAAATATTTTAAGGAAAACGTTTTCTACTCCACCCAACCGCAATGATGCATTGGTTTGGATGGCGCGCAATTTTATTGAAAATGGCCAGTACGATAAAGCTTCCGGTGTATTGGAAATCCTCAGGCATGACCCTGTTTTCCCGGAGCGCCTTCAGCCGGAATTGCATGAAGCCCTGGGCTATTTATTTTATAATTTAAATATTTATGACAGCGCCGCGTATCATATAGGCCTTTCTCTTGACCTGGCCGCAACGAAACTGGAATATGCCCGCAAAGAATTTTTAATGGCGCAGTTATACCATCTCGCCGGTGACAATGAAAACGCGGTGAAATATTATGCGAAAGCAGCAGGCCATACTACCGATCCGGTCATGGAAGTGTATGCCAACCTGAATAGCATCAGCGATGTACCCAATGATACGACTTCGGTATTACAACAAAAGCTGGACAATTTGTTGCGCCTCGCAAAGAAAGATAAATATGAAGACAGCCGCGACATCATTTATGCAGCTGCAGCAAAAGTAGCCATGGATATGAATGACAAGGTGCTGGCGGAAAAATTATTGCGAAAAAGTGTAGCCGTTAGCGTGGAAAATCCGCAGCAAAAATCCAGGTCATTCCTGGCGTTGGCAGATATGGAATATGGACAAAATATTTTTATACCAGCAAAGAATTTTTATGACAGCGTAGAAACTTCTTCACTGGATAGTCTTGATAAAGTGCGGGTAAATTACAGGTTGCCACCACTCAGCACGATCAGTGCAAACCTTACCACTATTTCCACGCAGGATAGCCTGCAGGCATTGGCGAAACTTTCAGAGAATGACCGCAATGCTGCTGTAAAAAAGATAGTTCGGTATTTAAGAAAATTAAAAGGCCTTTCTGATGAACCGGATGTAAACGTGAATGCTGCTGTGCAATTACAATCCGCGCCAACATTATTTTCTACCAATAAAGGTGACTGGTATTTTAATAACAATACATTGAAAGGCCAGGGTTACGGGCAGTTTCGGGCCAATTGGGGCAACAGGCCAAA
>JBAQJB010000519.1:0-2674 GCA_049289155.1 Chitinophagaceae bacterium
TTGCATTATAAGCGGCAGTGATTTATCGAGAATCAAACGCGCCTGTATTTTATTAAAATAAATTTTACGGAATAAAGTAAATCGTTGTGCAATTTTTTTATAATAAATCACGCAAAGCACCGTAAGCAATGCAACAAATTCAGCGATCACGGAAGCGATCGCGGCGCCATTAAAACCCAATGCCGGCATGCCCCATTTTCCATTGATCAGTGTATAATCGAGGTAAATATTTACAAGCGTTTCCACGATCGTGCCGTACAATAAATATTTACTTTGATTGGTGCCTACCAATAAGGCATTACACATTTGATATAAGTATAAAAAAATAATTCCCCAGATTCGTATTTGTAAAAAGCCAATGGCCATGGAAACGTTTTCGGAATTATGCAGGGATGACCTTAAAATGATGGGCGAGAAAAAGAGCGTAAATAAAATACTGAAAACAGACAATAAAACGGCCATCAATATTCCCTGGTTATACAACAAGCCAATCGCAGGAATATTATTTTCACCGGAACGGCGGGAAATTAAAACCTGTAAACCATTACTAAGCCCAAAACCAATCACTGCAAAAAATAAATAATACACGCCGGTGATGCCGGCCACGGCGAGTGGTTGTTCGCCCAAGGCGCCGAGGAAAATATTATTGGTAATAAAATTTGCCTGCGGCACCAATATAGATGCAGCAATGGGCATGGCCATGCTGAATACCTGGCGATTGGTAATTTTTAATTGAAGCTGGCTTGAATGATTTTTGTCCATGAGGCGGGCAAAACTACAATACCGTTAGGCATTTAGCAAAAGAGGTATAGGATTGATTAATATTTTGATGTGCTAAGTGAAATTATACTTTTTCTGAACCTGCAAATTAAATATAACCCTGAAAGGGTGACATGATTATAGCCAAAGAAAGAATGTATAAAAGAGTAAAACCCCGAAGGGGTGGCATATCTATACGCTTTATCAGTAAAAACTATATGAATGAGAATATGAAAATGTTACCGGCATAAAAGTAATTTTAATAAAATACAAATGCCACCCCTCCGGGGTTTAACAAACACAATTCAATTATATTTTATAATAATTTCAACCCTTCGGGTTTTTTACAGCACAAAAAAATAATAATTGGCAGGAATAAACGGGCGTAATTTAGTATCATTGCAACATATAAAATAGTTATGGTTCAGAAAACATTTGGCATTTATGATGCGGATCTCAATAAAGGAAAATTATTTATTGAACTGGGAAAAAATCATCTCGCGGCCTGGACGAGAGATACGGTGGCGAACAAAATTTGTTCCCTGGAATTGTTCCAGTTTGCCAATCTTGATGCGGAATATTTTGCCACATCCTGGCAGGAAATACAATTGCTTTCAAAATTATTGGGCAGGACAGGAAACACACCTGTCATCATTTTGGAAAATGAAGATTGCTCATTGATCCCGGAAGATCTATTGAATGAAGACCAATTGAAAAAAGAATTTTCATTGATGCACAACGGGCCTGTGGAAAATTTGCAGGTGGAACGTTCGCCTGTTGCAGAAATGGTTTTGGTAAATGATATTCATATCGATGCATTGACAGAAATACAAAAATCATTTCCGGCGGCTGTTACCAAACATAAATACGCAGAGATTCTCCGGCAAATGAAATCGCAAAATGAAGCGGACCTGGTAAAAATTTATTTTTATACTTCTTATTTTATTGCTGTAGTATTTAAAGAAAATCAATTGCAATTGCTCCGGCATTTTAGTTTTCAAACACCGGAAGATGCGCTCTATTATATTTTACTTGCCTGTAAACAATCCGGTCTTCCACAAACCACGTCGGTAGAGGCTTCCGGCATGATTGATACAGACTCGCCGTTATATAAAACCCTGTACCGTTACCTCGCAGGATTTCGTTTGGAGACGCCTGCTGCATCCACTTTTGTAACTGCAGGTTTCAACGAATTTCCGTTGCATTATTTTTCTGTATTCTGTAATGAATAGGCATGCGTATTATTTCAGGAAAATATGGAGGAAGAAAAATTTTGACACCTGCCAATATGCCTTTTACACGGCCCACAACTGATTTTGCGAAAGAAGGTTTATTTAACATTTTGCAAAACAGGGTAGCACTCGAAGATATAAAAACACTGGATCTCTTTGGCGGTACGGGAAGCATTTCACTGGAGCTGGCTTCACGCGGCGCGGCTGCTTTGGATATCGTGGAAAAAGACAACAGCATGATTGCTTCTATTAAAAAAAATATAGAAAGCCTGGGAATTGAAAATATGCAAATTTATAAAATGGGCGTATTTGAGTTTTTGGAAAATGCCCTGGAGAAATATGACATCATTTTTGCAGGGCCGCCGTATGCTTTAAAAGAAATTGATCTTTTACCGGTAAAAGTTTTTGAAAAAAAATTACTGTCGCCGGGCGGATTTTTTATTTTGGAACATACACCAAGAAATGACTATGCAAATTTTCCCGCCTATAGTTTTCAGCGAAATTATGGTACCACTATTTTTTCCTTTTTTGAAGAACCCGAATGATGCACAATGAAACCACGATGAAGCCAGTTTTTATTTCCGGTATCGGCACGGGTATTGGTAAAACTGTTGTTGCCGCAATCGTCACGGAAGCATTGAATGGCATTTACTGGAAACCGCTGCAGGCGGGCACTTCAGAAG
>JBAQJB010000520.1:0-2023 GCA_049289155.1 Chitinophagaceae bacterium
CCATTGCACAACTCGAAGAAGCAATACTGGAAAAAAGAAAAGAAATTACTGAAAACCTGACGCCCTGGCAACGTGTACAACTAAGCCGCCACCCGGACAGGCCTTATACAACTAAGTTTATTTTAAAAATGTCTCACAATTTCCTGGAACTGCATGGTGACAGGAATGTAAAAGATGATAAAGCGATGATCGGTGGTTTTGCAGACCTTGATGGGCAAACCGTTATGTTTATTGGTCAGCAAAAAGGAATCAATACGAAAATGCGCCAGCAAAGAAATTTTGGTATGGCCAACCCCGAAGGTTACCGCAAAGCATTGCGCCTGATGCGGCTGGCTGAAAAGTTTGATAAACCTGTTGTTACACTGATTGATACACCTGGCGCATTTCCAGGGGCTGAAGCCGAGGAGCGGGGCCAGGGAGAAGCTATCGCCAGGAATATTTATGAAATGATCCGGCTGAAAGTGCCTGTAATATGCGTAATCATTGGCGAAGGTGCAAGTGGCGGCGCTTTAGGAATTGGTGTGGGAGATAAAGTGCTCATGATGGAAAATACCTGGTACACAGTGATCTCCCCCGAGAATTGCAGTTCTATTTTATGGAGAAGCTGGGATATGAAAGAGGTTGCTGCAGACCAGTTAAAATTAACTTCAAAAGACATGCACGGGTTTGGGCTGGTGGATGAAATAATCCCGGAACCCGTTGGTGGCGCGCATTGGGACTATGATGAATCTTCCCGGGTATTGAAAGAATATATCCTGAAAGCAATTGCAGCAATGAAAAAATTTACACCACAGGAACGCGTGAATATGCGTATTGAAAAATTTGGTAAAATGGGTTTTTGGGATGAACTCGCTGACTGATTTCTAAATTAAGAATTGTATCAATAATTTTCATTTTTAAAAAATAATATGACAACTGGTTTCGATACTTCATTTTTAAAAGGCACGGGTGTAGCACTCGTGACGCCTTTTAATGAAAATGATGAAATAGATTATGAATCCCTTTCAAAAGTTATCGATCATGTAATTAATGGAGGTGTGAATTATGTGGTCGTACTTGGTACTACAGGCGAAACGCCTACACTTTCACGCAGTGAAAAAATGGAAATTATCCGCTTTGCATACGATTGTGTGAAAGATCGCGTGCCGGTAATTGTCGGCGTTGGTGGAAACAATACGGCTGAAGTTTTAACTGACCTGGAAGAATTTCCGCTGGAACTTGCAACGGCCATTTTAAGTGCTGTTCCTTATTATAATAAACCTTCACAGGATGGTTTATTTTTACATTATAAAAAACTGGCTGAGCATTCTCCAAAACCTGTTGTTCTTTATAATGTACCGGGCCGCACAGGAAGGAATTTATATGCTGAAACTACATTGAAATTAGCAAATGAAGTGGGCAATATCGCAGGTATAAAAGAGGCGAGTGGAGACTTTAGCCAGTGTATGCAAATCTTGCGGGATAAGCCGGATTATTTTACTGTAGTGAGTGGTGATGATGGCCTGGCATTGCCCCAGATGGCTTGCGGCATGCAGGGAATTATAAGTGTTGCGGCGAATATGTTTCCCAAAGATTTTTCTGATATGATTCGTTTTTGCCTGGGCGGTGATTTTGCTTCAGCAAAAAAAATTAATGATCGGTTAATTGCAGGGTATGATTTGATGTTTGCAGAAAATAATCCCGCAGGCGTAAAAGCTTTTATGGCTGAAAAAGGGTTGTGTAAAAATTATCTCCGCCTTCCTTTGTGTCCGCTGTCAGAAAATTTACATAGCAGGGTGAAAAGTTTTTTAGCTAAATACTAAAAAAATTCTGCTTCATATTGTTTAGCCGTTAAACAGAAACTCACTTTTCAGGAGATTTTTTTGGGAATGAGTTTGTGCTCATATGCATATTTAATAAGGCCAATTACACTACCGGTCTTTGTTTTCCTGAAAATATTTTTGCGATGTGTTTCTACAGTGCGTTCACTAATATATAAAGTATCTGCAATTTCTTTATTAGACAATTCACTTTCGATCAACCC
>JBAQJB010000521.1:0-1645 GCA_049289155.1 Chitinophagaceae bacterium
GTTGAATTATCCGTGAGTATGCCTTTATACAATTGATTGCTCAGGCAATTCGGCCGGAGATTATCGACTACAGTATGGTTATCAATATGTGAATTGCCATGCTGGAAATATAAACCATACATATGCGATTCGCCATTGTCGGCAGACATGATAAAATTTAAATTATTGCGTACAATTCCGCCATCCAGGGAAATGGTCACAGCATGTGCATAGCCGCGCTCTGCCTGGATTATATGCGTTGTGCTTACCGCGTTTGTTTGTGCGCTGTCATTTTGAATTTTATAATATTCAAGTTGCGCATCCTGCATCGTTACCACTTCCATTACCTGGTTGGTGAAACTTTCCGACTGGCCAATGGTAATATACGTTTCCACAATTTGCAATCTTGCATTTTGTGATAAATAAATCAAACTTCGCGGCTGTGAAAAAACATTAGCCGAACGTGCATCCATAATATTATAAATGTAAACAGGATGCGCTGTGTCCATACTTTTTTTGCAATAAACAAAAACGCCTCCTTGTAAAACTGCCGTGTTCATCGCATTAATTCCGTCCTGTAAATATTTCCTGCTATGGCCTAAATAAGTGGAAACTATATTTTCATATTCATTATTCGCAGCTGTTTCCAGCGGCAGCACGACAAGCCCTTCAGAAATTATTTTTGATAATGCATCAGCATAAAAACCATTTACAAAAACCAGTTCATTTGCATTTTCATGGCCGGGCAAACGATAGGCATTTAATTCTTCCGCTGAAACAGTAACTGCATTCTGTGAAAAATTATAATCCTTATTGAAAGCGCCACCGATACGCGTATATTTCCATTCTTCATTGCGGGTAGTGGGAATTCCTTTCTTTTCAAATTCGCTGAAAGCTTCATGCCGCAAGGATTGCAGGCTGCCGCCTGTTTCACTTTGCTGCAAAGTCTCCATTTTTTCCTTTAACTGATCTATCGTGCTCATGTAATATTTTTTAAAAGAATGCAAACTGCAAATTATACAGTTGCTTCTATTTCATTTTCATTTTTAATAAAATCATACCCGCGTTCTTACAACTCAAGCGCCAGTTCTTTGCCACCGGATTTTACAATTCTTCCTTTATATAAAACGTGTACAAAATCGGGCACGATGAAATCCAGTAAACGCTGGTAATGTGTTACGACTAAAATCGCATTATCCTCTTTTTTGATCAGGTTCACGCCATTGGCTACAATGCGGATGGCATCTATATCCAGGCCGGAATCAGTTTCATCCAGTATAGATAATTTTGGTTCGAGCATGGCCATTTGAAAAACTTCATTGCGCTTTTTTTCACCACCGGAAAAACCTTCATTCAGTGCGCGGCTGAGTAAGGCTTTATCCATATTCATTAAAGCCATTTTTTCTTTCATCATTTTTAAAAATGATACCGCATCCAACGGCTCCAGGCCGCGGTACTTGCGCACTTCATTTACAGAAGTCTTGATAAAATTGATCGTGCTCAATCCTGCGATTTCTATAGGATATTGAAATGCTAAAAACAAACCTTCACCGGCTCTTTTTTCAGGGGAAAGATCCAGTAAATCTTTTCCTAAAAATGTAACGCTTCCTTCGGTCACTTCATAATCCGACCTGCCGGCAAGTACAGATGCCAATGTACTTTTACC
>JBAQJB010000522.1:0-2639 GCA_049289155.1 Chitinophagaceae bacterium
GATGTAACCATCTCACCGGGGAGGTTAGGGTCGTCAAATGTATCTGTGTATTTTAAAAATTCATTGTCACTGACCTCGAGGTATCTCCCGCCAAATGAATGGCTGTTACCGGTGCTAAAATTATGGAATGACATTTTAAAAGTTCCACCCCCCACTACATTCATTTCATGTACCGTGAAGGTAAATCCATAGGGTGGGAGCCAGGATGCTATTGCATTCGCTTCCGTAAAAGCACGAAAAACCTTATGGGGAGCTGCTTTCAGCACCCTGTGTAAAGAAACGCTGTTGTCCGGCATATATTATAATTTGATTTTTACAATATTAAATATTATTTCTGACTCAATAAAACACTCATTTCTTCCCAAACAGTTTATCAATATCTCCTTTGGATAAATTGATATAACCTTCTTTGGTACTCAGCTTTATTCCCTTGCCCGTAACCAGCAGATAATGTTGCAGGTAAACCATCTGGTCGCCCAGCCGGAAGGATTGTGTATAGTTTTTATTTTTGCGGTTATCATCCAAAAAAAATGATTTTAAAAGTTGAAAGAACTTTTCAAAAGTATTATCAACTCCATTAAATTTTATACTGAAATATTGTGTTTCGGCGTTTTTGCCCCGCTCAGTAAAATCTTTCATGAACAGGAGATAAGTGGTGTCCAGGCCTGATGCGCTGTAATCCAGTGAAGCGATTGTACTGCCCAGTGTTTTCAATTTGCCAACAGGTTTCCAAACGGCTTTTTCAGCCATTGTTATTTGTGCATTTGTAATGCAAAAACAGGTCACGCATAAAAGGCAAAGCAATATTTTTTTCATAACCGAAGCTAAGATAAATAATAAAGAAATAGTGTATACTAAAAAATGAATTTCATGCAGCCATATTTCGCTACTGAATAATTTTAAATTCTAACATGGTTTTAGGCTTTAAAGGAACAGTGTGCAGTACATAATAAATTACAATTTAGAAGTCCTGGCTCAACCGATTTACATTTCAATTGTTTTCCTATTGTGAAGACTATTTATTTCCTCGCGAATTAATTTTCCAAATCCCGGCCAGGGCAGATTATTGTCAAAACAATAATTGCCTGCCTCTATTTGTTCGCAAAGAAATTGATGCAGCAGGGGTGTATTTTCAAATTGCTTTATTTTGAAATTATTTTTTGGTTCCCCGTTATATTCATGTGCTGTTTGGATGATCAATTTAATAAGCGTGATAAGGCAGGAAGGAGAAGCGTGTACGGTTAACTTTTGCAGCATTGCTTTTTGGAAAGTTCCCATCAAAATATGTTTTGCCTCTGTTTCGTTTTGAGAAATATCCAAAGCGATACTGTAAAGCATACCACAGTATTTATCATATAATTCATTAAATAAAATCCAATAATCTTGTATCATGCCCTTACTATTTTCAAAAACACACTACGTACGTTGAAGTGATTTGATTTCAAGGCAATTTTTGAACCTTAATTTCTAAGATGTATTTTCCAGTAAACAGTGGGATTATAGGTGATAAGCGTGAAAAAGTGGGGAAATAATTACCTGATTTTCTTTAAAGCGGGATGTAAGGCCGGGGCCGGCAAATGCATGAATCAGTTGCGGTAATACAATTATATGCTTCAATCTTTCATTTTTATATAAGTTAACATGTTTTTCAAAAAATCACGGCATTATTTTTTTTTACTGATTTTATGTAAGGTTTGTATTAGCTGAAAAATAAAGTACATGAATATTAAATGGAGTTTTTTTTGAGCTTTGATTAACTATCTTTTCCACCATTCATTTCACCATCATATAGAACATGGCGATCACTGCAGAGGCCATTGCTAAAAACGTGGTCCATAAAATTATTTTGGAGAGCAGCCCGCTTTTATAGGTGCCCATAATTTTATCACTCGCAGAAATTTTAATGATAAAAAAAATAAGCGGCACGGCAGCGATGCCATTCAACACGGCTGCATAGACCAACGCTTTTACAGGATTGATGCCAATAAAATTGATGATCAAACCAATTAATGTGGCGATCGTAATGACGCCATAAAACCCGTGTGCTTTTTTTAATTTCAAATTTAACCCGGACTCCCAGTTGGCTGCTTCTGAAACAGCATAGGCCGCGGAACCTGACAATACCGGCACCGCTAAAAAGCCAAGCCCGATAATACCTATTGAAAAAATTAGTTTGGATAAATAGCCTGCATGTGGAAATGAATGTACCAGTGGTTCAAGTGCTTTCGCTGCATCTGCCGCAGTCTTTACATCAGTAACGCCGCTAGTATGCAACACCGTAGCCGCTACAACGAGGATGCTCCAGGTAGTAATTTCAGAAACGATCATGCCTGCATTATTATCGATGCGCATCGCGTGAATTTTTCGCTTGCTGATTTTTGGCAAACCATTTTTCAGCCATTTTTTTTCTTTTACTTCTTCCACTTCCTGCGATGTTTCCCAGAAAAACATATAGGGTGAAATCGTTGTGCCCAACACACCGGTGATAATAAAAAAGAAAGCAAAACTAAATTCAATATGGGGAATAAATGTGGCTTTCAAAACGGTGAGCCAGGGCATCTGAACGATGAATACAGTAATGGGATATGCCAATAATGAAAGCGCCAGCCATTTTAAAATCCGTGCATAGACTTTATAAC
>JBAQJB010000523.1:0-3663 GCA_049289155.1 Chitinophagaceae bacterium
ATAGATTTTTTTTAGCTATCTAAGCCCCATAGGGGCGACACTTTAGTAGAAAGAATCAATAAGTATAACCTCAGAGGCCTGTAGGGCCGGCAGTTTGAATTGTTAATGGTTAATGAGTTGAAACCGGAAGCAGAAGTTATTTCCTGTTCATTATTTTTATTAAATGGTTTATAAAAAATACATCGCTTATTTTTACTTTTTTAAAATGAAACATTCCCGGTTTTGTTATGAAGCATTTAAAAATCGGTCTGTTTAACTTGTAATTGTATCTGCAGGAAAAAAAAGAAAGAATTATGAATGGCGCCGGCCTCGTAGGAAGCTTATTAGGCATATACCTGGCTAAACGCGGGCATGCTGTAAAAATATATGAGCGCAGGCCGGATATGCGTTTGTCAGCCGCAGCGGCAGGGCGTTCCATCAACCTGGCGCTGAGTGACCGTGGCCTGGCAGCTCTTGAAAAAGTAGGCATTGTAGAAGACATAAAAAAAATTGCTATTCCTATGCGTGGCCGTCAAATACATAATGCAGATGGCTCCCAGGCTTTTCAGCCTTATGGCGCGGAAGGGCAGTTTATAAATTCTGTTTCACGTGGTGAATTGAATATGCGGCTAATGGACCTCGCCGAAAAAAATAATATTCAAATTTTTTTTAATGAACGTTGTGAAAAAATAGATTGGAAAAAAAATGAAGTAACGTATACCCATGAAATTACAGGAGATACTCATTCCGTAAGTACTGATTTAATTTTTGGCGCTGATGGCGCTTTTTCCGCTTCCCGCTTACAACATCAATTACAATCAGACCGTTTTGAATACCAGCAAACCTATATCAATTGCGGCTATAAAGAATTGACGATTCCGCCAACACCGGATAATCAATTTGCCATGGAGGTAAATGCATTGCATATCTGGCCGAGAAAAGATTACATGCTCATAGCATTACCCAATACAGATAAATCTTTCACCTGCACCTTATTTTTTCCATTTGAAGGAAACGATTCGTTTTCTGCATTGAAAAGCGAAACGGATGTGCAGGAATTTTTTAAAGAACATTTTAAAGACACCATTGCATTGATGCCTTCACTGATCGAAGATTTTTTTAATAATCCTACATCCTCGTTGGTTACTATTAAATGTTTTCCCTGGGTGCGCGGCGACTCATTTGCTTTGATCGGAGATGCGGCGCATGCCATGGTTCCTTTCTTTGGCCAGGGTATGAATTGTTGTTTTGAAGATTGTGCGGTATTGGATGAACAAATTGAAATATATGGCAATGACTGGGAAAAAATTTTATCTGAATTCCAGGAATTGCGCAAACCTGATGCCGATGCGATAGCTGACCTGGCGGTAGAAAATTTTATTGAAATGCGCGCAAAAACGGCTGATCCGAAATTTTTATTACAAAAGAAAATTGA
The DNA here is from genome assembly GCA_049289155.1 of Chitinophagaceae bacterium. Taxonomy (GTDB): domain Bacteria; phylum Bacteroidota; class Bacteroidia; order Chitinophagales; family Chitinophagaceae; genus JAFDXJ01. The sequence goes on from JBAQJB010000523.1 coordinate 1,415, forward strand.
AGCTAAACTCCATAAAAAATATGCTTCAAAATGGATCCCTGCTTATTCGCTGGTAACCTTCTCGCCGGGCGTGCGCTATTCAGTTGCGAAGAAAAGAGGAATGGCGCAGGAAAAAATAATGCAGGAAGTGATGTCCATACCCGGCATTGAAGAAGATTGGGATTCTGAAAAGGTGGAAGAAATGATTATGAAAAAATGGGCTGAAATAAAATACTGAAATTTATTTCTCAATACATGTTTGAATTTTTTCAGCTATAAGATCCGCCCATTCTGCATACATTTTTGCGGAATAATGCAAGCCATCTTTAGCCAGGAAATCCCGGTCTTTTGAAACCGTTCTTGTTCGAATTGTGATATCTAAAAAATCTACTTTATTTTTTTGTGAAATTATTTTTGCGGCTTCATTGAACTGGTCAATTTCAGTAGCTATTTTTTCATTGTCCATATCTATTGCAAAAGGTGTCGCGCCCCAATCCGGTATAGATAATACATAGACATGGTGCGCATTTCCACCCGTTAAATGAATTGCTTTATGCAATAAAAAAGTAAATTCATTTTTATATTCTTCAATGGATAATCCCCGGTATTGATTATTCACACCGATCAGCAGCGATACAAAATCATATGTTTCTTCAAGCGCTGTATTTAAAATTTGTTCGCCGAGTTCGAATGTAGTAAAAGCTGTTTTGGCAATAATTTCTGGCGCATGAAATGACAGGTTTTTTTTTCTCAGCAATTGCACAACCTGGTAAGGAAAACTTTCAAATAGTGGAACCGATTCGCCAATGGTATAAGAATCGCCCAGGGCCAGGTATGAAAAAATATGTGTGCTCATTGTGTTTATACGAATATAAATAAACCTTGGAATTTCTTTCCAACAAAAATAAAATATGACTGTGCAATTCATCATTTTATTTACTTTCACGCAACAAATATTTTTATGGCTTTAAATATTGTCTGGATTGCATTTATACTCATTGCATTTGTAATCGCATTGTATAAATTGATTTTCCTGCATGACACAACTATTTTTAAAACACTCACCGACGGAATTTTTGATTCCGCAAAATCATCTGTATTAGACATCGCTTTTCCTTTGGCAGGAACGATGATATTTTTTTTAGGCTTAATGAATATTGCGGAAAAAGCCGGCGCCATCCGTTGGCTTTCCCGCCTTTTAAATCCTTTTATGAAAAGGCTTTTCCCGGAAGTACCGGCAGGCCATCCTGCCATGGGAGAAATGGTGATGAATTTCAGCGCGAATATGCTGGGTTTGGATAATGCGGCTACGCCATTTGGATTAAAAGCCATGGAAAGTTTGCAAACTTTAAATCCCAAAAAAGAAACTGCCAGCAATGCGCAAATCATGTTTTTGGTGTTGCATACAAGTGGACTTACATTGATACCATTATCTATCATTACATACCGCATAGCGGCCGGATCTGCAGAAGCAACATCCATATTTATTCCCTGCGTTGCTGCTACCGTTTGCGCAACACTTGCTTCAATTATTATCGTTGGCTTTTTGCAAAAGATAAAATGGGATTATGTATTAAGCGCCTGGTTAGGCGGCATCATTGTTTGTATTACTCTTTTATTATATTATGTTCATGGCTTAAGTGATGCGGATAAAAATACATTTAGCAATATCTCCGGAAACTTAGTGCTGGTAAGCCTTGTAGCAATAATAGTTGCGGGAGGTGCCATAAAAAAAGTATCCGTGTTTGATGCATTCATTGAAGGCGCAAAAGAAGGCTGGGGAATTATTTTGAAAATCATTCCTTACCTAGTTGGAATGCTGGTTGCCATACGCATTTTCCGGGATAGCGGCGCATTGGCATATGTTACAGGAGGTATTGCATATGTCTTACACGCATTCGGTGCGCCTACAGATTTTGTAGATGCATTGCCGGTTGCTATTATGAAACCTTTCAGCGGTAGCGGAGCAAGGGGCCTTATGATTGATACCATGATTTCACATGGACCGGATAGTTTTATTGGAAAACTTGCATGCACCTTCCAGGGTTCGGCTGATACAACTTTTTATATTATTGCTTTATATTTTGGAAGCGTAGGCATCCGCAAAGTGCGGTATGCTGTATGGGCCGGTATTTTAGTAGATATAATCGGTGTCATTGCAGCGATTATTATTGGCTATATTTTCTTCAAATAAATAACTCTTCAACTTTTAATTTCATTAAAATATTTTAAGATATTTTTTTGAAAATTTATTATAAAATGTTAAAGAA
>JBAQJB010000524.1:0-6638 GCA_049289155.1 Chitinophagaceae bacterium
GCAATGGGCCCTAAAGGCGCCATTGCGATCACTGTAAAACTATTGCCAAAATAAATAATTTGTATGGATATATTTTAAGCATAAGGGCGTGCCCTTTTTTTTATATACACAATATATACACGTCGTATTAATTTACTCTAAAGAATAATTAACAGTATCCGGCGTTTTATGAATATAAAAACTTAATTTAGTTCGAGTAAGAAATTGCTCAACGTTTGAATATTCTATGAAACAAGTTATTTTTATTTTTATTTACCTGCTTTTTGTGATGAATGCTTTTTCCCAGGCCTTTCATATAGATGCCGGTATAGGCTTGGTTACTTATAATGGCGACCTGCAATTAAGAAAATTCAAGCCTAATACATTTCTGCCTGCCTTTACTGCGGGATTTGGGTATCGCCTGACTGATCATATTGGCATCAATGCAAATATACTCTACGGCAAATTGAAGGGAGATGATAAAAAAGCAAATAAGCCGCAATTGATAGCGCGTAATTTAAATTTCACTTCCTCCCTGGTTGAAGGAAATATATTGGTTGAGTATAATTTATTTTCAACTGAGAATCAACCTTTGATCAACCCATTTTTTTATGCAGGAATAGGTGTTTTTCATTTTAATCCGTATACATTTGATACCGCTGGAAATAAAGTATTTCTGCAACCACTGGGAACAGAAGGGCAGGGGCTTCCCCAATATCCTGATCGGAAAGCATACAGCCTCAACCAGTTTAATGTTCCATTTGGCGGTGGAATTCGTTACAGGATCAATGAACAGATCAGCATTAGTGCTGAAGCAAATTTCAGGGTATTGTTTACAGATTATCTCGATGACGTGAGCAAGACGTACCCGGATTCGCTGGTATTATTAAATGGCCGTGGCCCGTTATCTGTAAAATACTCTTTTCGTAAAAATGAAATTGACCCATCTGAACGGTATCCCAATGATGCCAACCGCGGCAATTCTGGAAGAAATGATACGTATTATTTTGTGCTTTTTAAACTCTCCTATACGTTTCCTTCCGGCTCCAATATTTTCAAATCCGGTGTGGTAAAAAATCCCAAATCAAAAATGGGTTGTCCCGGTAAAGTATTATAAACCTTTCGTATTTTTGAATGGTCTCTTTGCAATTTATAATTAAATGAGTTACGCTTCCTTAGAAGAATGTTTACTGGATTTAGAAAAAAATAATCACCTGGTGCGCGTTCGTGAAGAAGTGGATCCCTACCTGGAAATGGCTGCTATTCATTTGCGTGTGCATGAAATGAAAGGCCCTGCAATTTTATTTGAAAATGTAAAAGGAAGTAAATTCCGCGCCGCTTCCAATATTTTTGGGACATTGGAACGAAGCCGTTTTATTTTTCAAAATACATTCGCTCATTTAAAAAAAATCATTGCCTTAAAAAAAGATCCTTCTCTTCTTTTTAAAAAAGCCGGGACTTATATTAATCCCGGGCTGAATGCTTTTAATGCAATTCCTTATAAAAATAATTTTTTCAAACCTGTACTTGCACAACAGATTGCTTTAAGTGATCTGCCTCAAATAAAACACTGGCCGAAGGATGGAGGTGCTTTCATTACACTGCCCCAGGTCTATACGGAGAATCTGCGAAAGCCAGGCATCAAATACAGTAACCTTGGAATGTACCGGATCCAGTTTAGCGGAAATGAATATATCCCGGACGAGGAGGCAGGATTGCATTACCAGTTGCATCGCGGCATTGGTATTCACCAAACAATTGCACAGCAGGAAAATAAACCGATGCGGGTAAGCATTTTTGTGGGCGGGCCACCGGCACATACTCTAGCGGCTATTATGCCCCTGCCTGAAAATTTAAGTGAGGTCGCATTCGCCGGAATCCTTGGTGGCAGGCGTTTTCGCTATACATATGTAAATGGTTATTGCATCAGTAATGACGCTGATTTTGTCATTACCGGTGATGTAATGCCGGGTGAAGTAAAACCGGAAGGGCCGTTTGGAGACCACCTGGGCTATTATAGTTTACAACATAATTTTCCCCTGCTGCGAATAAAAAAAGTGTACGCGAAAACAAATGCGATCTGGCCTTTTACTGTTGTAGGCCGCCCGCCACAGGAAGACACTGCGTTTGGTGCTTTAATTCATGAGTTAACCGGTGATGCAATCCAGGATGAAATACCAGGCTTAAAAGAATTAAATGCCGTGGATGCTGCAGGAGTTCACCCATTACTACTGGCAATTGGAAGTGAACGCTATACACCTTATATAACTGAAAAAAAACCTGCAGAATTATTAACCATTGCAAATCATATACTGGGAAGTTCACAATTGAGTTTGGCAAAATATCTCTGGATTACTGCTGATGAAAAAAATCTTTTGAACACAAAAGATATTCCTGCTTATTTTCAATTCATGCTTTCCAGGATTGATCTTGGGAGGGACCTTCATTTTTATACAAAAACAACGATTGACACACTGGATTATTCAGGTACTTCGATCAACGAAGGAAGCAAAGTAGTGTTGGCCGCATATGGCGAAACCTTGCGAACTTTATCTTCCGAAATCCCGGAATGTATACGTTCATTAAAAAATTTTTCTAACCCCTTTTGCATTTTACCGGGCATCATCGCTCTGCAGGGAAATACATATTTGAATAAAGAAGAATGCATTAAAGAAATAGAAAATGTAACCGGGTATTTAGCCCATCACCAGGAAGCACTCAGCGGTTTTCCCATGATTGTTATTTGCGATGATACAAATTTTGTAAGCCGGTCTTTAAATAATTTTCTATGGGCAACATTCACGCGCAGTAATCCTGCACAGGACATTTCAGGAGTGGGTCAATTCATTGTGAACAAGCACTGGGGCTGCACCGGGCCATTCATTATAGATGCCCGCCTGAAACCTGGTTATGCACCTATACTATTAAAAGATCCTGCCGTTGAAGCAAAAGTTGACCGCTTATTTTTGAAAAGTGGAAGCTTATACGGAATACAATAAAAATGGGGCTGATGAAGAATCACCGCCCCTTTTTTTCAACCCTAAACCCTTAAAAAACTTTCAACTAATTGTAAAAATCATGCCAAAAGATTTTGAACGATACATGTTTAGATGTCTAACTATTAAATTTACAAGCTCATGAAAAAATCTTTTACGTATTGTATGACACTCTTTACTCTTGCCGGCCTTATTTCCTGCCAGGGTAAAAGCCAATCGAAATATATGACTGCTACCAACAATAAAAGTCTTTTATGGGAAGTTTCAGGAAATGGTTTGCAAGAGCCTTCTTATATTTTTGGTACAATGCATTTATTATGCGCAGAAGATGCTTATGTAAGTGACCCGTTAACTTCCGTCATTCAACATGCAGATGAGATCTATTTTGAAATAGACCTGGATGATTTAGGTGAATTGGTTAATGGCGCTACAATGGGAATTATGCAGGGTGATACCACACTTTCACAATTACTTTCTCCGGAAGAATTTGCGCGGGTACAGGATTTTTTTGAAGCACATGATTTAGCTGCACAGTTTAGTCTTTTGCAACGTATGCAACCCATGCTTATTGGATCACTTGTATACCAGGCGATCCTTCCGTGTGAACAAACGGATGGTATGGAAATGGCTATCATGCAGGTAGCGCATGAAAGTCAAAAAGAAATTAAAGGCCTTGAAACTGCTGCATTCCAGGTGAATATCCTGGAACAAATTCCTTATATCAAACAAGCGGCAGACCTGGTAAATAGTGTGGACAGCATACGTGCCGGAACTACGCAAATTGAAGAAATGATCGAATTGTATAAAAACCAGGATCTCGATGCATTACTTGCGTATACATTAAAAAATGATGGTGGTGATTCGCCGGAGATACAGGATAAAATGATTTACCAGCGCAATCAAAACTGGGCCAGTTTATTTCCTAAAATTTCAAAGGATAAGCAATTATTGATTGCAGTTGGCGCAGGGCATCTTGGCGGGGAAAAGGGCTTATTGCAATTACTGAAAAATATGGGTTATACATTGCGGCCCTTGCAAAATGAAAAAAGTAGTATGGTTAAAAACAGTTCTTTATAAACCCAGCATTTCTTTCAATTTTTTATATCCATTTTTGCTTACCGGAATTTTATTCCCGTTCGTAAGTAAAACCAAATGGCCGTCTTTTTCATACGGATCAATTCTCGTGACCATTTGGGTGTTCACTAAAAATGAACGGTGAACACGCGCAAACTGGCCTGGGGGAAGGTTCTCCTCGAAATAAGCCATGGTTTGTTTTTTCAAAAAAGCATTTTCTTTCGTCACAATTTTTACATAGTCATCCGCGGCTTCTATAAAAAAAACCTGTGCCAATGGTATGATGCGAATTTTGCCTCCGTCTTTCACCACTATCCGGTTGGTCTGCGCGGGTAATGTCATGGATTGTAAAAAAGATTCTTTTTCTACCACAGCATTTTGTTGCATGGCTTTTTGTAATGCTTTATCAAAACGTTGTTTGTTGAATGGTTTTAATAAATAGTCAATGGCATGTATTTCAAAAGCCTTCAGTGCATATTCCTCATACGCAGTTGTGAAAATTACATGCGGGGGATTTTCTATGAGTTCAAGCATTTCAAAACCATTGATCCTGGGCATTTGAATATCAAGAAAAACCAGGTCCGGTTGCAACTCCTGTATGGCTTTTATTCCTTCAAAACCATCATTGCATTCTGCCACGATTTCAATATCATCATGCGGTTCCAAATATTCCCTGATCACGGTTCTCGCGAGTGGTTCATCGTCTATAATAATTACTTTCATATTTGTGGGACTGATATTATTGTTATAAAAAAATGATCATCTGTCTGCGTTTTCAATAAGTCATGACGGCCATATAAAAGTACCAGCCTTTTTCTTACTGACGAAAGGCCGAAGCCCGTTCCATGCAGTGGCAGCGCCGTTTCCGGGTCAAATGGATTTTTAATTGTAATGACCAGTAATGCATCTTTTTTTTCTGCTTCCAGGGAAATACAAACTTGCCCAAGTGTATCATATAATCCAAATTTGATCGCATTTTCCATAACAGGCTGAAGCAGCATATTCGGAATTTTCAATTGAAATAATTCTTCATCGTCAATGATGATTTGTGTTTCCAGCCGATGGCCGAATCGCACTTTTTCTATATCAAGGTACAATTGCAGGTATTCAATTTCTTCTTTCAATGTATTTAATTGAACATCATCTTTGCGCAGGCTTCCCCGCAGGAAATCTGATAATTGCTGGATCATGCTGCGGGCATTTTCAGGCTGGGAAATAATGAGTGCGCTAATGGAATTTAAAGCATTGAATAAAAAATGTGGTTGTAGTTGGTTACGCAACGTGCGTAATTCTGCATCCTTTAATAATTTTTCCGCATCCTGTTTCCGGGAATCTAAAAGTGCTTTTTCTTTTTCAGAATACCAGGCAAGACTGATCATTGCCATACTTCCAATCAACAGGAATGCTATGCTGAAACGCAGTGAGGAAGAGAGTTTCAGCATGTGCAGGTAGGCGTCATCATCCTGGAAGATCAACCACAAAATAAAGCGCATACTCAATAACCATAATGCGCCAAGTGCAGCACTTACAATAATCACATAAATATATTTTTCCCGCCGGGGCAGGTAGTAACGCATATTATTACTAATCAAAAGACATGCTGCAGCGAGTAAAATATTACTGACAATGCTATCTGTTACAGCCTGCTTCCATGAAATTCCAAAGCCATGTAAAACGAAACTTTGCACGACTGCCCAGTTCACCCACCAGGCAACAAAAACGAGTTTGATTTTATGTGTATAATGTGTGGTTGACTCCAAAAGGAATTAATTGATTTGTGGAATTTCCTGCAGGCTGTCTTCAAGAATTGCTGCCGCAAACTGGTTGATCTTTTTCAAATATAGTTCTGCATTTTCAATTTCATGCACGCGCGAAAATATTTCAGCGCCATCTGAATCAGTATCCACTTTTACAAGGCTGGTAATATCCACAAATTGCCACCGCACGGGCTTTTCAGCATGATTTAAGAATTGATCTTCCTCCTGGTGGCCAATGCGTCTTGCTTTATGAAAAGCATCCAGTTTGTCATCGGCATGTATAAGCCGGACTTGTTCATCAAACTGTGGTGTATGATCTCCATTTGCACAAACAATACGGTAAATGATTGTTGTAAGATACCAGTTCATTACATTAATTTTTAAGTGGAAATAAATTTTACCTGGAAGCTGTCAAAGGTTGATTAACTAATTTGAAATTTCTATACCACCAAACAAAGTACTGCCTTTTAAGAGAAGTGTTTTATTGCTGTCTATCACATTGGAAGAAATATTTCTCTTGTCTTCAAAGCCACCAAACATGGCGCTTACTTCACTTTTAATATCCCAATGTGCAGGGACAACTATTTTTGTACCTCCAAAAAGTTGCGAGATATCTATGATAGCCGGTTTTTGAATATCTGCCTGTGAAAGGTCCAGTTCTGTGCCACCCATCACACAGCTTATAGTTCCGCCCCGAAAATTTTTAGACACAATCTTTTTTTTAATGCTTCCCATAAAAGTGTTATAATCTATGAACTCATTACTATCATCATCAACATTTGCGGAGAAGGGCTCATTACCCTGCGGTGCTGATCCGGGAAAGTCACGATTT
>JBAQJB010000525.1:0-7263 GCA_049289155.1 Chitinophagaceae bacterium
CTGATGCAATAACCGCGTCGCAGAAAATCTCTTTGCCTTTTACTTCAATGCTTTTTATTGTATCATTAAAAATATTTATTCTTTCAACAGGTGCTTTGAAATGAAAAACAGCGCCATTTTCTTCAGCTACCTGCCTGCATGCTTCCACCACTTTTGTAATTCCGCCTTTAGGATACCAGGTGCCCAGAACAAGTCCTGCATAATTCATCAGGCTATACATGGCGGGCGTATCAGCTGGCATAGCGCCGAGGAATAAAACGGGAAATTCCATGAGCGCGATGAGGTATGGATGTGAAAAATATTTGCGCACATGTTTTGAAAAAGAAGAGAATACCTGCAGGCGCATGGCTGCTTTGACAAGTTTAAAATCTGCGAATTCATTCCAGGAAACGCCGGGCATATAAGCCATTTTATCCATAGCCGTTTCATATTTATATTTCGCTTCCTGCATGAATGATTTCAATTTTTCAGCAGCTCCCTTTTCAATTTGTTCAAAAAGATTTTGCAGCGCTATATAATTTGCCGGTACGCTGATAGTTTCTTTTTTACTGAATACAACATCAAATGCCGGCGTTAATAATTCCAGCGAATAATAATCTGCCGGCGCCTTATTAAAATCTCCAAAAAATTTTTCAAAAATATCCGGCATCCAATACCAGCTCGGCCCCATATCAAATGTGTACCCGTTATTGGTAGAAAATGACCTTGCCCTTCCGCCGGCGGATTCATTTTTTTCAAACACGTGCACTTCATGCCCTGCGGCCGATAAGTAGGCAGCTGCGCTCATTCCTGAAAACCCGGCACCTATGATGCAAATTTTTGACAAGTCTTTATTTTTTCTTTTTATAAATCAAATCCCCAATAATGTTTCCAGTTCAGCGGGGCTTTGAAAAAAATTTATTTTTTTAGAAATTATTTTATTGGCGAGGCAATCCTCATTTCCTGCCATATATATTTTTAGTTTGGGATATCGCTTTACGATTTCACCCAATGTTTTTGCCGGTAACTCAGGCAGGTCATCATGCACCCGGAACATCAATAAATTTTTTACCTGAACACTTTTCAAAACCTCAAGAATCGTTTCTGACTGCATACTTGCCCCGAGGTAAATCACTTTTTCCCCGGCAAGTTTTAATAAATAATGCGCATACAGCAAACCAATATCATGGTATTCATCTTCCGGTAAAAACAGTAACCATGTATTTTTTGATTTTGTAGCGGGAGGTAATGCATTGATAGCGCTAAAAATTTTTTGGCGTAATAGATTGCTTAAAAAATGTTCCTGGGGTGGTAATGCCTTTTCACAACTCCACAAGATACCAACCTGCTGGAGCATAGGGCAAATGATATTGATATATGTTCCCTTGAAATCAAAGCGTGCAATGCAGGAAGCAAACGTTTTTTCAAATTGTAATTCATCATAATTTAATCCTGCGGAAATTAATTGAACGATATAATGTTTGAAAGGCGTTTCCGCATGAATACTTTCTTTTTCCAAAATCATTTCCTGGATGTCTGCATCTTTCAGTGCGCTCAGCCCGGAAATTTTGTACCCGTCTTCCATCAGGCTCACAATGTTTAATAGCCGGCGCAACTGGTTGCCATCATAATACCTTGTATTCCCTTCAGAACGTTTGGGTTTTAAGGTGCGGTAACGCTGTTCCCAAATGCGGATAGTATGGGGTAAAATACCCGAATACCTGGACATATCTGATATGGAGAAGTTGTTCATTTTGTTCAAATATATAGAAAAAAACTTAAACAAAATATTTTTAACGATTTGAAAATAAACTTACCCGCGGACTTTTTGGGCAAATTTTCCAATCGTTAATCCCTGCACCAGGATAGAAAAACAAACGATGATGAACGTGATGGTCACCCACACATCCCGGTACATGGAAGGATCCATGGATAGGGCAAGTGCAATGGAGATGCCACCCCGTAATGCGCCCCAGGTAAGGATATACAAGGTAGGCCGCGTTATTTTTTCTCGTCGCCGGATGGCAATGGATGGAATCCAGATGGAAATAAAACGGGTTATAAGGACTACTAAAATTAAAATAAATCCTGCGACGATCACAAGCGTGTATGTTTCGATGACAAGGAGTTCGAGGCCGATCAAAACAAATAATACGGCGTTTAAAATTTCATCTATTAATTCCCAGAATTTATCAATGTATTCACGTGTGATATCTGACATGCCATGCGTTTTTCCACGGTTGCCTGTTACAAGTCCTGCGGCAACCATGGCCAAAGGGCCGGAAACATGTATTTGCGATGCGAGTGTATAACCACCCATCACGATCGCAAGTGTAATCAACACTTCTACCTGGTAATTATCAATGCTTGCCATTAATTTGTAACCAAGAAAACCCAAAGCCAGCCCCATTAACAGGCCACCGACTGCTTCTTGTGTAAATAATAATGCAATGTTTCCCGCATCTAATTTCGCCCCGGGAAGAGAGAGTTGATAAATGGTAATAAAAATTACCACAGCCACGCCATCATTAAACAAAGATTCTCCCGCAATCTTCGTTTCCAAAGATTTGGAAATGCCGGCGGTTTTTAAAATGCTCATCACTGCAATGGGGTCTGTGGGAGAAATGAGTGCGCCAAAAAGAAAAGCGCTTTTTAAATCAATTTGTAAACCCATTGCATGTAAAAGATAATATGCGACAAATCCCACAATGAATGTACTCAATAAAACACTGATGGTTGAAAACAAAATGATACTCAATCTTTCTTTTTTCAGATCTTGCAATTTGATGTGTATCGCGCCTGCGAACAACATAAAACTAAGCATGCCTTCCAATAGTAATTCACTGAAGTTGATACTCTGGAACCGAACAGTGATCGCTGTTTTGAAGGCCGGGAAAAAATAACCGCTGATTAAAATGACGATGGAAAAAATAAGCGAAACCAGCATCAGCCCAATAACATTCGGTAATTTTAAAAAACGAAAATTGATATATGCAAATCCTGCTGATAAAACGATGAGAATAGAAATGAGGTGAAAAATGTCCATTATTTATTGTTGATATGTACGTTTAATTCGGAAGGGTCTACGAGTTGGAACGTAGCGGAAGCAAATTTTATAGTACCCTTTGAAGCATCAACGGCTTTTAAAATATTTGTAAACAATGCAGTTTTTGTGGCGCGTCTTTTATTATAACTAACCACAAAACGAAGTGTAAATTCTACCCAGTTATCATTGGCGATGAGTGAGACCATTGGCTCTGTTTGTGCATCTTCCAATTTGAATTTATGTTGAAGCGACTTCCAGGTTTCCCTGGATGCTGTTGTTAAATCGCCGGCAATATGATTTCCGGCGTTCAATAAAATTTGGGTCACTTTATCATAATCGCTTCCATATTGAATGGGTATTTTTATTTCGTCCCATAAGAATGGAAAGTCACCGGAATAATTAAAAACAGGCGATTTAAATATAAAACTATTTGCAATCAATACGATGCGGCCATTGTATAAATCGCCATCTACCCATTCACCGGTTTCCATAACCGTAGTGCGCAAAACACCTATATCCATTACATCTCCTTTGATTCCACCGAGCTGCACCCTGTCACCGGTTTTATAAAACCCGCCAAACATAATGGCCAGCCAGCCCGCGAAAGATGCGATCACTTCCTGTAGGGCAAAAGCGATGCCTGCGCCAGCCACACCAAGTGCAACAGTAAGGCCCTGAAGCTTATCACTGAATACAATAATCAGCAATACAATGGTGAGAATATAACCGGCGAATGTGCCAAATTTTTTTGCACGGTAACGGCTGTCGCTATCTTTTATTTTTGAAAATAATCTTTTTTGCAACGCTTTTACGATCATCCAGATAATGGCAATGCCTATGAAGATGGTTGCAATTCTGCCCACAACGGGATTAAACAAAAGCGCTTTTATTTTTTCATCCATCAGTATCTTTATTTATGTGAATGACCCGGTGGGGAAACGGAATATTAATTTTATTTTGCGTAAATTTCTCAAAGATGCGCACGCGTATTTCACTTTTTATATTTTCAACCCGAAAGACTTCTTCTGACCAAAACATCAGGGCGAAGTCGAGTGAGGACTCGCCATAATCCTGGAAACGCACGGATGGCACGGGTTCCCGGAGAATATCTTTTTGTTCTTCCGCGGCTTCTTTTAATAAACGCATTACTAATTTGATATCAGATTTATAATCCACACCAACTTTAATGGAAAACCTGGAAGCCGCTGCACTATGTGTCCAGTTGATTAACTGATGCCTTGTAAGATCACTGTTTGGAAGGATTATATAATTTTGTTCCCTGGTGAGAACAGTTGTAGTGCGCAAATTAATTTCCTGAACGCGGCAAACCAGCCCGTTTACATCGATCACATCATCTACTTTGATGGATGAATCAATAAGAATGATTATTCCGGAAATAAAATCACTGAATAAATCTTTCAAACCCAGTCCAATACCCACCAGTAAAGCGGCCCCGGCGCCAAACAATAAAGTTATATCCAGGCCAAAAATCCGTAACGCATATACAACTGAAATGACGACAATTACATATTTGATTAAACTGTAGATGGCGTATTTCTTAGCAACATCAAATCGTTTGGAACGATAGATCATTTTCCGGATGAACTTCAGGAAAATAATAACACACACAAGAAATGCAAAGAATACCAGGAGTTGAGAAACGGTTAAATCAAATTTACCGATTTCTAAAATTTTAAATGACAAAAATTCTTGAAGGCTCATATAATTAAATGCATTGATTTTTTTTATAAAAATTATTCCGTTTTCTTATCGTCTTCTTTCTTTACATTAATATTGAAACCCGGCGCTGTATAGTCTTTCGGTAAATAGTCTGCAGGAATCGTAGTATTGTTTCCATCCCGGTTTGCACGATAATGCGGTGACATGATTTCAATGCCTCTTTCATTGCAAACATCCTGTATATTTTGATGCAGGTTGGAATAGATCACAGCTTGTTTATTAGGTTCCCTGGTGTATGCATTGATTTGATAGGAAACATAAAAATCTTCAAGGCTGGTCTGCAATACGAATGGTAATGGTTGTTCGAGGATATCCTCTGTTTTTAGTGCTGCATCTATCAATGCCTGGTGCATATCTTTCCAGGGCACATCATAACCGATCGTAACAGTTGTATGCACAATCAATCCTTTATCCGGCGCATCACTGCTGTAATTAATAGTATGCGCATTCATCACATTGGAATTAGGTATAGAAATAATTTCATTTTTAATTGTGCGAATGCGTGTCACTAGTAAAGATTTTTCGATCACGTCACCTGTTTGTTCACCGATCTTTACACGGTCACCTATCTTAAATAAACGCATATACGTGAGGATAAAGCCAGCCACTAAATTGGACAAAGATCCTGCAGAACCAAAGGTGAATAAAAACCCCAGGAATACTGACACACCCTGGAATACAGCCGAATTACTGCCAGGTAAATAGGGCCAGATTACGATGACCATAAAAGCAAAAATCAATACCCGGATTATTTGATACGTTGGATTTGCCCAGTCTTTATAAAAGCCGGGAATATGTAAAGCACCCCGTTCTATTTCGAGTTTTAAAAAATGTAAACCGCGGAAAACATAGCGGAAGAAAAATATAATGACGATGATTGTAATTAACTTGGGCAGGTAATTCCAAAGACTTAATGCAATGCCTTTTATCGGATCAAGAATATAGCCGAATAAAGTTTCAGCAAAATTTTTTGTCCAGGGAAATATGCCAAATAAAATAGGAAGCGCTATATAAATGGCGAGTATAATGAAAAACCATTTTATAATTGTATTGGCAGAGAGTAATGCGTTCACTTCGCGTTTTGCATCAAATAGTGTATAGTTTTTTATTTTAATTCCTTTCAGCCTCTTTCCTTCCTGTAGTTCAATTTTTTTAGCGGTCCATTTAAAAAATTTATCGAGATAGCGGATTAAAAAAATGATGATGAGTATGACCAATAAAGCCAGGCCAATCTCTTTCAGTAAGGTAGTAAAACTCGTTTCAGATTTATAATGTATGACGGCATCACCAATGATCGTTTTATATTTTTGTGCCAGTTCTTCCGGGGTGGAGTTATTCCACAATGCATCGTTTTCAGAAATGCTGGAAATTATGATCGTGCCAAAAGCAATGTCCACGGTGGTTTCAGCCGGAATGACTTTAAGGGAATCCGTTCTGAATAAAAAATTATCTGCGAGGTCATGCACTTTTTTGGTAATGGCTACTGCGCGATCTTTTGAAGTGAAACTTCCTAATTTGCTGTACACATAAAACAGTGTATCATTGAAAAAACCCATTACAGGATATCCTTTTGTAATGTGTCGCAGTGAATCAATTTGTATTTTTTTCTGTGCCAGCCTTTCACTGTCCCGGCTTTGGATATCCAGCAATTCTTTTTGTAATTCTTCTTTCTTTAAATTATCCGTGGTCTTTAATGAATTGAGTTCCACCACGAGCGCTGCTTTTTTTACAGAATCCTGCAAACGCTGGTTTTCAATCTCTGCCAGCTTTGCTTTATAATTCCTTAATACAACTGCGTTCAGCGAATCATTTTGTTTGGAGCTAATGGTGTCTTTCGGCGCTTGCGCATTTGCAAACAAAGTAGTGAAAAAAAAGAGTATGAAAACAACAAGCGGTTTTAAATAGTTCATTTTTTAAAGTTCAGTTTTTCCTGCGTAAAACTACCAATATTTATTTGATGGATTAGTATTATAAAGAATTGGCGATTTTTTATACATCCCGGTTTGATTGATTATTTTCCCGACTGAATGGGTGACTCACTTAATGATACGCCACCTTTGATGCCAAAGTCCAACGTGCGTATCGGGAATGGGATCATGATATCATTTTCATCAAATGCTTTTTTAATGCGCATGATGGCCTGGTGGCCTGCAGTCCAATAGACGGATTGCTCCGGGGAATTCAACCATAACCGTAAGAGAAAATTAATGGAACTATCACCAAATTCTTTGTAAAAAAATGTAGTCTCATCATCTTTCGAAAGCCCGTCAATATTTTTTACCGCATCCAAAGTTACCCGCTGCACTTTTTCAAGATCATCGCCGTAAGACACGCCCACAGTGATATCCAGCCTGCGTTTGCCGAGTTGTGTATAATTTTCAATCGGGTTTTGATAGACTTCTTTGTTTGGAATAATTACCAGTTGCCCCTGGAAAGTGCGGACAACAGTATCCCTTAAATTAATAGAATCTATTTTGCCCATATATGTTTTTAGCTTT
>JBAQJB010000526.1:0-2553 GCA_049289155.1 Chitinophagaceae bacterium
AATACCAATCTGCAACATTACTCTGGCGAAACAGGGCTTTCATATTTAGGGCAACTTATCCTAATGCTTTTCCAGTTTATTAGTGCTGGTTGTGGGATAGCAATAGCCGCGGTTGTGTTATTTGCGATGAAGGAAAAATCAACAGATAAGTTGGGCAATTTTTATTTTCTGTTTGTAAGAAGTTGCACCCGGATTTTATTCCCTATTGCAATAGTAGTTGCAATGCTATTAGTTTTCAACGGCACACCTATGACTTTTGCGGGAAAAGACACTATCACCAATTTACAAGGCGACACAGTGCATGTAAGCCGTGGACCGGTAGCTGCTTTTGTTGCTATTAAACAATTAGGCACAAATGGCGGTGGCTTTTTCGGACCCAACTCGGCACATCCATTGGAAAACCCAAGTTACTTTACCAATATAATAGAAACCATTTCCATTTTCTTAATTCCTATTGCACTAATTTTTTCATTAGGTTATGTTTTGAAAAGAAGAAGATTAGCCTGGACAATTTTTGGTGTGATGACCATTGGTTTTTTATTGCTGGTGATACCAACAGTGATCAATGAAATGAATGGAAATCCAGCAATTACAAAAATGGGTATCAGTCAAAACATGGGAAGCATGGAAGGAAAAGAAGTGAGGTTTGGTTCAGCGGCTTCTGCTTATTGGGCAATCAATACAACAGTTACCAGTAATGGTTCCGTAAATGCAATGCACGACAGTCTTACACCACTTTCAGGCATGTTTGCTTTATTGGGTATGATGGTAAATTGCTTTTATGGGGGAGTGGGAGTAGGTTTTTTAAATTTTTACATTTTCATTATCCTGGCAGTTTTTATAAGTGGATTAATGGTAGGAAGAACGCCAGAATTTCTTGGTAAAAAAATTGAAGCGAGAGAAATGAAAATCGCAATGATTATTGCTTTACTGCATCCCTTATTAATTCTTGCAGGCACTGCTATTGCCAGCCATTTATATGTGAATGATCCTACTGCGTATGCAGGCTGGCTAAACAATCCGGGTTATCACGGTTTCAGTGAAATGTTGTATGAGTTCACCTCATCAAGTGCCAACAATGGAAGTGGTTTTGAAGGCCTGGGTGATAATACGCCATTCTGGAATATTGCCTGTGGCATCGTGATGTTGATTGCAAGATACCTGCCTATTATTGGGCCGGTTGCTATTGCAGGCAGCCTGGCCAGTAAAAAATACATTCCTGAAAGTGCAGGAACATTAAAAACCGATACCGCCACATTTGGCTTAATGGTGTTTGCAGTCATTGCAATAGTGGCAGCGTTGTCATTCTTTCCGGCATTAGCCTTAGGTCCTATCTCGGAATATTTTTCAATTTATTAATAAGATTAAATATGAAACGAAATACAAATAATAAACTGTTTCAATCATCATTGATAAATGAAGCGCTGAAGCAATCTTTCTTTAAATTAAGTCCGGCAAAAATGTTTCGCAACCCGGTCATGTTTACCGTATGGTTAGGTACTTTGGTAATGGCAGGTGTTTGTGTATGGATTGCAACCGGAGAAACTGACCAGGGTAACCTTGCATACAATATTATAGTAACGGCCGTTCTTCTTATTACTTTACTCTTTGCCAATTTTGCGGAAGCCATTGCCGAAGCAAGAGGAAAAGCACAGGCAGACAGTCTTCGAAAAACAAGGGAAGAAACACCAGCCAGGTGGATACAGGTAGTCGGTGAAATGTATGTGAACGAAATAAAAATTGTCCCATCTTCCCAATTAAAAAAAGGTGATATTTTTTTATGTGAAGCAGGCGATATAATTCCTTCTGATGGTGAAATTATTAAAGGGTTGGCGACTATTGATGAAAGTGCTATCACGGGAGAAAGCGCTCCTGTAATCCGTGAAGCAGGGGGGGATAAAAGCAGTGTTACCGGCGGAACAAAAGTATTAAGTGATAGAATTGAAGTGAAAGTAACTACTGAAGCCGGTGAAAGTTTTTTAGATAAAATGATTGCATTGGTAGAAGGTGCATCAAGGCAGAAAACGCCCAATGAAATTGCATTGACCATTTTATTGGCAGGCTTTACATTAGTGTTTATAATAGTTACAGTTACATTAAAGCCTTTTGGTGATTATGCGAAAACACCTATCACTATTGCAGCATTTATTTCTTTGTTTGTTTGTTTAATTCCTACAACTATCGGCGGTTTATTATCTGCCATCGGTATTGCAGGAATGGACAGAGCATTAAGAGCAAACGTAATTACCAAAAGTGGGAAAGCAGTGGAAACTGCAGGTGATATAGATGTATTGTTATTAGACAAAACAGGAACGATCACTATTGGAAACAGGAAAGCAACGAATTTTTTTCCTGCAAATGGGATTAATGAAAAGCAATTCCTCAAATCAATCGTTTTAAGTTCTATGTCAGATGAAACACCGGAAGGAAAATCAATCATTGAATTAGCGGGTATAAATCCTTTGGATTATAATATTGAACATCCAACTTTTATAAAATTTTCCGCCGAAACTAGAAGTTCAGGAATTGATTTTGATCATACAAAAATCAGGA
>JBAQJB010000527.1:0-4932 GCA_049289155.1 Chitinophagaceae bacterium
GAAAAAGCGCATCCCGATGTTTTCAATGTGTTGTTACAGGTATTGGATGATGGGCGGCTCACAGATAATAAAGGACGCATTGTGAATTTTAAAAATACGATCATTATTATGACGAGCAACCTCGGCAGTCATATTATACAGGATGCATTTGAAAATGTGGATGAAAAAAATATAGAAGAGGTTGAAGAAAAAACAAAAGTGGAAGTGATGGCTTTGTTGCGACAAACAATACGGCCGGAATTTTTAAACCGTATTGATGAGATCATCATGTTCCATCCTTTATTGAAAAAAGAAATACGTGGAATTATAAAAATCCAATTGAAACAATTGCATAACCTGTTATTGGAAAATGGAATTGATCTCGAATTTTCCGATTACCTGGTAGATTATCTCGTGGAAAATGGCTATGATCCACAGTTTGGCGCAAGGCCATTAAAACGATTGATACAAAAAGGAATCGTTAATCAATTGAGTAAAAAAATTCTTGCGGGCGATGTAAACAGGAATTTCCCGATGCTGGTGGATGTATTTGACGGGAATATAGTTTTCAGGAATGAGAAATAGGGGTGTTTGTTGTTTGGGGTTTCGGTTTGAGCCACAGGATCTGTCGGCATTACTTTCTTGTTGGTGATTTTTTTATTTCATTTTAGTTGTAAGGTTTTGTGACAATATCCTTTTGTTTTTTTGCGTCATCAACGGGACAATATTTCCCGCAGATGGCGCAGATTTTCGCAGATGAATTATAAATAAAACGAAAAGCGAACAGTGAAAAGTTAAAAACCAGGAGCCGGTTCCAAACTTTTCACTTTTCGTTGTTATCTGTTCGCTTAATTATTCTTTAATCAATTTTAGTCTTACAACTTTCCCTTCCTGCGCTACCTGCACAAAATAAGTGCCTTGAGCCAGCGCCCTGATATTTAAAATTGCAGAACTGCTTTGTGTAAAATTCTGACTTGAAATTTCTCTGCCCTGCATGTCAGTTATTTTTATAACAGCAGTATTATTTTTATTTAAACCTTTTACAGTTACTGTATTTTTTGCAGGGTTTGGATACAATGAAATAACACCAGTAGAATTAAATACCATTTTTACAACCGGGCTGAAAGTATTGGTACCATTGGCCGCGTTTTCTCTTATTCTGTAATAGCTAATTCCATCCAGGGGATTTTTATCTGTATAACTATAATTACTTGCAACGCCTTTTGCAGGAACTGTATTGATGCCGACATAATTATTTGCATTACCACTTCTTTCAACAGTAAAAGATTTTGTACCACTTTCATTGAGTGTTTGCCAGGTGATGGTGATGGCGTCATTATTTTGTGCGGCTTTTATTTCTTTGAAATTGGCGGCGAGAATGGGATCGTTGTTGAAACGGGCGAGATAAATATGTGTACCCGGGCCAGCTGTTCCTGTGACTAAAATTTTGTTTTCAGAAAGTAGATGAACATTTTGTCCAACTTGTCCATCTATTGAGTCAATTATTGTCGCGGAAATTCCATTATTCCCAAAAGAAGGATCCAGATTACCATTTTCTAAGAGTCGTGTTAATAATAATTTACCTGGTTCAGTAATGAATTCTTGTATATCACCGACAGTAATGATTTTACCGTCAGGTTGTACTGTAATATCACGATTTTCTGGTTCTCCATAATAAGGAATAATAGTTCCACCATTTTCACCAAAATTTTCATCTATACTTCCATCAGCTTTAAATCTGCAAACTGCCATTGCAATTACATTATCCTTGCCACTTGTACCTGTGCAAACAATTTTACCATCTTCCTGGAGTGCTATTGCATACAAATCCGTATTCCAAAGGCCACCTTGTCCTTCACCGAAAATAAATTTTGCAATTCCATCCGTTCCATAAGAAACATCTACACTTCCATCCGTATTAAAACTTTGAAGTTCGTAGGTGGACTGAGATCCATTAATATTATAAAGAACGCCCATTATTAGTTTTCCGTTAGGCCGTATTACCAATCCCTTATTTGAAGAAGCATTTGAATAATTATTAATGACAATCCCGGCATCTCCAAAAGTTTCATCTTTACTGCCATCAGTATTTAAACGGAAGAGAAATGTCCGCTTTTGATCAAATTGAGAACTACGTACATCCCCCGATATTAAAATTTTTCCATCTTGTTGTACTTTTAAAGCGGCAACTAAATTTAAGGCATCAACATGTAAAAATGCGAGTCCATTTTCACCGAAACTACTATCAAGCATTCCATTTGTTTCGCATTGCATTATAACTACATCTTTACCAGTTTGTGTAATATAATTGCTTGCAACTAATATCTTTCCATCATTTTGTAATGTAATGCATCTTCCTTCTGTGGCTTTATCATCAAAATTATAAAGCATTTTACCATCTGATCCAAAACTTTCATCATTGCTCCCATCAGGATTAAACCTACTAATTAAAATTACATAACCATAGCCATTACCAGTTACCACAATTTTGCCATCGCTTTGAATTACAGACGAATTTCCTGAGGCAAAATAATTTTCGGCCTTAACTATTCCTCCACTTCCAAATGTTGGATCTAAAGTCCCTGCCTGTGAAAATGCTTGTAATGTGCAGAAACTAAATATAAAAAATGGAATAGATATTTTGAATATATTTTTCATAACTTTTTTTTAAAATTTTTATAATGGATATTTATTCGTCATCATCTAAATTATCGGGATCGCAATCAGTGTTAAGAAAAAGAAATTGCTAAGTAAATATATAAGAAAGTTATTGGGTATAACAAAATTATTTTTTGTGAAGTGAAAAAAAGTTTAAGAGAAGTATTTATAAAACTTGTTGCCCAAAGTACAGAAAGTACAAGCGAGTGACCCACTACAACGTAGGGGCAGGCACAAGGGACGATTCCATGAAAAACAAATGCTGGCAACCAAAAATAAATTAATATTTTTACATCGAAATCAAAAAATCCTGCATCCTACATCTCCAAATCCTACATAATTTTTCTTCCATCAAAACTTTACATTCAACCCCAATAAAAAATTGGTTCCTGCCATGGGATAATAATAATTATCATTCACCAGTTTTGTATCATAAATATAGGGATACGTAGCGCCATTGCTTTCGTAAATATGATTCAACACATTATTGATTTGTAATACAATTGTGCAGGCAGAGAAAATATGTAAGCGTGGGTTATATGCGAAGCGAACATCTTCATTAAAATATGCTTTTAGCGAGCGTGCAACGTTTTGTGTATTGTCTAAATACTGCAGGCCAACATATTTGCTGTCCAATGAAATATACAAATTGTTAGCTGGTTTTATACCAACAGATAACATACTCACTATAGCAGGTGAAAAAGAAATATCTTTATTTGAATGGTGTATGATTTGCTGTGTGCCATCATCATAATCATCAATGTATTCTGTAAAGTTTTTTATTTTATTTCGGCTGAAAGTGGTATTGGCACGGACTTCCAGCCAGTTATAGATTTGTGCTGCACCCGTTAATTCAAGACCCAGCCTGTAACTCTTGGGCACATTCACCCGCGTATAACTTCCTTCCGAATTTATTTTTCCCGTCAATACCAACTGGTCTTTGTACAACATGTAATATAAAGTGGCGCCCAAAGAAAAATGATTTATCTTTTTATCAAACCCCGCTTCAAAATCATGCAGGTATTCTGGTTTTGGCTGTTCGGTTAATGATGCTTCAAAATCATCGCGGTTCGGTTCCTTGCCCGCTAAAGCATAACTTAAATATGCGTGCATTTTTGGATTATTAAAACTAATACCGGTTTTGGGATTGATAAAATTAAATTGCCGGTTGATATACAATGTTGGATTGTCTTCAAAGCCATCCATTTCATAGCGCACATGCCGGTATTGCACATCATTGAATATACTCCACTGATTGTTTAATTTATACAACCATTTACCATACACTGCATAATCTGTTTTTGTGGCGGGGAAACGGTAATACTCAAAATCTTTCGGCGCCGAATTCTCTGCCCAAATCACTTCGCCAAAATGTTTTCCATTGTACTGTGACCAGCTTCCACCAATAGTAAAATCACTTTTCGCAGTGTGATTTTGTACTGAAAAAATTTGCCCGTAAAAATAATTATCCAACCATCTCCGGCGAACGAGATCGGTTGTATAGATCGTATCATTTCCAACAATCACATTGGGTAAATTATAATCCGCATAAGATTGGCCAGCTTTGTATTCTTCATAATAACCTTTACCACGCGTAAGAAATGTAGCAATATTAAAATCTGTGCGAGTGCTTATTTTTTGATTATAAAATAACTGGTAATGGTCTTGCTGATAATTGTCCGTTTGATTATCATAAGGTGCGCCGGGTTTTTCCATGCCGGCAGGGTTATATGTGGGATCTGTTTTTAATAAATCTCCAGGCACGCCATACCATGCCTGGTAAGTTTTTTCTTTACCACTGATAAAATTAAAACGCAAAGAAGTCTTATCATTAATATATGCCATAGAAAAATACAACGATTGTAAATTACTTGCAGCACGGTCAATAAATCCATCACTGGAAATGCGGCTAAGCCGGACATCCGCTGTAAAATGTTTGTGCAATAACCCGGTACCTGCTTTAATGCTGTTGCGCCAGGTATTGAATGATCCATATGTATTGGAAATTTCTGTATACGCACTATCAATAAAATCATTGGTAAAAAGATTGATGGTTGCACCGAAAGCTCCGCCACCATTGGTGGATGTACCAATCCCCCGCTGCACCTGGATAGAACCCGCCGAAGAAAAAATATCCGGTATGTCCACGAAATAAGTGCCCTGGCTTTCCGCATCATTGTAGGGAATCCCATTCAGTGTAACATTTATTCTTGTTGCATCCGTTCCGCGAATGCGAATGCCGGTATAACCAATTCCATTTCCCGCATCAGAAGTGATGGTCACAGAAGGCAATTG
>JBAQJB010000528.1:0-1539 GCA_049289155.1 Chitinophagaceae bacterium
CAACGCGGCCTTCTACCTGGTATTCCTGCAGGTCATCTTTATTAATATAGGATACGCCGGTTGCTTTTCCTTCCGCATTGGTATTCACTTCGCGCACCATCGAATTTGTAAACAGATCCATATTACCTGTTGCCAGCGCGGGTTTTACCAAAACAGATGAAGAAGAGAAATCTGCATACACTTTACAACTCCTGTTGCATTGCCCGCAATAAAAACATACGCCGCGGTCATCATTTATTTTTTTTGTGAGAATGGATAAGCGGGATGGAATTACCGGGATGTTCAAACTTTCCCCGGATTTTTTTATCATCAGTTCATGTAAGCGTGGTTTAGGTGGTGGAAGAAAAACGCCATCCGGGTCATTGGGCAAACCCTCATTGGTTCCAAACACCCCGATCAATGCTTCCACCCTGTCATAAAAAGGTTTTACTTCATCATAGGTTATTGGCCAGTCTTCTCCCAACCCGTCAATACTTTTTCTTTTAAAATCGCGCGGGCCAAAGCGCAGCGATATCCTGCCCCAGTGATTCGTGCGGCCGCCCACCATACGGGCACGCCACCAATCCCATTTTGTACCATTGACATGTGTATAAGGTTCGCCATCTATTTCCCAGCCCCAATAGCAACCATCAAAATCTCCGAAGGGGCGAAATTTAGTACTGGCACCACGGCGGGGCGATTCCCAGGGATTTTTTAACTGTGCAGAATTGATAGCCGGGTCATAATTCGGGCCTGCTTCCAGCAAGCATACTTTCAATCCTGCTTTGGATAAAATATATGCCGCCATGCCGCCACCGGCGCCGGATCCAACAATAATGGCGTCATATTTTTTTGGTTGCTTTTTGATTTCCAGCCTTCCCATACACGAATAATTTTGATTGAAAAATGAATGCTGTAAAGTAAGAAATTATGAAACAGGAAAAATAATTTTTATTTAAATGAAAAAATAATTTGCTTTCAAAAAATGGTTACTATTGTTTTTTAAAAAGAAAATTTGTATTTTGTACAAAATAAAAATTAAGTCATGATAAAGCTACAAGTAATAGGCAATCTTGGAAAAGATTGCACCGTGAATAATGTAAATGGAAAAACTGTGATCAATTTTAGCGTAGCACATACGGAGAAATTTAAGGATGCACAGGGCAATCAAAAAGATAAAACAGTGTGGGTGGAATGTGCTTACTGGACAGACAGGACGGCTATTTCGCCTTATTTAAAAAAAGGTACGCAGGTATATGCAGAAGGCACGCCTGATCTCAGGACCTATACAACTGCCGATGGGAAACAGGGCGCGTCATTGAGCTTACGTGTGTTCAGTGTGCAATTGCTGGGCAGTAAAAGTTCCGGCGGAAGCGATGAAAGCCCTTCCTACAACGACAACAGGAGTATGCCTGCAGAAACCGGTGGTGGAAATAATTCCAGTGCGGAAGATGATTTGCCGTTTTAGATAAGCGGGAATTTGATTTTATTATTGTCAGTAAATTTAAGCATGAGGCAGTTTTGATTCAACAAATAATGAAAATTAATTTTTCATGTATT
>JBAQJB010000529.1:0-3276 GCA_049289155.1 Chitinophagaceae bacterium
TCCCTATGTTGTGCATGTAAGCAATGTTGCTATGGAAATAATAATCGCTTCATCCCATTCCGACAATTTCAATTTGGGTTTTGCTGTCCAGGTTGCTTTGCTTCACGACACAATGGAAGATACATCAACCAATATAAAATGTATATAATTTATACCATGATTTCCAGGGGTTTGAATTTTTTTGAAAGGTTTATTTATAGCATATATTTGTGTGTTGAACCAACATCGCCTATCCAGGCGATGAGTTTTGATTCTTTCCTAACTTGTAGTTTATTTTCTAATCATAAAAAACTATTAAGTCATGGAAAAAAAAATCACTAAGCCAGCAAGCCGTTGCGGCATTGGAAAAAACTAATCAGTATTTATCTATCGGCCATTACAGCCCGCACACCATTCGCAATTACCTGGCAGAACTTCGTTTTATTTTTGTTTATTATCCTGATGTAAATCCAATGGATTTTACAGAAGATATGCTCATGGGATATTTGCTGTACCTGAGTAAAACGCTTGGTTGCAGCCGGGTAAAATGCAGAATGTCTGCCCAAAGTATTTCCTTTTTTATGCGTCATGTGGCCAGGCGCCCTTATGCAATCCCTACTGTTATTTATCCCCGCCCTTCCACTACACTTCCTTCAGTAATGTCAACAGAAGAAGTGATGAAGCTCATTGATGGCGTGCAAAATATTAAGCACCGCACTATTCTGATGATGCTCTACAGTACCGGTATGCGGGTAAGTGAGATAGCTAATTGCAAAATAGCGGATATTGATTCAAAGAGCATGCGCATCAAAATAGTGCAGGGCAAAGGTGCCAAAGACCGTTTTACTATTATGTCCGAACAGGTACTTCTGGAACTCAGAGCCTACTATCTTATTTATAAACCCAAAGAGTATCTCTTCAACGGATACAGGCCTGGCAAAAGATACAGCGTACGCAGTATACAGCATCTGATGCAACAAGCATTAGTAAAAGTTGGGCTTGAAAGCAAGCACTACACCATACATACCATACGCCATAGTTTTGCCACTCACCTTTTAGATACCGGAACAGACCTTTATACTATTAAAGAACTGCTGGGCCACACCAACCTGCAAACTACCATGAGGTATATGCACCTGACCTCCCGGCGCATAGACGAGATTGTAAATCCTTTTGATGCTTTGCTGGTGGCAAAAGATAATAACATCATTAATCAAAATTTAAAATGATGTATCATGTTATCTTATACAGCACCGCGGGCAACGGTGCAACAACTGTTACAAAAACATGGTTTGCCATGCAATGAAAATACGCATGTAGCTGGTGTGTTGCAACGAATAAAAACCTGCCGTACCGCAGCACTCGGCTATCATGTTTATAAATGTGATAACAAAGAATGCGGACATATAAAATATCAGTATCATAGTTGCAGGAACAGGCATTGCCCTAACTGCGGAGCCATAAAAAAGCAAGAGTGGATAGAAGCCCGCATGCAGGAACTGCTTCCGGTAAAATATTATCACGTAGTATTTACCTTGCCTCACGAACTCAATAGTTTGGTGATGGGACATCGTAAACTTTTGTATAAACTATTGTTCGATGCTTCTGCACAAACGCTGCTCACATTCGCAAAAGATGTAAAATACCTGGGCGCTACACCGGGGATTATCAGTGTGCTGCATACCTGGGGACAACAACTCAGTTTCCATCCGCACATTCATTGTATTGTAAGTGATGGCGGCATTACAGGTGATAATGATTGGAAAGAAGCTACTAAAAGCACATGGCTTTTTTTATTTCCGGTAAAAGCAATGAGTATCGTTTACAGGACAAAATTTTTACAGGCATTACAGCAAATGATTAAAAAAGGAGAAGTCGCAATGCCCGAAAATACAGACAGCAAACAACTCTTTAATTTACTGTATCAAAAAAAATGGGTAGTATATGCCAAAGCACCGTTTGGCGGCCCTCATGCGGTGATTGAATACCTTGGGAGATATACACATAAAGTAGCCATCAGTAATCACCGGATAGTTAGTATCAATGATGAAGATGATACTGTAACTTTTGATTATAAAGATTATGCTGATGAGGGTAAGCAAAAACAAATGATACTTGCAGGCAGTGAGTTCATCCGCCGTTTTGAACAGCACATATTACCGGCAAGGTTTACCAAAATAAGAACCTACGGATATGTGGCTAACAGAAATCGTCGTCAGCGCATTAATGAAGTGCTCAAAAAAATGAAGTTGCCTTTGCATAAAGGGTTAGTAAAAATCCCTTTGCAAGTCCGCATGCTGGAACGCTTTGGCATTGACATGAATGAATGCCCTCGTTGTAAAAACAAAACATTGGTACTGGTAAAAATATTTTTTCCCTGGAAGAAAGGAGAACTTGTCCGCCAACCGGCGGACGATGGATAAAACAAATTGCTGATGATTTTTTTTACTGAAAAAATGGCAATCACGCATTTGCGGGATAACAGGAAAGGTATGTTTATGAAATAAGAATAAAGTGCAAAAACAAAAGAAAAATACTACTTTTAATCTCCAAAAGATGGTGAATGAATTAGAATTATTGAAAGAACATTTTTTGAAAACGGAATTTATTTTAAAATCGACATGACAGAAAAGAACCGGTTGATACTTTGTACCCAATAGCAAGTTTACGGCGACATCGGTCAACCCAAAAGTATACCGCAAAGCCCCGCAGAGTAATTTTTAATGCGGGGCTTTCAAAGGGGGCTTTTCGGATACTTTTCTAAGTGTTATAAGCCATTTTAATGACACCAACTAAGACACATTATCCAAACGGACAAATTGATTGTGAAGGCTTCGTAAATGGAGACGTTCAGGTTGGCAATTGGACTTTTTATCACGAAAACGGAAAGGTGTTTTCCAAAGGAGAGTATGACGACAATGGAAAACCAATTGGCATTTGGACTGAATATTATGATAACGGACAAATAAAATATGAAGCCATTTCCTCGCAAGGCAATTGGTTTTCACTTGACACCTACAATCTTGAAATTATTAACTACTGGACAGAAGACGGAATACCACTTATAGTTGCCGGCAATGGAAAACTTACAACCTATTTCGACAACGGAAACATTCAACATATTTCATACTGGACGAATAAATTGAAGAATGGAACTTTACAAGAGTTCTACGACAGCGGACAACTTAACATTGAGAGAAATTACAAAGACGGAATAAAAGAGGGTTTCGGAAAAGTATTTTATAATAATGGTAATCTTCGCTCGGAACATTACTACGTAAATGGCAAGGACACTGG
>JBAQJB010000530.1:0-4818 GCA_049289155.1 Chitinophagaceae bacterium
AGACACAATCTTTTTTTTAATGCTTCCCATAAAAGTGTTATAATCTATGAACTCATTACTATCATCATCAACATTTGCGGAGAAGGGCTCATTACCCTGCGGTGCTGATCCGGGAAAGTCACGATTTCTTCTGCGGTTTGAACAACTGTTTCTTTTTGCAAGAAAAAAGAAACCAAATACAATAAGTGCTACAGGCCAGATAAAGCGGTGTAAGTTCCAGCCAGCCATATTATCATGCATTAAATAAACGGTACCAAGAAATATAAGGATGAACCAGCCCCTGTTTCTGAAATTATTTTGCAGCCCGGATAATAAACCTATGGCAATGAGAATCATAGGCCAGTCGAAAAACCAGGCGGGAAATGCAACGCCCATTTGTTTGATCAACCATAATATTCCCGCGCCGATAATAAATATGCCGGTCCACATTCTTTTTTGAGGGGATGAATAATTGTTCTTTGACATGATTCTATTTTTTAATTGAAATGTAAAAGTATTTTACAAAATAAATCACGGCAAGTGCTATTAGGCAATTGGTATAAATTCGTCGGTCAATAACAGGAAAAAATCGGTGAAATAAATCAGGCACTCACCTGGAATTCACGCAAAGCATCATTCAGGCTGGTTTTTACATCTGTGCTTTCTTTTCTTTTTCCGATGATCAATGCACAATTCACCTGGTAGTCCCCGGCCGGGAATGATTTTGTATAACTACCCGGTATCACTACACTCCGCGATGGTACGCGGCCTTTATATTCAACAGGTTGATCACCGCTTACATCAATGATTTTAGTGGATTGTGTCAATACCACATTTGCGCCCAGCACCGCTTCTTTCTCTACAACCACACCTTCCACGATGATACAACGGCTGCCAATAAAACAATTATCTTCTATAATAACGGGCGTTGCCTGTAAGGGCTCCAGCACGCCACCAATACCCACACCGCCACTAAGGTGTACATGCTTTCCAATTTGTGCGCAACTGCCAACGGTTGCCCATGTATCAACCATAGTGCCTTCATCTACATAAGCGCCAATATTTACATAACTTGGCATCAGTATTACCTGCGGCGCGATGTATGCGCCATAACGCGCTACAGCATGCGGTACTGCACGTACACCAAGTGATTTATAATCTTTCTTTAAAGTCATTTTATCATAAAACTCAAAAGGCGGAAGGGTATAGGTTTCCATTTTTTGAATGGCAAAATATAAGAGGATTGCTTGTTTAACCCATTCGACTGCCTGCCATTCTCCATTTATTTTTTCTGCGGCACGTAAAAAGCCTTTGTCAATTTCGAGTATAGTTGCCCGTACTGCAGTTGTGTATTTTTCTTCCTCTAAAAGCCCGCGATTACTCCAGGCATCAGTAATATATTGTTTTAATTCCATTTTCTTTTTTTACAAACATAAAGCATCCTTAAAAATGAATATGCCGGTTTTTAATTTTTATAAAAAGATAGTGCATTTTTGCAAATAAGAATTTTGTACAATGAATATTGCTTTTGATGCGAAACGTGCTTTTACGAATGGTACAGGCCTCGGCCATTACAGCCGCACGCTCATACGTTCGCTGGCAACATTCTTCCCGGGTGAAAATTATTTTCCCTGCACGCCATTGATTACAGATCGTTTTGATGTTTCCGCTTTTCAAAATATACATCTTATTTCACCCACATCTTTTACTACGCGAAATTTTAGAAAATTGTGGAGAAGCAGCCTGGTGAAAACTGATTTGCAAAAAAATAATATAGAAATTTATCACGGACTGAGTCATGAAATACCAAATGGAATTGATAAAACAAATATTAAAAGTATCGTTACCATACATGATTTGATTTTTGAACGCTTCCCGGATCAGTATAATTTAATAGACCGGAAAATATACCGTTACAAGTTTCAGTATGCATGCAAACATGCCAATAAAATAATTGCGATCAGTAAGCAAACGAAAGATGACCTGGTGAAATTTTATGATGTGCCCGGGCATAAAATTGCAGTATGTTATCAAAGTTGTGACGAACTTTTTTTTATGACAGTAAGTGACAAGGAAAAAGAACGGGTGAAAAAATTATACAATTTACCGGATCGCTTTTTTTTATATACAGGTTCTGTTATTGAAAGAAAAAATCTCCTGGTAATTTGCAAAGCACTCGAATTATTAAAAAAGAAAATTCAAATTCCACTGGTCGTTATTGGTGATGGAAGTGACTATAAACAAGAGGTGAAAAATTTTCTCCGTGAGAAAAATATGGAATCGCTGGTTTTATTTTTAAGTGAAAAAGAAGATACAGCGCAACTTCCCGCTTATACGATGGCTGTTGACTTTCCGGCCATTTACCAGCAGGCAATTTGCATGATCTATCCTTCTGTTTTTGAAGGTTTTGGTATACCGGTATTGGAAGCGCTTTGTAGTAAAATACCTGTGATCACTTCGAATATATCGAGTTTGCCTGAGGCAGGAGGGGAAGGCGCATTATACATTGCTCCCAATGATTTTGCAGCATTGGCAGATTATATGGAACAAATGATTTCAGATAAAGAATTGAGGGATTCTTTGATAGAAAAAGGTTGGGCACATGCTCAAAAATTCACGCGTGAGAAATGCGCCGCATCAGTGATGAATGAATATAAAATATTGTAAACTTTATATGGAATACAAAAATGATTTAGAAAAATGCCTGGAAGTATTAGCAAATGGGGGCATTATTTTATACCCGACGGATACGATCTGGGGACTGGGCTGTGATGCGACGAATGAAACCGCTGTAGATAAAATTATTCAATTAAAAAAAAGGCCGTCCCAAAAAAGTTTTGTTGTGTTGGTGGCCACGGAAAAAGATATTATCAAATATACTGCAGCGCCTGATATCGCTATTTTTGATTATCTGCAGGCACAGGAAAGGCCCGTCACGGTTATTTATCAGCAGGCAATCGGGATTGCAGAAAACGCAATTGCTGAAGATGGTTCAGTCGCCATGCGTATTTGTAAAGATGCATTCTGTAAAGCTTTGATCAAAAGATTCAGGAAACCCATCCTCAGTACATCTGCAAATTTTTCGGGAGAAAGTGCACCCGCATTTTTTTCAGCAATCAATAATGACATTATTCATGGTGTGAATTATGCAGTGCAATACCGGCGGGAAGATTTAAAAGCAGGCCAGGCTTCCATGATCATTCAATGGGACAGAGGCAAAGTAAAAGTTATCAGGGAGTAATTTATTAAGCAAGCATTTCGAAACGATGTTTGTTGCATAATTGTAAACAATTTTCTGTTATACATTCCAGCAATACAATGCCATTATAATTTTCAATTCTTTGTAAAAGATAACTCACCTCCTGGTTTGCATATTTATCATGCGCATCTCTTACCTCAGTGCGTTTGCCGAATAAAGCATCTGCTTCATCAAAAAATAAAATCCAGTTTTTTTCTTCCGCTTTTTGAAATATACTTTCAATATTTTTTTCAGTTTCTCCAATATATGAACCAGCTATTTTGGAAAGATTGATATGGCAAATATCTTTTTTATAGTATGCAGAAAGTAATGGCAGGAAAGGATTATTTATTCCATCTTTTTGATGTTGCAGAACGATTTTTATAGATTCGTGGTTTTCCCTGCCGGCCAGGCGAGCCTTGGCTTTCAGCGCTTCAAATTTTTTTAAAATATTCCCCTGTATGGAACTGATGATTTCCTTTGAAGGCACTTTGATAATTTTTGTAAAAGCATGCATAGGAATAAATTTTTATAAAAATATGTTTGGAATAATAAATATACTCAAAATAAACTTATCTTTCATTTTACCAAAATGAATCGCCATGTCAAAACTACGAAAAGCTGTAAGAAGCAGTGCACTAAACAGTTTACAAAAAGCTTATTCAACCAGTTTTGAAAATAATGAATCCAGTGAAATTGAAATAAAAAAGGTTCCTAACCGTAGAAAATTTATTGGTGACATGGCGAAAGCCGCAGCGATCATTAGTATTCCGGCCTTATACAATACATGTAATCCAAAAAATAAAAGTACACAACCCGTTATCGCAATCATTGGCGGTGGGATAGCAGGCCTCCATGCTGCATTCATTTTGAAAAACGCAGGATATACTGCAACTATTTACGAAGCTACGCAAAGGCCGGGCGGCAGAATTCTCACAGTAAATGATATGATGGGCCCGGGTTTATGGACGGAGATGGGTGGAGAATTTATAGATACCACCCATGAAGATATGCGCAACCTCGCAGCGCATTTTAAATTGCCATTACTTGACCGTGCTTCCCCTCAAAATGTGAAACTCAAAGAATATGCGTATTTTTTTCAACAAAAACATGTACAGGAAGCAGATTTACTCAAAGCATTGCAGCCTTTCAGGCAACAAATTAAAAAGGATATAGAAAGCCTTTCTGATGATATCACTTTCGAAAAATTTTCTGCTGATGATAAACGGCTTGATGAATTAAGTATCACCAACTATATGCAGCAACTGGGCATAAATGGCTGGTTGTATGATTTTATTAATGCTGCATTTACCTCAGAATATGGCTCAGATGCTTCCGAACAATCAGCCATCAATATGCTTTCCATTTTTGATCCCGGTGATACAACTTCCTATAAATTATTTGGTACGAGTGATGAACGTTTTTCTGTAATTGGCGGTAACAGTAAATTGTGCGAAGCTTTGGCAAAAGATCTAAAAGAACAATTTAAATATGATAACAGGTTATTGTCACTCGACCAAAATAAAGGGGGACAATATAAATTGGTTTTTGGGCAAACCGGCGGTAAGAAAAATGAAGTTACTGCAGACATTGTTTTACTC
>JBAQJB010000531.1:0-2301 GCA_049289155.1 Chitinophagaceae bacterium
CTGTAATACTTTCTTTTTTCGTTTGCCAGTTACAGTGGTGAATGCTTTCGCGGGAAATTAATTTGTCTTCGCCATCAATAAAATAAGTGGGTAATTTTTCCGCACACAATTCCACCAAATGGGATGTATTGCTGCTATTATAACCACCTACAACTATTGCCAGGTCTGCATCAGCTTCCAATAAGCCATTGACAGAACTTTGATTATCACTTGTCGCATAACAAAGCGTATCGCGCGTGTCTGCAAAATGTTTGTCGATGCTGTCCACATCCAGTTGATAATGTTGCAGCATCACATTTTTTAAATATTCCGCAATGGCTTGTGTATCCGTTGCAAGCTGTGTTGTTTGATTCACTACGCCAATTCTTTGTAAATCTTTTTCAACATCAAATCCCGGTGAAAAACGGTTGACAAATTCTACTTCAAACTGAGCCTGATTTTTTTCACCCCTGATATACTGCGCGAGCAAATGGGCTTCATTCATATCATTAATAACAACAGTTGGCGTATGATAAGATGCATGGGAAAAAGTAGCGCGCGTTTCTTCATGCTTTGGTTTTCCATGCACCACAATGCTATAATTCTTTCGCGCGATCTGTTCACTGCGGTTCCATACTTTTTCTACAAAGGGGCAAGTGGTATTATATTGTTGTGTCTCAATTCCTTTTGCATTAAGCATCGCTTCAATTTCCAGCGTTGTACCAAAGGCAGGAATGACAACCACATCATCAGCAGTGATCTCGCTAAAAGGGATCAGTTGTTTTCCATAAGTATCCTGCAAAAAAATGACACCTTTTTCGCGCAGGTGTTCATTCACCTGGGGATTGTGAATCATTTCGCTCAATAAAAAAATTCTTTTGTCCGGGTTTTCTTCAATTGTTTTAAACGCAATCTCAATAGCATTTTCCACACCATAACAAAAGCCAAAATGCCGGGCGAGGAAAATTTGTACCGCACCCAAATCAAGTATAGTGGGAGAAAAATCTTTTTTTAATTTATCTTTTGCTTTTCGCGCATCTTTAATGGAACTGATCAAACTGCTCCGGTAAACATTCGGTACATTAAACTGTTTCATGGAAAAATAATTCGCTGCAAAGTTAGCATTTTAAAAATGGATTATTCAGCCCTTTAAAACAGTGCGCGAATGCTTGCCCTTCCTGTATGAATAGTGGGAGAAGTGCCGGGTTTACGGCCTTCATAATCCACGCTGATCTCTAAATTATTGATCAGGCGTTTGGTAAGGCTGATACTCCACAAATAATTTTTTCCAGGCAGAAGCCCGTCCAGCATGATATAACTGATGGTCGTATTAGTGGTGCCACTGAAATTAATATTACTAAAAGTAAATTTCCCGGTAATACTTGTATTAGAAAATGTATTGTATTTTGATTCCAGGTTGATATTATTAAACACCGCTTTTTCACCACCAAACTCAGGCTTATTAATTTTTACGATGTATTGATAACCGGCTTGTAAGCGCAATGCATTACCCGGAAAATAGGTAAACTTAGGTTCGGCAGTTATGATTTGCAAATTATAATTCCTGTTGACAAAAGATGGTGTTGACAAACTGTTGCTCCCATATTTTTGAACATATTCAAGGGTATAAATTTTTGCAATATTTACCCGGCCTTTTACCGCCCACTCTGAAATTTGTAATGTCTCAAAACCATAAGTAAGTAATGATTTATTATAGTTGGTAATATTGGAAATATCAGCGCCCCATGAAGGACTGAATTTGTTGAATGAAAGTGTATTACTAAGATAATAATTCAGGTTTAATAAAGATGTATCTGCGATTGGACTCTTCAATGGATTGATAGCCGGGCTACCGCCGGAAATTTGTTTTTTAAATGTTTGTAAAGCAGACTGGAAATAAAAACGGGAAATGAATGCTGACAGTTTTTGTGGATGAATATATTTTGAAATTATTTTTGGGTTGAGTGAAAAAGAATAGTTGAACTGCGAGTAACCGGATTTCACATATTGATTCGTAGGTGTGTAAATGCGCACATACTTTGCCTGGTCGGGGAAAAGCGCAATTTCAAATTCGTTCAATTGTTGTACACCATCACCATTGTAATCAATCCAGGCATATTGACCTTGTCCCGCGGGCACTTCAATATAGGAGAAATCTCTTTTTGGCTCCTGGCCTGCACCGGTTTCATATAAAAAATTTCCCGTTAAAAAACCTTTCCATGCAATCAAGGAATAATCAACACGACCAAGTAAACTTTTATCTGTTCGCTGCGTGGTGATCGTAGTATCAAATACATTTAAAAGCCTGTATGAAATAGTAAA
>JBAQJB010000532.1:0-2597 GCA_049289155.1 Chitinophagaceae bacterium
AATAAAGCAGCGATCGTAAGTAATCCTTCCCAACTCGCTTACCAGGCTTCACTTGGCGCAAAGTTTCATTTATCAAAACAAGCCGGGCTTTTCCTGGAAGCGGGCTATGGAAAATATATTTTCAGCGGTGGTTTGTCCCTGAAATTTTAAGTTTAGTTGAATGTTTGGAATGTTTAGTTTGATGTGCGAACCCCGGCGGTTTTTACCGTTCGGGGTTTCGTATTTAATAAAAAACCCATTCCTGTAAAAAACAGGGAATGGGTTTTTAAAATCTGTTGTTGAAATTGCTTACTTGATCTCTACTTCAGCACCTGCATCCTTCAATTTTGCGAAAATTTCATCAGCCTCTCCTTTGGAAACGCCTTCTTTCACTGGTTTTGGAGCACTGTCAACCAGGTCTTTCGCTTCTTTCAAGCCTAAGCCGGTTAATTCTTTCACGATCTTTACAACGGTTAATTTGCTTGCACCGCTATTGACTAAAATTACATCAAAAGATGTTTTTTCTTCAGCGGCTGCTGCTCCGCCGCCATCGCCTGATGCGGCTACAACTGTTGCTGCAGCTGGTTCAATACCATAATCTGCTTTTAGTACATCTGCTAATTCCTGTACTTCTTTTACTGTTAAGCCTACTAAACTTTCGGCTAATGCTTTTACGTCTGCCATAATATATATATTTTTTCCGCTTTCATTTCCCGAAGGATCCAGCGGATGGTTTAAAAAAATTGCCCTATACCCGGGCAGGGTTTTATTCTTGCAGCATGAAACTACATCATGCTTAATTGAAAACTATTCGCTTACTGCTTCTGCGCCTTGTTTTTCGTGGTGGTGCAATAAAGCAGCAATAACTCTTTTCGCAGGTGACTGTAATAAACCGATCACTTCACCAATCAATTCATTCTTGGTTTTGATCCTTGTAAGGTCAACCAGTGAATTATCGCCACTGTAAATATCTCCATTGATAAAAGCCGCTTTCAGTTGTGGCCTTTCCGCTTTATTTGCTTTCCTGAAAGAGCTGAGAATAACTGCCGGGTCTTTTGGATTATCAGAAAACATCAATGCGGTTACTTCATGAAGGGCATCAAATAAACCACTGTATTTTTCGCTGTCCAATGATTCCATTGCTTTGCGGATAAGGGTATTTTTAGCCACCTTCATTTCCACCTGTTTGTCAAAACAGGATTTACGCAATTTATTGATCTGGCTTACAGACAAGGATTCTGTATTGGTGATATAAAAATTATTATACTGGGAAAATTTTTCTTTTAAAATCCCGATCACCTCGTTTTTTTGATCTTTGGTCATAATTATTTTATTTCAATTTTCGGGTGAAAATTAATTTTGTAATGTTTTTGTGTCAATGGCAATACCGGGGCTCATGGAACTTGCCATGCTTACGCCTTTCAGGTAAATTCCTTTTGCTGTAGAAGGTTTCAGTCGAATGATCGCATTGATCAGTTCGTGGCTGTTGCCCATAATTTTTTCCGGATCAAAGGAAACGCGCCCGATAGAAGCGTGAACGATACCGGCTTTATCTACTTTAAATGCAATTTTACCACCTTTCACTTCATTCACCGCAGCCGCTACATCATTTGTAACTGTACCGGTTTTTGGATTCGGCATCAGGTTTCTTGGTCCGAGGATCTTTCCCAGTTTACCTATTTTAGGCATCACGGTTGGTGTGGCAATGATCACATCCACATCTGTCCAGCCACCTTCAATTTTCTGGATAAATTCATCCAGGCCAACAAAGTCAGCACCTGCAGCTTTTGCATCATTTTCTTTATCCGGGTTGCAAAGCACGAGTACTTTTTTAGTTTTGCCTGTACCATGTGGCAGGCTAACTGTACCGCGCACCTGCTGATCCGCTTTTTTAGGGTCAACGCCGAGGCGGATATGAAGATCTACAGAAGCGTCAAACTTCGTTGTATTAATATCTTTTACCAGTGAAGATGCTTCTTTGAGCGTATATTGTTTAGCTGCGTCTATTTTAGCTTCAGCTATTTTTCTTTTTTTATTCAATTTTGCCATGTCTAAGATTTTAAGGAGTTTAATTAATTTTCCCAGGGAGCTGCGCCATCAATAGTCAATCCCATACTGCGGGCAGTACCGGCAACCATTTTCATCGCTTTTTCTACTGTGAAGCAATTCAGGTCGGGCATTTTGTCTTTAGCGATCTCTTCTACCTGTGACCAGTTTACTTTACCGACTTTAATACGGTTACTCTCCTTAGAACCTTTCTGAATTTTTGCGGCTTCCATGAGCTGGATAGCGGCGGGAGCTGTTTTAATAACAAATTCAAATGATTTGTCTGCAAAAACGGTAATCAGTACAGGCAGGATCTTTCCCATTTTGTCCTGGGTACGTGCGTTGAACTGTTTACAAAACTCCATGATGTTGAGGCCTTTGCTACCAAGCGCGGGACCAACGGGCGGTGCAGGGTTGGCTTGTCCGCCTTTTACCTGCAATTTTACATAGCCAGTAATTTCTTTTGCCATTTTTTTAATTTTATTGGTTATAGCGTTCCGTTTTCAGCGGAACTCCCAAATTCAAATTTTCTATATCAAGAACTTTTGGGGCGGCAAAGGTATATAAATATT
>JBAQJB010000533.1:0-8315 GCA_049289155.1 Chitinophagaceae bacterium
ACCTCATGATGTGTGATTTCAACGATTGTGTAGTGATGACAGCGGTATTGTTCAATTCCCTCATCAGCTTTATTCCTTTCTTTTTTATTAAAAATAATTCCTAATATTTTTGCCGGCTATTTAATCACCAGGCAAAAAATTTATAAGCATTCCTTAAGAATTTATTTTTTCTTTCCGTTATGTTTATGGCTTTGGTTTTGTTGACCACGCCAATATCAATGTGAACTATATTTATATAAAGAAAATATTCAATACGCAACAATCATCATCGACAGCTACCAGGATCAATCTTCGAGAATTGGAAACTCAAAAAATTATTGATAAAAAAAGTTGTGCTATTGTTGGATATATGCAGGGCCATAGTCCCGGCACATATTAAAGAATGACTTCACACTTTATGAAATAGGAATATAGTTCTATTCAAAAAAAGTCACCTGGCCATTATCCAAATCGTATAAACCACCAACAATTTTTATTTCCCCGGCCTGCTCCATTTCTACAAGAATCGGGCTTTGCTGCCTGATCATATCTACGACAATATGAATATTATTTTTCGTTACGTTCCGGACAAAATTTTGATTGGAGCTGTTTCTTTCTTCAGCAGTCGTTTTTTCCAGTTCAATGGCTGGCTTGATTTTTTCGAGCAAACCAGTGATATGTCCCAATTCTACATTATCACAAGCACCACTGATCGCGCCACATTTGGTATGGCCCAATACCACGATCAATTTTGAACCACTTAGTTTACAAGAAAATTCCATGCTTCCTAAAATATCTTCATTCAAAATATTACCGGCAATCCGTATGCTGAAAATATCTCCAAGCCCCTGGTCGAAAATGAGCTCCGCGGAAGTGCGTGAATCAATGCAACTGAGTATGGCCGCAAATGGAAATTGCCCTGCAGAAGTAACGTTTGCCTGCTCGAGTAAATCGCGGTGGGCTTTAATGTTATTTACAAAACGGGCATTGCCTTCTTTTAATATTTGTAAAGCCAGGGAAGGCGTCAGTTCTTCCTGTGTTTCTTTCGTGTGTGTACGCAATGTTTTGTTTTTGATTTTGCAAACTTAACCCATTCATTTTTTAAAAAAAATTCATTGGTGTAACTTTAGACACACAATTTATTCCCCCGTTCAAAACCGCACACAAGTTGTATCAAAACCGCACACAAAACAGGAAAGAAGTTTTATAACTTATTCAAAACCAAAGCCTACGTTTACGGCATTGTGTTGGCGGCCGCTACTATGGAATTTTAAACAGGGAGGTCTCCGACAAATGGGGCATTTTTTTAAATGTAGCTAAATATGTGGAAAAATTATTTCAAAACAGCCTTCAGAAACCTGCTGAAAAATAAATTATATACGGGCATCAATATTTTTGGGCTTGCTATCGGTTTAACTGCCTGCCTTCTTATTGGTATTTACATCATGCATGAATTGAGCTATGATGCATTCAATAAAAATGCGGACAGGATCGTTCGCGTTACGATGGAATACGCACAGGGCGGTACTGTAAACCAAACCGCAACCACCGGTACAAAAGTGGGCCCGCAATTCACACGCAGTTTCCCTTCCATTGAAAATTATGTGCGCACATTTATCAGGAGTAATGTAGTTAAAAGCGGCGATAAAATGTTTGATGAGCCGCGCATTTTATATGCAGACAGTGCGTTTTTTAAAATCTTTACCTTCCCCTTTTTGGCAGGCAATGCAACCACAGCATTAGATGCGCCGGATAAAATTGTTATTACAAAATCAACTGCTGAGAAATATTTTCCCGAAGTAAAAACACAAGGCTATGCAGCTGCTTTGGGTAAAACATTGACCAGTGGTGGAAAAGATTTAAAAGTTTCTGGTATATGTGATGACGCGCCACAAAATTCACAACTCAAATTTGATTTTGCCACATCATTTTATAACCTCGGGAATAATGTGAAAGGAGAAACGTGGTGGACAGCCAACTGGATCACTTATTTACTACTGCATACTGAAAAAGATATTCCACAATTACAAAGCAAGATCACAAATTA
This sequence comes from Chitinophagaceae bacterium, assembly GCA_049289155.1. GTDB lineage: Bacteria > Bacteroidota > Bacteroidia > Chitinophagales > Chitinophagaceae > JAFDXJ01. The sequence continues at coordinate 2,027 of JBAQJB010000533.1, forward strand.
TATGAATACGCCGGCGGTGAAAGCAGATGTGGGCGCGGAAGGAAATGATTACCTGACTTTTAAACTTGAGCCTTTAAAAAAAGTGCACCTGTATTCCACCCTGCCTGGTTTTGAACCAAACGGAAGTATAAAATTCGTATATTTATTTGCCATCATTGCCCTGCTCATATTACTCATAGCAAGTGCGAACTATACCAATCTTTCCACCGCTCAATCATCCGGACGGACTGCGGAAATAGGCATGCGCAAAGTATTGGGCGCATCCAAAAAGCAGGTATTCACACAGTTTATGGCCGAATCATTTTTAATGGGGTTTATTGCAGCTATTCTTGCATTGGTACTGAGCCTTTATGTAATTCCTTTATTTGATAAAGCGACCGGTATAGAATTTACAAGAACGGTAGTTCTGCAACCACTTCCTTTATTGTCGCTCTTTGGTATCACTTGTATCATCAGCATCCTGGCAGGCCTTTACCCGGCAATGATACTTGCCGGCACTCAGGTGATGGGTATTTTAAAAAAGGGGTTCACTTTTACCGGGGGTAAAAACTGGCTGCGCAAATCATTGATCGTTGTTCAATTTAGTATTTCCGTTTTTCTCATCATCTATACCGTTATCATTTTACAGCAAATGAATTTCATGAAGTCTAAAAATTTAGGCTATGATAAATCGCATGTGCTGGTACTGCCTATTGGAGGGAAAATGCTGGAAAACTTCACTACCCTGGAATCCGCATTCCGCGAAACACCCGGTGTACAAAGCATCACAGCTTCTTATGATACGCCGGAATTTGTAGGATGGGGTGATGGCATAACGGCTACAGATGAAAAAGGCAAACATGCAATTTCTTTAAATGCCATGCCCGTTGATTTAGATTTTACAAAAACATTAGGCATGAAAATGCTTGCAGGGCGAGACTTTCAGCAATCTGATTTTGCCAAACAGGATACATCCAATAATGCTGCAAATTATCATGATACCTATATCATCAATGAAACACTGGCAAAAAAATTAGGCTGGACACCACAGCAGGCCATAGGCAGAACCATTGAAAAAAGCGTGACAGGCGAAGTGGTAGGTGTTGTAAAAGATTTTAATTTCAGCAGCCTCCATGATCCTATCGGGCCAATGCTTTTATTTCTTGGCCGGGATTATTCGCGCAATTTTATTGTACGCGTAAATGGCAATGATATGCAGGGAACATTGGGCCGTTTAGAAAATGTTTGGAAAGCACGTGTTCCCGACAGGCCATTCAATTATCATTTCCTGGATGACGCATATAATAAATTATACATAGCGGAAGACCGATCAGCTACATTATTTTCTATAGCTGCATTATTAGCGATCCTACTTGCATGTCTCGGGTTGTTTGGCCTGGCTGCTTTTACAACGTTACAACGTACCAAAGAAATTGGAGTCCGCCGCGTTCTTGGTGCAACGGCAGGAAGTATTGTTTTATTGATTTCAAAAAACTTTTTGCAACTTGTCGCAATTGCCATCATTATTGCCATTCCATTTGCCTGGTTTGCGGGAAATAACTGGTTACAGGATTATTCTTACAGGATCGATATCAGTTGGCTTACATTTTTATTTGCCGGACTCGCGGCTTTAGCAATTGCATTGATCACGGTAGGTTACCAGGCAATTAAAGCCGCTTATTCAAACCCGGTAAAATCATTGCGTTCGGAATAAAGACACAAGACAGGTGTCGTAAAAAAAATGATATGATTAAAAATTATTTTAAAACAGCATGGCGAAATATTAGCAGGCATAAAGCTTTTTCATTTTTAAATATTGCCGGCCTTGCAGTGGGTGTTGCTTCCTGCATTTTAATTTTCACCGTGGTGAAATATGAATTGAGTTATGATTCTTTTCAACCCAACTATAAACAAATATATCATGTCGTTTCTCAAACAAAAAACCCCGATGGGCTTGGCTATACATCAGGGGTGCCATTCCCCGCGCTGGATGCTTTGCGCCTCGATTTTCCGCAGGCAACAACAGGCGCTATGCTTGCTTACTATGGCAGCCAGGTAACGATTCCAAATATAAATGGTACGAATAAAAAATTCATTGAAGACAAAGGATTTTTCTTTTGCGACCCTGAATTCTTTTCAATATTTCATTACGACTGGCTGGCCGGCTCGCCCGCTGAAATGAATAATCCAAATGTAACAGCACTTACAGAAACTACTGCAGCAAAATATTTTGGGAGTTGGAAAAATGCTGTTGGGCAAACTTTATTATTGGATAATGCAGTGCTTGTAAAAGTCACAGGCATTATAAAAGATCCGCCGGGAAATACAGATTTTCCTTTGTCTGTGATCAACTCTATGGCAACAGCCAAAGCCAGTAATGGTAAATATTTTTATGACAGCACCTGGCATAGTACCACAAGTAATTTCCAGGTATTCATGCTGCTACCAAAAAATACAACAGCCAGCCAGGTAGATAAAGGCCTGGTAACATTCAGTAATAAACATTATGATAATGACAATAAAAAACAAGTGTTGAATTTCCTGGAACCCTTGAGTGATGTGCATTTTGATAATCGTTTTGAAAATTTCGGCGACCATGTTACAGACCGCTCATCATTATGGACGTTGTCTTTGATCGCATTATTTATTCTCTTAATGGCTTGTATCAATTTTATCAATTTATCCACTGCCCAGGCGGTAAACCGTAGCAAAGAAATGGGCATTCGAAAAGTATTGGGCAGCAACCGCAGGCAATTATTCAGGCAGGTGATCGGCGAAACTTTTTTACTGGTATGCCTTGCGGTAATAATTGCAATTGGCATTGCTGCAACTTGTCTTCCTTATATTAAAACGATTGCCAATATAGAAAGCAGTATCACATTTTTGAGCAGCCAGATTATTTTGTTAATCCTGTTATTAATTGTGCTGATCACTTTATTGGCGGGCATTTACCCGGCCTTCATTTTATCAGGTTTCACCCCTGCGCTCGCATTGAAAAATAAAATTACTTCTGCAACCATTGGAGGTATTTCATTAAGAAGAGGATTGGTGGTATTACAATTTTCCATTTCACAAATATTAATTATCGGGACGATCGTTGCAATTACACAAATGAGTTTTGTAAAAAATGCGGACCTTGGTTTTAATAAAGATGCTCTACTGATTATAAATTCAAATGCAGACAGTGCAATGCAGGCGAGGCAGCATTCATTTAAACTAAAGCTATTGCAAATTAACGGCGTAAAAGATGTTTCTTATAGCAGTGATGTTCCTTCTTCGCAAAATAACTGGCAGACAAATTTTGGTTTTGATCATAAACCTAATCCTGATTTTCCATTGGATGTAAAATTTGCAGATGAAGATTATTTCAAAACATTTGGGCTGCAAATGCTTGCCGGCAGGCCTTATGGCAAATCAGACACGGTGAATGAAGTAGTTGTTAATGAAACGTTCGCCCGGAAATTAAATGTAAAAAAGCCGGAAGATATCATTGGCAAAGAAATGCGGTATGGTGGAAGAGGCGAATGGAAAACCATCGTTGGCGTAGTGAAAGATTTTAAAACAAATTCTTTGAAGGAAGATATAAAACCGCTGGCTATTGCGGAAAGCAGTGATCAATATTTTGTAACGGCAGTGAAATTAAATTCCACAAATATTTCCAACACCAGACAAGCCGTAGAAAGCGCCTGGAATGAAATTTTCCCGGAATATGCTTTTACCAGTAATTATTTTGAAGACAGCATCAATGATTTTTATAAGCAGGATAACCAGCTTGCACTTTTATATAAAATATTTGCCATCATCGCTATTTTAATTTCCTGCCTGGGCTTGTATGGCCTCGTGACTTTTATGGCAGTGCAACGCACTAAAGAAATTGGCGTGCGAAAAGTATTGGGTGCTTCTGTACAAAATATTATTTTTCTTTTCTCAAAAGAATTTACCTTACTCGTGATCATTGGCTTTTTGATTGCGGTGCCGGTTTCCTGGTTTATGATGAACCACTGGCTGGATAATTTTGTGTACCGCACCAATTTTTCACCCTGGATTTTTGTACTGGCAATCGTTATATCCATAGTCATTGCGTGGCTTGCGGTAGGTTATAAATCCATCAAGGCAGCGATCGCCAACCCGGTAAAAAGTTTGCGCAGTGAATAAAATTGAAAGTTAAATTAACTGAAAGTTGAAAGACACCAGATCACCCGTTGTTTAAATATTTGAATGATGTATCAAAAATTATTTAAAAAATCATTAGCCTTTAAAACAGGTATACTACGAAAAGGATGCAACACCAGAAGGTCTTTATCGCCTGTGATAATACATGCGGCATTCGATTCAATGGCCAGTTCAAGAAATTTATTACCATTTTCATCCCTGCATGCTTTAATAATTTCTTTAGGTTCAAAAACGAGTAATTTAGTAGAAATTAAATTTATAATAAACAGTCTTTCTTCATTGGTAAAAAAATATTTATCAAATTTTTTTCAAAATAATATTTGGGTGTATTCTTCAAACACTTCCTGTGAAGAAGCAATGTACCCTAATTTTAATGCTTTATCAAACGCACACCTCATTAAAGAGCCTGGCAATATAGATGCACTTATCAAACAATTTGTATCAAAAACAAAAATGTTAGCCATTCGTGTTCAATATTTCATACACTATTTCTTCCGTAAGTCCACGTTTTTCCAGGAGTTTTCCAACTTCATCCAGCACATCAGAAAAGTTTTCATCAGTATATTTTTGAGTGATAAAATCAATATCGGCTGCAAACTTCTTAGAAATTACTTTTTTGAATTTAGAAGAAGCAGTTTGACATTTTTTTGCAGTGGCATCATCAACTTCTATAACGATCCGTTCCATAATTTTGAATTTAATTTCATTTCAAATTTACAAAAAATAAAAATAAGAGCGACAAAACCTGTATTTAATTAAAACATTATAAAAAATAAAATATGCTTTCATTAAAAAATATTTTCAAGTGGTATAATACCGGTATCAACCGCACATTTATTTTAAAAGACATCAGCCTGGATGTAGCTGCAGGTGAATTTATTTCCATCATGGGCCCATCGGGTTCGGGGAAATCAACCTTACTCAATGTAATAGGTTTACTGGATGAACCGAATGAAGGTGAATACTTTTTTATGGATGAAAATGTATTGGCATTAAAAGAAAAAAAACGATCTGAAATCTTTAAAACACATATTGGCTTTGTGTTCCAGGCCTATCACCTCATTGATGAACTGACCGTTTATGAAAATATTGAAACACCATTAATTTATCAGAATATAAAAACATCTGAAAGAAAATCCATGGTTGCAGATATCCTGGACCGATTCCAGATCGTGGGGAAAAAAGATCTTTTTCCCAGCCAGCTTTCGGGCGGACAACAACAACTGGTTGGTATTGCCCGTGCATTGATCGTGCATCCAAAATTGATTCTCGCAGATGAACCCACAGGGAATTTAAATTCAAAACAAGGCGCTGAGATCATGGAATTATTTAAAGAATTAAACCAGGAAGGCGTGACAATTATCCAGGTAACCCATTCAGAAAAAAATGCGGAATATGGTTCGCGTATTATTCAATTACTTGATGGTAGAATTGATAATTAAATTGCATTTACAAAAAAGAAAATAAGTATATGAATAAGAAAATATTTTTTTTACTGGGCAGTTTGTTAAGTGGATTATACGCTTTTTGCCAGGATAGTTCCGCCGGCACACTTACCCTGCAACAATGTATTGATATAGCAGTAAAAAATAATCAACAGGTGAAGGAAGCACAATACCAGTCTGATTATGCAAAAACATACTGGAGCCAGGCGAAGGGAAATATGTTGCCTTATATAAATGCAGATATAAACCATGGTATCAGTGATGGCCGTAGTATTGATCCTTTCAGTAATGGGTATGTAGATCAAAATGTGGGCTTTGCAAATTATGGCCTGAATGCCAGTTTGTTGTTATGGAATGGAAGTAGTGCGCGGAATGCTGCGAAACAATATGAACTGAGTTATGAAGCCAGCAAAATGGACTGGCAGCAACAAAAAGATAATATTACCATTGCCGTTATACTTGCTTACCTGCAGGAACAAAGTACGGAAGAGCAATTGAATGCAGCACGCGAACAGGTTACGGTTTCAAAAAAACAGGAAGACAGGTTGCAAATACTCAATCAACAGGGAGCGATTGGCCCGGCAGATTTTTATAATTTAAAAGGGCAGCGCGCTTCTGATGAATTAAATGTCGTGAACCTGGAAAACACACTATCGAATGCCAAACTAGCATTGATGCAATTATTAAATATG
>JBAQJB010000534.1:0-5402 GCA_049289155.1 Chitinophagaceae bacterium
CATTAAGTAAATTATTAAATGGAAAACAGGCAACACAGTGGTTTGTGTACGGAACTTTATATACCATCGCTATTTTGAGTTTTGGGTATAAATTTATTTTGAAATACAGGCACAACAAATACGAAATAGTACGCACCATTTCCGTGATGTTTTTCCAGTTGGGTTTTGCATTTTTAATCCCGGAAATTTTATCAAAATTAAACCCCGATACACCCTATTTTTCTAAAGACCTGAAAAATATGTGGCCATTGAATTATGTTTTTTTCGAAGACTGGCATTTAAAAAATATGCTGGATGGCGGCCATCTTGGAATGTTCATGCTGCGCTTTGGAATTGCGATGATCTTTTTAATTTCTCCCATCCTTACCTATTTTTATGGCAAAAGATGGTATTGTTCCTGGGTTTGCGGCTGCGGCGGCCTGGCCGAAACTGCGGGTGATTCCTTTCGCCATTTATCCGACAAATCAGAAAAAGCATGGAAGTTTGAAAGATGGAGTATTCATACTGTTTTGATATTTGTATTTGTAATGACGGTGACGGTGTTATTTAGTTTTCTTTCCAATGATCCGGGTAAAACAATCATTACAAGAAATGAATTCACTTTCGGCATCGTTATTTTTCTTGCCATATTAATGGGAGGATTATTTTTATTTAAGCGAAAAAATATGGATAAAGATGCCGTATTTACTATGCTTGCTTTGGGAATTGCCATGATCATAATAATATTGATTAATTATTTTTCTGGGAATGATAAAATATTTTTTATAGACCAGTATAAATTAATGAGCTGGTATGGGTTCGCTATAGGAGCAGTATTCAGTGGTGTGATCGGAGTTGGCTTTTATCCAATCATGGGAAGCCGCGTCTGGTGCAGGTTTGGTTGCCCGATGGCGGCTATACTTGGCTTGCAGCAACGATTGTTTTCACGCTTCAGGATCACAACAAATGGGGGTCAGTGTATTTCCTGTGGCAATTGTTCCAATGCCTGTGAAATGGGAATTGATGTACGTGCTTATGCGCAAAAAGGAGAAAATATTGTGCGGTCATCTTGCGTGGGTTGCGGAATCTGTTCTGCAGTTTGCCCGCGTGGTGTTTTAAAATTGGAAAATGGAAAAGAGGAAGGAAGGATAAATAGTGATGCAGTACTTTTGGGAAATGATCCCATCATTTTAAAACTGATGCAGGAAGAAAAATAGTTATTTGTTTTTATAAAATATATAGGAACCTGGTGTGCAAAGCTGAGAAATGATCAGAAAGTACAAGTGTGCGACGCAACGGATGTTTCATATTTATTCTACAGCCGGGCCACAAAAAAAAATTATAAAAAAGATGCTTACTTTTATTTTCAATCGTCGTTTATTAATATTTATTTACGGCATTCAAAAAATAAATTTTGCCACAACAAATTAAAAAACCAATACTATTTTGCCAGGAATTAAAGTAATAATACCTGCATATAATGAAGCGGAATCCATTGGTAAAGTCATTGGTTCAATTCCTTCTATTGTGGATGAAATAATTGTTGTGAATAATAAATCCACGGATAAAACTTTGGAGAATGCACAGGCTGCCGGTGCCACAGTGCTCACTGAAAACCGCCCGGGATATGGGTTTGCGTGTTTAAAAGGCATGGAATATATCGTGCAAAAAAATGATCCACCGGGTATAATCGTTTTTTTAGATGGTGATTTTTCAGATTACCCGGAAGACCTGCCAAAAATTGTTGCGCCCATAATTTCAGGAGAAGCAGATTTTGTGGTAGGCGCACGTGTGAAAGCATTGCGGGAAAAAGGGTCTATGACTCCGCAACAAATTTTTGGAAACCGCCTTGCTACATTTTTAAGGAAGCTTATTTTTGCCTCACGCTTTACGGATCTCGGCCCGTTTCGCGCGATCAGGTATGAGACTTTGCAATCATTAAATATGTCTGATAAAACGTATGGCTGGACGGTGGAAATGCAATTAAAAGTGTTGAAACAAAAAATCGCGTATGCAGAGGTTCCAGTACGTTATCGAAAACGAATTGGCGTATCCAAAGTTTCCGGCACGCTGAAAGGCACGGTATTGGCGGGTTACAAAATTATTGGCTGGATCATAAAATATAGTTTTAAATGATGCAGGATTTTATTTCTTACAGTGTTTTAATTTTATATAGTTTTTGCCTGTTGATGATTTTCGGGTATAGCCTGTCACATTTGAGTTTATTGTTCAGTTATTTAAAATTGCAAAAAGAAAATAAGGCAGTTCAAAAAATTGATGAAATACCGGAAGCGGATTTACCTTTTATTACAATTCAATTACCTGTGTATAATGAAAAATATGTGATGAAGAGGTTGTTGCATCGTTTTGCTGAGATTGATTATCCCATAAATAAATTCGAGATACAGGTATTGGATGATAGTACTGATGACAGTTTTTTTCAAAACAAAAAGATTATTGAGGAAATAGCAGCTACCGGAATTGATATGAAGCATGTTACACGCGCTTCACGAAGCCAGTTCAAAGCCGGCGCATTAAAAGAAGGCCTTAAAAAAGCGAAAGGAGAATTCATCGCCATTTTTGATGCGGATTTTTTGCCACCAACAGATTGGCTGAAAAAAACCATACAGCATTTTAATGATGAACGTATCGGTATGGTGCAAACGCGTTGGGGTCATTTAAACCGGGATTATTCTTTGCTTACTAAAGTGCAGGCATTTGCATTAGATGCTCATTTTACTTTGGAACAATCGGGCAGGAATGCGCGTGGTTATTTTATGAATTTTAATGGGACGGCCGGAATGTGGCGCAAACAGTGCATCCTGGAGGCCGGCAACTGGCGCGGAGATACGCTAACTGAAGACCTTGATTTGAGCTATAGGGCACAATTAATTGGTTGGAAATTTAAATATGTAGAAGACGTTGTGGCGCCTGCAGAATTACCCGTAGTAATGAGTGCCACACGTTCACAGCAATACAGGTGGAATAAAGGTGGCGCTGAAAATTTTGTACACTTATTTAAGCGGATCATCTTTTCAAAAAATATTTCTTTCTCAAAAAAAATGCATGGCTTATTTCATTTGGGAAACAGTTCTATGTTTTTATTTGTATTTATAATTGCTTTATTAAGTGTACCAGTTTTATACATTAAAAAATTGCACCCGGAATTTATATGGTTGTTTAATATTAATGGAATTTTTATTGTAAGTACGATTATATTTTTTATAAGTTACTGGATCGTTTATAAAAAAATACATAGCAAAGAGCCGCATAAGTTAATGGCATATATCAAATTATTTTTTTCTTATTTTACAATTGCGCTGGGATTTTCCTTTCATAATTCCCTGGCTATTGCGCAGGCGTATGGCGGGAGGAAAACAGATTTTATCCGCACACCAAAATTTAATATTCAGCGGAAGGGAGATAGCTGGAAAGGAAATGGATATATGAATGAAAGAATTTCCTGGAAGATTGTTGTGGAAATTTTGCTTTGCCTGTATTTTGCATTTGGTTTATTCAGCGCTTTTTATCTAAAGGATTTTGGCCTCTTTATATTTCACGCCATGCTTTTTACAGGTTTTGCTTTCGTGGTGTATTTAACATTTAAAACCCGTGCTTCGTGAAAAAGCCCGGGAACCCACTGTTAATAGGTGTTTTCAGCATATCTGCTTTCTTGTACCTGTTACTCGGTTATGAATCAACGCGTGAAAATTTTATTTTGCTCTGCCTGTTATTTGCTGTTCTTTTTTTGGGTTATTTTTTATTGTTGCGAAAGAATAGTAGTTCAGAAAGATATTTATTGGCTGCCGGAATTATTTTTCGCCTGCTGTTTTTATTTTCTATACCGGCATTATCTCCGGATTTTTATCGCTTTATCTGGGACGGCCAGGTTTTGTTACATGGCTATAATCCATACCTGCATACACCACAGGAATTAATTGCACAAACAGGTTTTCAAATTCCCAACGCGGAAGCTTTATTTTTAAAAATGGGCAGTCTTAGTGCAGGTAATCATACGAATTACCCACCGGTTTGCCAGGGTATTTATGCCCTATGCGCTTTTATTGCCGGTAAAAGTATTTTAAGTGCGGTCATATCTTTCCGGCTGATCATTTTGTTTTGCGATTTAGGAATTTATTATGTAGGTAAAAAAATATTGAAGCATTTAAACCTTCCTGTAAAGAATATTTATTTATATTTTTTGAATCCGCTGGTCATCGTAGAACTCACTGGTAACCTGCATTTCGAAGGGATTATGATTTTCTTTCTTTTTGCCGCATTGTATTTTTTGTTGAATAAAAAAATATTCCCCTCAGCCATATTCTTTGCGATATCTATTGCTGTAAAATTAGTGCCGCTTATGTTAGCGCCACTATTTCTGAGATGGCTTGGTTTTAAAAAAGCGGTGTCTTTTTACCTGGGCATTGGTATCACTATGATTGTTTTATTTATTCCTTTTTTCTCCATGCAATTTTTTCAAAATTATTTTCATACTATTTCGCTGTGGTTTGTAAATTTTGAATTCAATGCAAGTATATATTACCTCATCCGGGAAATTGGCTATTATGTCAAAGGCTATGATATCATTCATTCAGTGGGGAAGATAATGCCCATAATCATTATTGCATACATTTTGATATTTTCATATTCAAAGAAAAACAGGGAAGTAAATATTTTGCTTGAAAACATGCTTCTTGTTCTTGGCATTTACTTTTTTCTATCAACGACTGTACATCCCTGGTATGTAGTAACGCTGGTTGCACTCAGTATTTTTACCCGTTACAGGTTCGCTTTAATATGGAGCGCGATGATAATTTTGAGTTACTTTGCTTATTCCCAAAATCCATTTAATGAAAGTAGTTTACTGCTTATCATTGAATATGGTGTAGTATTTGTTTTCTTTTTCATTGAAATATTCCGGAAGAAAATATTTAACCACGGACAAAAAACTTTTTTCGGCTTAAAATCGAATATATAAGTAGAAATATATTTCTGCCATCAAACGATGGCTTATATTTATCGTAAACATTTTTAATTATTAAAATAATACCAGGATGAAAAAAATAGTAATGGCTGCTTTTGTAACCATGGTTCTTGGGAGTTGCACTGCCATTCATTTTCATGGTGATGGCGCACCGCCTTCTCATGATGAATGGACAGCGCTTGTAAAAAAATATGTGAATGCAGATGGCCTTGTTGATTATAAAGGCTTTAAGGATGATTCAGTAAAATTGCAATCTTACCTGGATTTACTGAGTAATAATCCACCCGGAAAAAGTTGGAGCGATAATGATAAAATTGCTTACTGGCTCAATGCCTACAATGCATTTACAATAAAACTGATCATAGATAATTATCCATTAAAAAGTATAAAGGATTTAGGGCCGAAAGACCAGGTCATTTTTATAAACACACCCTGGGAT
>JBAQJB010000535.1:0-8046 GCA_049289155.1 Chitinophagaceae bacterium
TACTGAACGTACAAGTGAGTGACCCGCTACAAAGTAGGGGCAGGCACAACAGGCGATACTCAAAGATCAAATGCCGCTAACATAAAAAATATATAATTGTAAAGGATCTTCTGCCCGGCTTTCACCCATCTCCCATCTTTAATTTATATTTGCAAAAATTTCTACATGAGCCGGAAAGGAAAAGTGATGGTGGCGATGAGCGGGGGTATTGACAGTACCGTTGCTGCACTCATGCTGCATCATGAAGGATATGATGTGGTGGGCATTACTATGAAAACATGGGATTATGCAGGCAGTGGTGGCGGTAAAAAAGAAACCGGCTGTTGCAATATTGATAGTTTCCAGGATGCGCGCGAAGCCGCGGTGCATCATGGTTTCCCGCATTATATACTCGACATTCGCGAAGAGTTCGGCGATTTCGTGATCGAAAATTTTGTGGAAGAATATATCGCGGGCCGTACACCAAATCCCTGCGTGATGTGCAATACGCATATCAAATGGCGTGCTTTGCTGAAACGCGCGAATGCACTGGATTGTGACTTTATCGCAACAGGGCATTACGCGTCTGTTTACCAACATACCAATGACCGGATGGTAATCAAAAAAGGAGTTGATGAAACGAAGGATCAAAGTTATGTGCTCTGGGGTTTAAACCAGGAATTATTGGCGCGCACTATAATGCCACTGGGAAAATACCGCAAAACGGAGATTCGCCAGATGGCGCTGGATATGGGTTATGAAGAACTGTCCAAAAAAAGTGAGAGTTATGAAATCTGTTTTGTGCCCGATAATGATTACCGTGGTTTTCTCAAACGCCGCGTAGAAGGGCTTGAAGAAAGGGTTTCCGGCGGATGGTTTGTCAATAAAAAAGGAGAAAAACTGGGGAAACATAAAGGCTATCCTTTTTATACGATTGGCCAACGCAAAGGACTGGATATCGCGCTGGGAAAACCGGCATATGTAACATCCATTGACCCCGATACAAATACTGTTGTTTTGGGAGATGAAGAAGACCTGGATGAAAATGAAATGCTGGTCTCAAAAATCAACTGGATGAAGTATGACAGCATTACACCCGGCATGGAAGCAGAAACAAAGATTCGATATAAAACACCGGCCGCATTGAGTAATTTATATCCCGTGGAATCCGGTGTCAGTGTGCGTTTTTATGAAAATATTAAAAGCATTGCACCGGGACAAAGCGCCGTTTTTTATGAAGGAGATGACGTGATCGGAGGTGGTGTAATACAGCGTGGGCAATTGTTGTAAGGCAATGTACGCGATGCTCGAAGCATTTTTAAAATCTCAAGAATTATACTGTATCAAAACAAATTTCGTTACGTATATATATTTATCATTCGCATTATTTCTATAGAAATTCTGATTGTTTGGCTATGAAAAAATTTATTTTAATTGTACTTATTTTCACACAATCATTCTTTTGGATGAGTTGCACCAAGGAATCTGAAACTTTGCCATTACCCGCACTCACAGATTATTATCCGTTGGCGCTCGGGCATACATTAGTTTACAGGTTGGACTCCACGTCGCTTACCTCTTTCGGACAGGCGCTGGTGAATAAAAGTTATCATTTGAAAGACAGCATTGCTGATACTGTTTTTGATAACCAGGGAAGATTGTCTTACCGTGTTTTCCGTTCCATTACGGATACATTGGAAAAAACAGGCTGGGTGCCAGTTTCCAGTTATTTTATTACACCTACACAAAATTCAATTGAAGTGGTGGATGACCATAACCTGCGTTTTATAAAAATGAAAGAGCCGCTGCGCGAGGGTTTTAGCTGGAAAGGAAATTCTTATATAGATACACGTTCTGCAAATTCTCCCGTGCAATACCTGGACAACTGGGATTATATGTATCAAAATAATAATCAAACATTCAATAGTTTGATGGGGCCCATTGATTTTTCTGTCACTGTTTTCCAGCACGATGAAACTTCGCCACCCGGACCTTTTGATCCAATGTTTTACCAGCAAAGAAATTATTCTGTTGAGGTGTATGGCCGTGGAATTGGTTTGGTATATAAAGATTTTTTACACTGGACCTGGCAAACTACACCACCACCTGCATCTTTCGCGGATGATAGTTATGGCTTCCGAATAAATTTATTACGCGTAGAACAGTAAATTATATTTTTTGAAGCAATGCCGCAAACATCGTATCCGCGCGGTGTTCATAGCCCTTTAATAATTTTTTCTCCATTACTTTGAAAGGAAAACTTTCCAAAATAAAATTGATGGCGCCTTCATTTTCTTTTTCATACACGGAACAAGTGATGTATAAAAAATATCCATTTTCATTTACCTGCTGAATGGCATTTTGCAGGATTTTTCTTTGCAGGGAAATATAATGGTCTAATTTTTTTTCTGTAAAATAAACCAGGTTTTCCGGCGCCCTTCCCCAGGTGCCGCTTCCACTGCATGGAACATCACAAATAACGAGGTCAAATTTTTCTGCCAATTGCAATTTTTCTTTCGCAAGGTCTGCGATCAATAACTGATAATCTTCGATGCCTGCTTCCCTAAATCTTTTTGACAAATTATGTAAAATATTTTCACGTGAATCAGACACATACAATTGAGCACCTGGTAGAACATCTTTTGCCAGGATTGATTTTCCGCCACTTCCCGCGCAACAATCCCAAATATTTTTTGGAGCAATATTGCGAAAAAGTTCGCTTACTTTTTGTGATGAAAGATCCTGGATAATGACATCTTTACCCACGCTCAGTACTTCATCCAATTTGGTATCCGGTTTAAATGCCAAACAGTTTTCATCCACCTCGCAAAAGGCAATTTCTTTTTTATTCAACGCGGAAAAAACGATCTCTTTTTGACCGGGGCGTATGCGAATAAAAACATCCGGCTGATGCAAATGAGCAGCCGCAAAAGCAGTCATATCAATATCCTCAGTAATTTCCTTAGGTAATGGAAAAATATGACCGGGATCAAAAACGTTATAAGTAGTACGTAAAATTTGCAGCTTTTCAGAAAGTGTTTTATTGATTGCTGCTTTCAAATCTTCATGTAATAAATCAATCCAGGCACCAGTTTCCACACTACATAAAAACAAACCTGCTTTGATTCCATCTTCCACTGGAATTCCCGGGAATGATTTCCCCAAACGGAAATAGGAAAAAGTAAAATGCCTGATCCATTTGCGGTCAGTGCCACCCATTTTTTTCTCTGAACGAAAGTAATCTTTGAGATAAAGTGATAACGGAGATTCGCCTTTATATGATTGAATAATTTTTGTTGAACTATTCAGGTATGAATGCCACCTGCTCATTTCAAGTATAAGATTACATGAAAACAGTACACCATTTTATATAAGATCAATTGCATTTTTTATAACTCCAATAAAGATTTCACCGGGTCTTTTCCAAAAAGCAAGAGCTCCGGGTTTTCCAACAATTCTTTAATACGAACTAAAAAGCCAACGCTTTCTCTTCCGTCAATCACGCGGTGGTCATAGCTTACAGCGAGGTACATCATAGGTTTTATTACAATAGCACCATTGATCACCATTGCCCTTTCCTGTATTTTATGCATTCCTAAAATTGCGCTCTGAGGCATATTAATAATAGGCGTACTCATCAGGCTGCCAAATACACCGCCGTTGGTGATGGTAAAAGTGCCACCCTGTAATTCTTCCATCGTGAGTTTATTGTCACGTGCTTTGGCAGCAACTTCAACTACTTTTTTCTCAATCTCTGCCATACTCAGGCTTTCTATATTTCGAATCACGGGTACCGTTAAACCACGTGGCGTGCTCACTGCAATACTGATGTCCACATAGTCGTGGTAAATAAGTTCATCAACATCAATGAACGCATTCACGGCAGGCCATTCACTTAGCGCGATAGCGCTTGCCTTTGCAAAGAAGCTCATGAAACCAAGTCCCACGCCATGTTGCTCTTTAAATGTATCCTTATACATTTTCCTGATCTCCATGATCCGGCTCATATCCACTTCATTAAAAGTGGTGAGCATAGCAGAAGTATTTTTTGCTTCTACTAACCTTCGGCTAATGGTTTTGCGCAGGTTACTCATTTTCTCATTGCGTGTATTTCTTGAAAATAATTCCTGTCCTTCAAATGCTTTTTTACCCGGATGCGCAAGCGCTTCCAGTACATCTGTTTTCATGATACGGCCACGCGCACCCGTCGCGGGAATGGATGACGGGTCAATATGCTTATCCGCAATGATGCGCGATGCAACCGGGCTGGCCTTTACCTGTTGCTGTTGCGTTTCAGGTTGCAATACGGTAATGGCCGGAGGTATTTCGGGTGTAGTATTTACATCATTTTTTATTTCATTACTACCTGTTTTTTCCGGAACAGTTTCCGCCTTTTCAGGAGCGGGGTTTTCTTTCGGCGCTGTTGCTTCTTCCGCGGTTTTTTGAACAGGTTGGTTTTCAGCAGGGGCAGATTTTACAGCAGTTTCATCAATAGTGGCAATGGCATCGCCGATTTTCAACGTATCATTTTCTTTGGCAATGGTTTTTAATGTCCCGGCCATCTCTGCATTCACTTCGAAAGTTGCTTTTTCACTTTCAAGTTCAGCGATCACTTCATCGCGGTCAACATAATCGCCATCATTTTTAACCCATTTCAACAAGGTGACTTCATTGATGGATTCGCCAACAGCAGGGACTTTAATTTCTATCATACATTTTTATTTCTATTGCTAAAGTATATTTTCTAATTGCTTTATTCTAAAAAATTATTTCTAAATGGAGAATGCGGTTTCAATAATATCTTCCTGCTCCTGTTTATGCACTTTTGAAAAACCGGTTGCAGGTGAAGCGCTTGCATGCCTGCTGATCACGCCATAATTAATACTATCCAGGTTCATTTTCAAAAATGAAGCGGCGCCGGCATTCAGTGGTTCTTCCTGCACCCAAAACCATACGGCTTTATTATATTTATTATACAAAGTATCCAAGGCCTGTACGGGTAACGGATAGATTTGCTCCAGGCGAATGATGGCAATATCTTTCCTGTTTTCCTGTTCCTGTTTTCCCGCCAGGTCAAAATAAATTTTACCACTGCAAAACAAAACTTTTTTCACTTCTGTAACTGTACAAAAACGATCATCGATCACTTCCTGGAAACAGCCGTTTGTAAATTCATCTTCATGGCTGTAAGTCCCGGGAAAACGCAGGTTTGCTTTGGGTGAAAAATTGATCAGTGGCTTACGAAAATTCCAGGCAAGCTGCCTTCTCAGTAAATGAAATAAATTGGACGCGGTTGTCACATTGGTTACGACCATATTCAACTCTGCGCATAAAAGTAAAAACCTTTCCATACGGCCGCTGCTATGTTCCGGGCCCTGCCCTTCATAACCATGCGGCAATAATAAAGTAATGCCATTCATCCGGTTCCATTTTTGTTCGCCAGAAGCAATGAACTGGTCGATGATGGTTTGAGCGCCATTGCAGAAATCACCAAACTGCGCTTCCCATATCACGAGTGTATCCGGGTTTGCGAGGGCATAACCGTATTCAAAACCCAGTACGCCAAATTCACTCAGGAGTGAATTATATATCCAAAATTTTGAATCTGCATTTTCCAAAGTACTTAAGCGGTTAAACATTTTACCATCATTTTCATCACGCAGTATAGCGTGCCTGTGGGAAAAAGTACCACGGCGTACATCCTGCCCGCTCATGCGAACATTCTTACCATCCAATACAAGGCTTCCATAAGCCATTAGTTCCGCTGTGGCCCAATCCACTTTATTTTCCGATTGGTACAATTTAATTTTATCCTGTATAATGCGCTGCACTTTTCGAAGTGGCGTGAAATCTTCCGGCCAGCTCATGAGCGCGTCAAATATTTTCTTAAATGATTCTTTACTGATAGCTGTTTCGGGAGATTTTTCAAAGTCTGCTTCTGTCGCTCTCTGCAGGCTTTTCCAGGCCAATTCAGGTGCCTGGTAATTATAGGGAAGCGGGTTTTGTTTTACTTCGTCCAGTCTTTCCTGGAGATCACTCCAGAATTTTTTCTCCATCCCACTCGCCAGTTCTTTGGCATCCGGTTCTCCATTTTCCAACAAAAACTGTGTATACACTTCCCGCGGGTTGGCGTGTTTATCAATCAACGCATATAATTGTGGTTGGGTAAATTTTGGATCATCCCCTTCATTATGCCCATGCCGCCTGTAACAAACCATATCTATAAATACATCATAATTAAATTCCTGGCGGAAACGGGTGGCCAGTTCCACGCAACGCACTACTGCTTCGGGGTCATCTCCATTCACATGAAATACCGGCGCATGAATAGCGGCAGCAAGAGAGGTACAATAATCTGAACTCCTTGCATCATCGAAATCTGTGGTGAAACCAATTTGATTATTGATCACAAAATGAATGGTACCGCCTGTATCGTATCCCTGCAGGTCACTCATTTGCAATACCTCGTATACAATTCCCTGTCCTGCCAGCGACGCGTCGCCATGAATTAAAATAGGCAGGATCCTGTCGTATTCACTTTTGTATAAAATATCTGCTTTAGCCCTCGCAAAGCCCACCACCACAGGATCAACGGCTTCCAGGTGAGATGGATTTGGCATCAGCTTCAGGTGCATCATTTGGCCACCTGTAGTTTGAACATCACTACCATATCCCATATGGTATTTCACATCGCCACTGCCCATCGTTTGATCGAGCTTTGCAGTGCCCTCAAATTCACTAAATATTTGGCCATAAGTCTTACCCAAAATATTCGCCAGGATATTCAACCTTCCCCGGTGTGCCATACCAATCACTGCTTCCTGTACGCCCAATTCCGCGGCTTTATTAATGATGGCATCCAGCGCAGCAATGGTAGTTTCTCCGCCTTCCAGTGAAAAACGTTTCTGGCCTACATATTTGGTATGCAGAAATTTTTCGAAAATAACGCCTTCATTCAATTTATCGAGAATGCGTTTTTTTTGTTCCAATGGCAATGGTTTATCAAAGCCCTGCTCCATTTCCCGGGTGATCCAGTTAATTTTTTCCTGGTTAGTTATATATTTAAATTCAACACCCACACTTCCTGCATATATTTTTTGAAGATGTGCGAGGATATTCCGGAGCGTAGTAGTGCCGAGTCCTAATATTTCACCACATTTATAATTTTGATCCAGGTCATTTTCTGAAAGGCCAAAAAATGTGAGGTCCAGGTTCGCATTCCGGTCTTTACGTTCCCGGATGGGATTGGTTTTGGCGATCAAATGGCCCTTATTCCTATAGCCGAGAATCAGGCGGTACACTTTAATTTCACGCAATGCGTCAACTGGAATTTCAATAGCCTTTTCTACTGCCGGCACTGTTTGGGCCACGCCATTGGTAGCTTTCGCAGATATGGCAAAATCAAACCCTTCAAAAAATTTTTTCCATTCCCCGTCGATACTTGCCGGATCTTTTAAAAAATCTTTATACAAAGTTTCTATAAATGCCGGGTGTGAGCCGGTGATATATGAAAAATCTTTCATTCTAATAGTATTTGGAAATTCAAAATGTACAGGTGCTGCAAATATCGGTCATTGAATGCAATAAAATAAAGTAAAAAGGATACATTTCTGCGCTTTCGTTCAATTTTTTAAAAATTAACTGTATATAATATTTCTTCATTTAAAAATCTCTGCATACCTTTGCCGTCCGAAAAAAAAATTAATGGCAAATCATAAAGCAACGAAAAAAGATGTGCGTCAGGCGGCAAAAAGAAGGGACCGCAATAAATATTATGGTAAAACCACCCGTAATGCTATTCGCGGACTGAAAGCCGAGAAAGATGATGCACAGAAAAAAGAAAAATTGCCCAATGTAATTTCAATGATTGACAAAATGGCCAAGCGCGGCATCATTCATAAAAACAAAGCAGGCAACCTGAAAAGTAAACTGACCAAGCAAGTTGCTGCCGGCGTTTAAAAAATATTTATTTTTGAATTCATTTACCCCCGGTTTTAACCGGGTTTTTTTTGCCCCTGATAAAAAATAAAATGAACTGGTTCTTATCTTCGCTTGTAAACCGGTAAG
>JBAQJB010000536.1:0-26963 GCA_049289155.1 Chitinophagaceae bacterium
GACGATGAACTCTACCGTTCATTGCTCGTGCATTTTCTTTCCTTAAACCCGGATTATATGGTGAAATCTTACGCGGATGCGGCTTCTTTTTTCAAAGATTTACCACAGCAACCGGAGATCATCACGCTGGATTACAACCTGCCGGATGCAACGGGTGATACTGTTTTGGATAAAGTATTAAAAGTAAGCCCGCAATCAAAAGTGATCTTTATTTCTGCAAAAGAAGACATTAAAATTGCGATCAATTTGTTTAAAAAAGGAGTGCATGATTATATCATCAAAGATGAAGACATGCAGCAACGGCTTTGGGTGTCTGTTCAAAATTTATATGAAAATGTATTATTAAAAAAAGAAGTCGCCACATTGAAAAATGAGGTAGAAAAAAAATATCAACTACAGCATGCCATAATCGGTCAAAGTGAAGGCTTACAAAAAGTTTTGGAATTAATGCATAAGGCAGCCCAGGTAAATATCACGGTTTCTATTACCGGCGAAACGGGAACAGGAAAAGACCTTGTTGCCAAATCATTGCACTTTGCATCGCAGCAAAAAGATTTTCCTTTTGTAGCGATCAATGTAGCCGCCATTCCGCATGATCTTTTAGAAAGCGAATTATTTGGCCATGAGAAAGGAGCCTTTACCGGCGCGGCTTCCAGGCGTGTGGGCAAAATGGAAGAAGCACAAAACGGAACTTTATTCCTGGATGAGATTGGCGATATGGATCTGAATATGCAGGCAAAATTATTACGCGCTGTACAGGAAAAAGAGATCACACGCGTAGGCGGAAATGAAGTGATCAAAATAAATGTGCGCATTATTGTAGCCACGCACCGCAACCTGTTGCAGGAAGTGAAAAAAGGAAAATTCCGCGAAGACCTGTATTACCGTTTATTGGGATTGAATATTTACCTGCCGCCATTGCGGGAGCGAAGCAGTGATATTATTTTACTGGCCAATTATTTTATTGAATCATTTTGTAAAGAAAATCATATTTCCAAAAAATATCTTGGCGTGGAAGCCAAGAAAAAATTATTGCAATATCATTTCCCCGGCAATATCCGCGAGCTAAAATCCATGACCGAACTGGCATGTGTACTTGCAGAAAAAGAGGAAATAGAACCCGGCATTATACAAATACAGGACGTGGCACAGTCCATTTTTACCGGAACGAATAACAGTACTTTAAAAGAATACAATCAAAAATTAGTAGAGCAATACCTGCAGATCTATGACAATGATATAATGGCTGTTGCAAAAAAACTCGGCATTGGCAAATCCACTGTCTATAGAATGATCCGGCAAAACCGCGTACATATTTCACCAAAACAAAAAGAGGATGAAGGCTGAAAATATTTTATTATATGATTTGGCGGTTTTAAAAAATCAAACCGGCAACGATGCTGATTTTTTACACCAGATGGTTATTTTATTTATTAAACAAACGGTTGAAAATTTAGAAAAAATTGATGCCGCCATCCGGCAAAATAACTGGTCAGAAATTCATTTTATCGTGCATAAAATGAAATCAGCGATCAATCTTTTTGGCATCAAAAGCTTGCAGCAGATCATCATAGCAACAGAAGAACTTACACGCGATAAAAGCGATGAAAAAAAAATAGTGGAGAATTTGAAATTGATTGACAAAATATTAAAAGAATGCATGGAGCAATTAAAAATGGAATTTTCTGTTGATTAGTTTTTTATCTTATGATGAAATGTTTTAAAAATAAAGCGATAAAACATTTGCGAAAATCTCCGTGAACTTCGGTACATTTTTTATTTAAAAAAGAATTCCCAAATAAATTTCATCTTTGTGAAAATTATTCAATGATCGTAGTTGGTTATGTAGCATCTATTTTGATCGGCTTTTCACTCGGCCTGATCGGAGGAGGCGGTTCTATTCTTACAGTCCCTGTATTGGTTTACCTGTTTCATCTTGATCCTGTTTTATCCACCGCATATTCTTTATTCATCGTCGGAAGCACAAGCCTGGCGGGCGGTGCACGGTTTTATCCAAAAAAATTAATTGATTTCCAGGCCGTATGGATGTTTGGAATTCCGTCCATCATCACGGTTCTTTTAACGCGCAAATTTTTATTACCGATAATTCCTGAGACTATTTTCACAACAGGAAACTTTGCATTAAATAAAGGCACACTGCTCATGCTCATTTTTGCATTGCTGATGTTCGTGTCTGCCTTGCGCATGATCCATCAAAATAAGATGGAAGAAAAACCGGGAGAAAAAAAGCCCAACTATTTATTTTACCTGGTGATGCAGGGATTTTTTGTGGGAATCGTGACGGGCCTGCTCGGTGCAGGTGGCGGGTTTTTAATTATTCCCGCATTGGTTTTATTAATGAAGATCCCGATGAAAAAAGCAGTCGGCACTTCGTTGGTGATCATAGCTATCAATTCCTTATCCGGCTTTATTTTCAGCCTGGGTTCTATACAGGTTGACTGGCCGCAATTACTCACTATCACAGGCATTGCGATCGTTGGTGTGTTACTCGGTATTTCACTCTCCGATAAAGTATCCCCTGCTTCTCTCAAGAAAGGCTTTGGCTGGTTTGTCTTAGCGATGGCTTTTTACATCATCATCCGGGAATTATTTTTATAAATTTTAAAAAAAATCCCTCCTTTTTGCAAAGGAGGGACACACAACAAAAGCCCGCGTTTATTTTCTAATCGGGTTTTTTCCCGTCAAGAAAAGTATTGATGCTGGAAATATGCACTTCATCTTTTTCATCTTTTTTCACCGTGTATTTGCTATAAAACTGCTCCACGGATGTGAGTGTATTTCCAAACAATTCCATATTCCTCCGTACATATGCCGGTACAGATTCAAAATCACTGGAAGCTTCCTTGGAATTCATATTAAAGGAAAGGTTGCGCAGTTTATGAATCCGCTCTGCGGCTCTTTTTTTCTGGTCTTCTTCTTCATTCAATGGCATATCCAGGTTTTCAGCAACGACCTGCTTTTCATTTTCAAAAACCGTTGTTGGTTTTTCCTCCACTTCATCTTTTATAATTAATTCAAGTTGAATTTCTTCTTCAAACGAATCCAGTGGAGACAGCACAGGTATATTTTTTTCTGCTTCTGCTTCCGGTTTTATTTCCGCCGGTTTTTCTTTTTTCTCAGCCGGCATATTTGCATAAATATTCTTTGGCTTTGAAAAAATATTCAAAGGAATCACAACAGGTGTTTCTTCTTTAGAAATGACCTCTTCTTTTGAAATTGCCGGCTGCACATTTTCAACCGGGGAAATATGCATTTCTATTTCAGCTTCATCCTGTAACAACTCAAATAAAACAGGTTGTTCATGCCTTTTGATGTCAGGTATTTTTTCTGCCGGTTTTTCCATATCCGGTTCTGAAATACTTGGCGCATAAATATCTTTTTCTTGCACAACTGCTTCCTCCACTTTTGTATTTAAATCAAAGATTTTTTTCTCTTCATTTTCTACGCCAAGTGTCATTATAATTTTCTCAACAGGCTTTTCTTTTACTTCTTTTGTTTTATGTTTGGAAAATGGATCCTTGTGCTCAAAGCCAGTGGCCACAAGTGTTATACCCACTTTCGCTTCCAGGGAAGCATCATAGCCCATGCCCACGATCACGTCTGTATTTTCACCAGCCTGTAACCTCAAATGATTGTTGATGACCTCCACTTCATCCATGGTACATTCATGTTCGCCTTCTGCGCTATTAATATTAATGAGTATCCATTTCGCGCCGCGAATATCACTGTCATTTAATAAAGGAGAATTCAGTGCTTCTTCTATCGCGCGCTGTGCCCTGTCTTCACCATCTACAGCAGCGCTGCCAAGAATTGCAACGCCACCATTTTTCATCACCGTACAAACATCTGCAAAGTCAACGATGATATGGCCGCGGCTGTTGATAATATCTGTGATACATTTTGCAGCAGTTGCCAATACATTATCGGCTTTGCCAAATGCTTCCTTCATTTTTAAATTGCCATATTGAAGGCGCAATTTATCATTACTAATCACGAGTAAGGTATCAACATAAGGTTCTAATTCCTTAATGCCGGCTTCTGCCTGTACCATTCTGCGCGGGCCTTCAAAACCAAAAGGCGTGGTTACAATAGCAACAGTAAGTATGCCCAGGTCCCTGCAAATTTTTGCAATGATCGGGGCACCGCCGGTGCCGGTACCGCCACCCATGCCAGCACAAATGAATGCCATTTTAGTATTCACTTCGAGAATACATTTTATTTCTTCCAAAGATTCTTCAGTGGCATGTTTGCCTACTTCAGGATTGGCGCCTGCGCCAAGCCCTTGTGTAAGATGTGGCCCGAGCTGGATCTTGTTGGGCACCTTACTTTGGTCAAGTGCCTTGGAGTCTGTATTACAAATAATAAAGTCAACACCTTCTATGTCTTCTGCGAACATATAATTTACGGCATTGCTTCCTCCGCCACCCACACCAAGTACCTTGATGATGGATGATTTTTGCTTTGGGATATCAAAGTGTATCATAGCTTTTAAAATTTAAAGTGGGTAAGTAAGTTTAATAAAAAATAAAAAAATGTATTACGGGTTTATTTGATTTCTATATCTCCGTCTTCCTTAAAAAGTTCGATAAGGCTGACTTTGAATTTTTCCCAAAATGTAGAAATGCTTTTACGTTTTTTCATATCCACAACTTCCTTCTCAGAAGTTTGATCTACTGTTTCAATGGCTCCTTTTAAAAGCGTATCAGGCACATGTACTTTCCGGGTCTTATTATCAAACTCTTTTCTTTTATTTTCATAATCATCATAACCTTTCAGAATAAGTCCGATACAGGTTGAATACATGGGTTTTTTGAGTTCATCAATATGATTGGCCGCAAGATGTTCATTGGGCAAACCAATGCGGGCATTCAGGCCGGTGATGTATTCGGTGAGTTGTAACAAATGTTTCAATTGGGAACCGCCACCGGTTAAAATGATACCACCATTTAATGCGCGGCTATCAAGCCCTACCTGTTTTAAATGATACGTTACAAACTCCAGGATTTCACTCATGCGTGCCTGTATAATTGCGGCGAGATTTTTTACACTGATCTCTTTTGCCGGCATGCCTTTTAATCCGGGGATAGTTATAAAAGCATTTGCTTTTGCTTCATCTTCGAGCGCGCTGCCAAACTGCACTTTCATCGCTTCCGCCTGGCTTTTTAAAACGCCAAGTCCGTGGCGTATATCTGAAGTAATATTTTCTCCGCCAAATGGAATGACCGCTGTGTGTTTTAAAATGCCTTCATAAAAAACAGCAAGGTCGCTTGTTCCGCCACCGATGTCAAGGATGGCCACACCGGCTTCCATATCAATATTACTCATTACGGCGGAAGAAGATGCAAGTGGTTGCAACACGAGGTCTTTTGTTTTCAAACCACTTCTTTCAACTGCGCGGTTAATGTTGCGGATAGCATTCCTGTCACCTGTAATGATGTGAAAATTGGCGCCCACTTTTACCCCATTATAACCAACGGGATCTTTGATGTTTTGATAATTGTCCACGTGAAAATCCTGTGGAATTACATCAATGATCTGGTCACCTGCGGGAATAAAAGTTTTACGCTGGTTTTCAATCAGAATGTCTAATTCCCAGCGTTGAATTTCCACGTCTGAATTTTGGCGCACAATGTCGCCGCGTGTTTGCAGGCTTTTAATATGATGGCCCGCAACGCCTACGTACACCTCGCTGATGTCGAGGTCGTTGTTGCTTTCCATGCAATTTTGCAAAGCCTGCCTGATGGCTTTGATCGTTTGATCAATATTCAATACCTGGCCATGTTGCACGCCGATACTGTTCGCGCGGCCAAAGCCAAGTATTTCGAGCTTGCCATACTCGTTTTTCCTGCCGGCAATTGCGGCAATTTTTGTGGTGCCTATGTCCAGGCCCACAATAATAGGAGCTTCATTTTCATTCATAATTAACGGGTTTTGTGTGTGTATAAGAAAATCTTTGTTTACTCATTGATTGGCTTTTTTAAAACTGCTTTCGGAATTTTTTTAGCTGGTTTTTTATTTGTAATTTTTTTCGATTGATCCGTTTCTATAACCGGTTTTACAACAATTTTTTTCACTGATGGTGGCTTCACAACTTTTGCAGTATCAAAAGTTTTTACAGGCGCTGCAAAAACAGTATCAGCCAATACATTTTTTAATTTGTTTTCACTGCTGGCAAATAATTTAAGTGCCAATGTTGTATCGGCCACAGCATTATACGCGCCTCTTCTTGATGCGACCACCTGTCCTGAAAATTCAACACTGATACTGGAGTACTTTTCAAACCCCAATGTTTTCCAGGCTTGCTGGTAAAATGCCATCAAAGCCCGGAATTTTTCATCGAGGTTATCCGCGTTGCCGAGTAGAATTTGCTGGTTGCCCAACACAGGTATTAAAATAAATTTTCCTTCTGTTGAAATATCTACTTGCGCAGTTTGCGCCATCCAGAAACTATCCGCAGCAATATATGTGGCGATTTTTTTCACCTGCTGCATCAATAAACTATCCGGCACGGACAATTTATTATTGTCGGAAGGAAAAGATGTAAATAAAATAAATCGTGCAGGGTTACTTGTTATGGCAGGCATTTTTATGCAGGCTGTATCTATATAAAAAGAATTCCCGGACACAGTGAAAATCCTTGCCAGCGGTGTTCTTAATGTAATTTCTGCATGCAAAATTTGTTTGTTATCTACAAAAACTTCTGCCTTTTTTATCCATGGATTTCGTTGAAGCTGCTGCTCTATATTATTTAAATTCATGGTGCTTAAGGCTGCACCATTCCGGGCTCCATTTTTTTCAAGCACAGCATTTACATCCGTCTCCCGGATAAATGCTGCGCCGGCATCCGGTTGTATATGTATAACAACACCTGCTGTAGTAAGTTCATTTTTCGCGCGCATGGCTGCAATCAATAAACTCACAGAAGCTATTGCCAATAAAGACCACGTGATATTTCTTACAACCTTTTTCATGTTTTATACATCCTGTTTTTTTTCCTGCATTAAAATATTTTTTATTGTAGGTAATAACATGTCAATGTCACCGGCACCGGCTGTTACCAGTAATTCCGGTGATGTGTTTTTAATATATTCCAACAACTCGTTTTTTTCCATCAAGGATTTATTTTTCAAATTCATTTTAGTAAAAATCAGTTCGCTGCTAACGCCTTCTATGGGTTTTTCCCGTGCAGGATACAACGGCAATAAAATCACTTCATCAGCCTGGTCAAGGGTTTGCGCGAATTCATTGGCCAGGTCTTTTGTCCTGCTGTATAAGTGCGGCTGGAAAACCAATACACATTTTTTATTGGGATACAATTCTTTCACGCCGGCAATCAACACGCGCAATTCTTCCGGGTGATGCGCATAATCATCAATGAAAATAGTACCGGGAGTATTCAGCACAAATTCAAATCGTCTCCTGACACCTTTGAAAGAATGAATTGCATTTTTGATTTTTTCATTTTCAATTCCCAGGTATTTGGCAATCGTAATGGCAGCTAATGCATTTTCAATATTGTGCCGCCCACCCATATTGAGTTGAAAACCGGGGATCATTTCATCCTGGTAGTTTACATCAAATGTATACGCATGCGCACCTATATTGATGTTCACAGCACTGGTATCTGACTCTCTATTTTCAATGGCATACGTAAGTTTATGAGCCGTATATAAATCATTTGCCCTGCGCAAATTTGCTGGAGAAATGAGACATCCATTCTTTTTTATTTTCGCTGAAAAATCTATGAAGGCATTTTCTACTTCTGTCGCAGTACCATAAATATCCAGGTGGTCGGCATCCATTGCCGTGATGACTGCAATATCCGGTGAAAGTTTTAAGAAACTGCGGTCATATTCATCTGCTTCAATTACAAAAACATTTTTTTGACCCGGCCAGAAATTAGTTTGATAGTTTGTTGAAATGCCTCCCAGGAAAGCGTTACAGCCGAAACCTGCATCCTTCAATATATGTGCTGTGAGTGTACTGATGGTTGTTTTTCCATGTGTACCTGCAATACAAATATTAAAGCCATCTTTGGTAATGCCCTGCAATACTTCACTTCTTTTGAAGAGTGGTAATTGATTTTTTATACAATACATAAATGCTGGTGAATCCGCCGGTACTGCGGGCGTATAAACAACAAGACCTATGTTTTGAATATTTTTAATTTCTTCCTGGGAAAATTGAACGATCATTCCCTCTGCCTGCAAGGCTTTCGTAAGTGGTGTTTCAGTGCGGTCATATCCGGCAACTTCTTTCCCCAATGATTTAAAATACCTGGCCAGCGCACTCATACCAATGCCACCAATGCCGATGAAATAAACAACGTGCAAATTTTTATCCGTCAATATTTCATTGATGTCTTTCATGCAATATTGTTGTTTTCTTTTTCTGATAAATATTTAAGAATCTCCGCAGCAATAATTTCATTGGCATTATATACGGCCAGTTTACCAATATTTTCACTGAGTACTGATTGCAGTTTTTCATCACTGGCCAACTTCGTTATCTCTTTGAAAAGTTGCGTTTGGGCATCTTCATTTTTCACCAGTAATGCGGCGTTTTTTTCAACGAGGTATTGCGCATTTTCAAACTGGTGATTTTCGGCAGCATACGGGTATGGCACAAAGATCACCGGCTTTTTTGTCACGCATAATTCCGCAACTGACATGGCGCCTGCCCTCGATACCACTACATCTGCGCAGGCATAGGCTTTATCCATGTGCTCAATAAATTCGCCCACCCAGGTACAATTGGAAACATGTGCCCGGTTCGCAAAGAATGTCGCATTCGATTTTCCTGTCTGCCAGATCAATTGCAATCCCAGCGAATCCAATTCCTGCACATGCTTTGCCATTACTTCATTGATACTTTGTGCACCAAGACTGCCTCCCACTGCAAGAATTATTTTTTTATTTGGATTGAGATTGAAAAAAGAAATTGCTTCTTCCCGGGTTATGGTTGATTGGGAAATTGCTTTACGCACCGGGTTACCGGACATAAGCAATTTCTCTGCCGGGAAAAATTTTTCCATGCCATAAGATGCTACAAATATTTTTACCGCTCTTTTCCCCAACAGAATATTACTTTTTCCCGCGAAAGAATTGCTTTCATGAATAAAAGTTGGAATATTTTTTTCCTGCGCAAAACGCAGTACCGGGTAACTGGAATAGCCACCTACGCCAATTACAGCATCCGGCTTGAAATTTTTTACAATGGATTTTACCTGGAAAAAACTTTTTAAAAGTTTGTAGGGAAGGCCCGCATTTTTTAGCAATGAACCGCGGTGAAAACCTGCAATATCAATGCCTTTAATTGTATATCCATGTAATGGTACTTTCTCCATTTCCATTTTTCCTTTGGCACCTACAAATAATATTTCCAGGTCATCGCATTGCGCTTTTAATGCATTTGCAATAGCGATTGCCGGGAAAATATGGCCACCTGTGCCTCCACCTGCTATGATAATTTTAATACTCAATTCACTTTGTTTTTTTCTTCATCGTCTATCTCATCATTTTCAATTTCTTCATTTTCTTTACTTGCATTTAATTCCGCCAATGATTTTTTACCTTCCAGTATTTCCACATTACGCGCGACACTTAATACAATTCCAATGGATGCACAGGTGAAAATAAAGGAGCTTCCGCCCATACTTACTAAAGGAAGTGTTACGCCGGTAACCGGCACCAGGTTTACATTTACAGCCATATTGGCCAACGCCTGTATCACCAATGTAAAGCTCAAAGCGAGTGCAAGCAATGCCCCAAAAGCAAACGGGCAGCGCCGGAAAATGCGGATACATCTGTATAAAAAAATCACGTAAAGGAATATGATGAACGCTGCACCCAATAAGCCATACTCTTCCACAATGATGGAAAAAATAAAATCGTTATATGCCTGGGGCAGGTAATTTCTTTGTAAACTATTTCCGGGCCCGAGGCCAAAAAATATGCTTCCGTTTGCAATGGCGATCTTTGCCTGGTTAACCTGGTAGTCACCGTCTTCATCACCACCATACATAAAATCCTGTACACGGCTGACCCAGGTTCCTACCCTTCCATATGCCTGCATCGAATGTGCAATACTGGTTTTATCAATCACCGCTGTTTCTGATTTTGGCGTATAGGTCACTTTCGCGATCATGATAAGTAAGAGTACCGGGATAAATGCAACACCAATAGCAAGAAGAATATGCTTCACACTTACGCGCCCGATAAACAATAGTAATAAGGCTGTAATACCTGTCAACAGGGCATTTGAGAGATTTGCCGGCATGATGAGTGCGCAGGTAAGTGCAATGGGTATAATGAGCGGTAAAAAACCTTTTTTAAAATCTTTGATCACGTTTTGTTTCCGGCTAAGCTGCCGGCACAGGTACATAAATAAAGCAAGTTTTGCAAAATCACTTGTTTGAAAAGTAATGTTGATGATGGGTAATTTAATCCACCTGCTGCCTTCATTGATTTCTGCGCCAAAGAATAAAGTATAAATTAAAAGTGGAATTGAAATAAGGTAAATGATTAAAGATATCCTGGAAAAAATAGTGTAGTTAATCCGGTGCAAAAAATAAATAAGCATTAAACCCAGGAGAATGCAGGCGAGTTGCTTAAAGAGATATATCTCTGTATTGCCATTATTCATTTTGTACGCCAGTGAACCGGTGGCACTATAAACAACCAGCAGTGAAGTGAGTGCAAGCAATACCACGATGCCCCAGATATATCGGTCGCCATGAATCTTTTCATGCAATCCTTTAAAAGGTTTTTCGATATCTAAAAAATCATTGATCATTTATTTTTAAAAAAAATTTTATTATAAATCTTTTACTGCTTCCCTGAATTGCTGACCACGGTCTTCATAATTTTTAAACAAATCAAAACTTGCACATGCCGGGCTTAGTAAAACGATACTATCCCTGGAAGCCAGTTGGTATGCAGCTTTCACGGCTTCCACTGCACTCCCCGCATCTTTCATAACCGGCACTACATCACCAAAAGAATCATGCAGTTTTTTATTATCAATTCCCAGGCAAACGATGCCAATCACTTTTTCCTTTACAAGATCTTTTATCAACGCATAATCATTTCCCTTATCTACGCCACCCAGTATTAGCACTACCGGTTTATGCATATTTTCCAATGCATACCAGGTACTGTTCACATTGGTTGCTTTACTGTCATTGATAAATTCAATTCCTCTAACCATGGCTACATATTCCATACGATGTTCCAGGCTTTGGAAATCTTTTATTGCT
The DNA here is from genome assembly GCA_049289155.1 of Chitinophagaceae bacterium. Lineage (GTDB taxonomy): Bacteria > Bacteroidota > Bacteroidia > Chitinophagales > Chitinophagaceae > JAFDXJ01. Next base: position 11,279 of record JBAQJB010000536.1, read on the forward strand.
TCCCGTATCTTTTCTTTCCGTATGCCGATCGTTGCCGCCGCGATGCCTGCTGCCATGGTATTATATTGATTGTGTTTTCCCTTCAGCGCAAAATCATAAATGCTCATGCTAAGCCGCTCTTCACGGACATTCAGAAGCATTTGTTCCTGGCTTATATAGGCGCCTTTTTTAATTTCGTGTTTCATAGAAAATGGTAATGGGTTAGATAGTGGGTGAATAGTTTCTAATTTTTTTTTTATGATCACATCATCCTCATTATAAATAAAATAATCCCCTGCCTCCTGTTTATTGATGATCCTGAATTTACTGTTGATATAATTTTCGAATTTATAGTCGTACCTGTCTAAATGATCTTCCGTGATATTTAATAAAATGCACGTATCTGCTTTAAAATCCTGTATCCCATCCAACTGGAATGAACTGATCTCCGCGATATAAAAATCTTTGGGATCAGTAGCAACCTGCCGTGCAAATGAATACCCGATATTTCCAACCAATGCTGCGTCCAAACCGGCCTTCATGCAAATATGATAAACCAGGGATGTGGTGGTGGTCTTACCATTACTACCGGTGATAGCAACTATTTTACTCTTACCTTTAAACCTGTATGCCCACTCGATCTCGCTGATTACAGGAATATTTTTTGCTCTTGCTTTTTGCAGTAAAAGAATCGTATCCGGTATACCCGGGCTTTTTATGAGCTCATCCGCTGACAGGATTTTCTCTTCATCATGACTCCCTTCTTCATAACTTATTTCATACTGATCTAAGTCAGTTTTATATTTTTCCGGGATCAGGTTTTTATCACTTACAAAAACGTCATAGCCCTGCAGCTTCGCCAGGATAGCAGCGCCTGTGCCGCTTTCACCGGAACCGAGTATGACAATTTTTTTCTTCATGTGGACAAAATATAATATTACCTTATTTTTAATGTTATTATTGAAAGCACGACTGATAAAATTGTTATGATCCAAAAGCGCACGGCAATTTTACTTTCATGGTATCCTTTTTTTTGATAATGATGATGCAAGGGGCTCATTAAAAAAACACGCCGCCCTTCGCCATATTTTCTTTTCGTATAATTAAAATAACCCACTTGTATAATCACGCTCAGGTTCTCCACAAGGAATACAATACAGAAGATCGGAATGAGTAATTCTTTTCTTACAATAATGGCGAGCGATGCGATGATACCTCCTAATGCAAGGCTTCCGGTATCACCCATAAAAATTTGCGCGGGATACGCATTGTACCAAAGAAACCCAATACATGCACCCACAAAAGCACCGATGAAAATAGATAATTCACTCAGGTTGGGGATGTACATGATGTTGAGGTATTCTGCAAATTTATAATTGCCGCTTACATAGGCGAAGATGCCAATACCCGCGCCAATACAGGCGCTCACACCTGCTGCCAGGCCGTCCAGCCCGTCCGTCATATTTGCGCCGTTGGAAACGGCAGTTACAATAAATGTGACGATGAGTATATAAATGATCCATGTATATTTTTCGGCGCCTTCGCCCATCCAGCTGATAAGTTTTGTATAGTTGAATTCATGATTTTTTACAAAAGGTATTGTGGTAATAGGTGTTTTTACTTTTACAAAACGATGCACCACGCTATCACTTATATGCGTTATAATATTTGGATCTGTTGCCGGAATATTATTAATAGTTGCAGCGCCTGTATCAATGATCTCTCTTTCTACGGTTACACTATCATTAAAATACAACGTCGCGCCAATGATAATACCCAGTCCAACCTGCCCGATAATTTTGAGTGTGCCGGCCAGTCCGTCTTTATTTTGTTTTTTATAATCACCCCCTTTTGCCAATGCAAGTTTCCTCGCTTTGATCTTTAATGAATCATCCAAAAAGCCAATGATACCAAGCCATACCGTGCAAAGCAGCATCAGCCGTACATATACTTTTCCAAGATCCGCAAATAAAATAGTAGGTATAATGATGGCCAGTAAAATAATAATTCCGCCCATTGTTGGTGTACCCTTTTTTTCTTTTTCCCCCGCAAGGCCTAACTCTCTTACATCTTCACCAATTTGTTTTCGTGCTAAATAATTAATGATCTTTTTACCAAAAACAGTTGCTATGATCAATGAAAATAATATGGCCATAGCTACCCTGAAAGTGGTAAACTGGAACACACCTGCACCGGTCAGGTTGAAGTTTTGTTTAAGCCAGTTAAATAAGTAGTACAGCATTTTTACAATTCTTTGTTCAATAAATATTTAAACATCCATCAATTCAAACATTTCATTTAAAACTTCTTTATCATTAAAATGAATTCGTTTGCCATGTATTTCCTGGTACGTTTCATGTCCTTTCCCTGCTATTAAAATAATGTCAGCAGGCTTTGCAAATTGTACCGCGGCTTTGATCGCTTCTTTCCTGTCCTCGATCGTGATCGTTTTACGTTTAGCTGCAGAATTAAGCCCCGCCTGCATTTCAGCGAGTATCTGCATGGGCTCCTCATCTCTTGGGTTATCACTTGTCAGGATCACTTTGGCGCTATAATCATTGGCAAGTTTTGCCATTTCGGGACGTTTTGTTTTATCACGGTTGCCACCACATCCCACTACGGTGATGATATTACCTTTGCCTTCATTGATTTTATTGATCGCCTCCAGGATATTTTTCAATGCGTCCGGCGTATGCGCATAATCCACAATACCGAGTATATTGGATTTGCTCAGCACGAAATCAAACCGGCCGGTAGCGCCTTTTAATTTGCTTAAATGGACTAAAATTTTCCCGGGTTCTTCACTCAGGCAAACCGCTGCACCATAGATGGCGAGCAGGTTATACGCATTGAATGTACCCATCAGCATAAAATTGACTTCATGCTGGTTGATCATCATTTGAAGGCCGGCGAAATTATTTTCTAAAATTTTACCTTTAAAATCTGCAAGGGTTTTTAAACTGTATGTATACTTTTTCGCTTTGGTATTTTGCAACATTTCCATACCATGTTTATCATCTTTATTCGTGATCGCAAAGGCAGATTCCGGCAATGCATCAAAAAAACTTTTCTTCACTTTTATATACTCATTAAAAGTTTTATGGTAATCCAAATGGTCGTGTGTGATATTGGAAAAAAGTGCGCCGGTAAAATCAAGTCCTGTAATACGGTGCTGGTGAATCGCGTGGCTGCTACATTCCATGAATACATGAGTACAACCTGCCTCCTGCATTTTTGACAATAATGCATTCAAATGCAATGCATCTGGTGTGGTATGTGTTGAAGGAATGATGTTGGATCCAATGTGATTTTGAATAGTGCTAATCAGCCCGCACGTATAGCCAAGATTGGTAAACAAATGAAATAACATGGTTGCAATAGTGGTCTTTCCATTGGTGCCGGTAACGCCGATTAATTTAATTTTTTCTGAAGGATTATCATAAAAAGTGCAGGCCATTTGTGCAAATGCAATGCTTGTTTCTTTTACACGTACATACGTGATTTCATTTTCAAAATCTTTTAAAGAATCACTATAAACAATTGCCTTCGCCCCGTTTTGTATGGCTTTTAAAATAAAGTCATGCCCATTGGAATGTGTCCCGTTAATAGCAATGAAAACCCCGCCGGGCTTTACTTCCCGGGAATCTGCTGTCATCCGTTCCACCTGCATATGCGTACTGCCTTGTACAGATTGAAGCGGCACTTTATATAATAGATCCTGTAGTGTCATTTTTAATTCAATAAAATTTGTACAACCTGTCCTTTTACAATATTGTTTCCTGAACCAACCGATTGGGCAAACACTTTTCCCCGCCCTTTTATAGTTACTTTTAAGCCTGCATTCTCACATAAGAAAACGGCGTCTTTTAATCCCATGCCTTTTAAATCAGGCATCGTTGTATTGCTTTCATTACCCGCAAACAAAACAGGTCCATTCAATGATTTTTGCAATACACTCCAAGAACCAAATGATCTTGTAGAATCTTTATAGGGAATGCCCATGTGTTGCATCAATATTTTAAAATCGCCTGCCTGGCCGGCATACCTGTAATTATTACTATCATTCTTATTTGAAAAAGTATAATTACTTCCCTGTCTCACTTCCAGTGTATATAACCTGTCGGAAATTTCTTTAAATACCGGTGCTGCTAACTGGCCGCCATAATGCAAGGGTGCATACGGTTTGGTTTTTATTACAACAATGCAGGAGTACACCGGGCTTTCATAAGGGAAATACCCGACAAATGATGCCTGGTACACACCATCATTATATCCATATTTTCCATCGGCCACATGGGCTGTCCCCGTTTTTCCTGCAACAGCATACGCTGTATTTTTAAAAACATTTTTTGCGGTTCCTTCTACTGTTACATCATGCATAGATTCCTGCGCTGCCTTGATTACAGCGGGTGTAGCAATGTTTTCTGAAATGGCAAAAGGAGAAAATTGTTTCACCGGCAAACCATCATTGGTGATCGCATTGACAAGATATGGCCGCATCATTTTTCCGCCATTCGCAACAGCATTATATAAGGTAAGGGTTTGCAAAGGACTCACCTGGATCGCATAACCAAAACTCATAGTAACCATTGCATGCAGGCCTTCATTTGATTTGGACATTTTTGGCAGGCGTGGATTTTCTTCTCCCGGCAAATCAATTCCTGTGATCGTATCAAGATGGTATTTATGTAAGTAGTCCAGGAATTTTGTGGGTTGAGAAGCAAACGTATTGTAGGCAATTTTGCTCATGCCCACATTGGAACTATGAGCAAAACATTCTTCCACTGTGAGTATTGGTTTTGGTGCACGCTCTGCGTCATTCACCATACGTACACCAACAAATGCACTTCCGGAAGAACCTACATTTACCGGGTCTTTCAGCGTGGTTTTACCTTCACTTAACACAGCTAATAATGTGGCCAGTTTAATAGTAGAGCCGGGCTCCGTTGTGCGCATAGCATAATTATAATCTTCCCAGTAAGATCCGTCAGGCCGCCTGCCTAAATTTGCCAGGGCTTTTATGGCGCCTGTTCTTACATCCATCACGATGGCGCAACCATTTACTGATTCACTGGATACCATCATCTTCATCAATGCGTTCTCAGCAATCTCCTGGATATGTGTATCAATAGTTGTTGTAATATCTTTCCCGTTCTCCGGTTCTATTTGAAAATCTTCATCCACGGGAATTGCGACTCCACCTGCAATGTAGCGGACCAGGCGCCGGCCTTGCGTTCCCTGTAAAACGCTGTCGTATGTTTTTTCCAGGCCAATTTTTTGCGCATTTTGGCGTTCCAATCCTATGGTTCTGAAAGCGAGCAACTGGTAGGGATTCAGGCGAATGTTTTTTGTTTCGGCAATGAAGCCGCTTTTATTTCTGCCTAATCTTACGAGTGGTAATTTTTTTAATTCCTTATAATCTTCGAAACTTACTTTTTGCTCCAGCAAAAAATATCTTTTCTTAGAATTATATCCCTGCTGTAATATGCGCTTGTATTCATCCTGGCTTTTATTTTTAAATAAATCAGATAAACCATAGCTCAGTGAATCCAGGTTTTCTTTAAATCGTTTGCCATCATTTTCGCGCAATCCTTCCGCACCAAAGTCAACATAAATATTAAATTGTGGTACACTGGTGCTGAGCATTTGGCCGTCAGCACTGTAGATCGTGCCGCGGTCCGCTTCGATGGATTGAATTTTTTCATGCAAACTGTCACTCATACTGCGCCAATGGTTTCCTTCCACTTGCTGGATGGTAAAAGCTTTTGAAAAAATAGCGACACCAACTACGATCACTACAATAAATGATACATACACGCGCCATAATATGTCTTTCTTTACATCCAATTCCTCACGTTTAAAAGATTAAAAAAGGTTAGCAACCTTTTTGATGGATTTTCATAAGTTTATATATCCCGGTTTTCCTAATCACTTTTGCGCTTCGCCCTTCAACACCACTTTAATATGCATGGGCGGTTCATCCGAAATCTTCAAACCCAATGGCAGCGCTGATTGTACCAATTGATCTTCCCGGCTTTGAAATATTTCCCTGCTTTTCAAACTTTTATATTCATACTGCAACTCCTTCAAATCAGCAGCTGTATTATTTATATCCCTCACGGTATTATCTGCCGCATGCCCATTGGCTATATATAATACCGCGAGCAAAGCGAGGAATAAAAAGAAAGGCATGTTTTTCAGAATCCACTCATAACTAATTAAAGTTTTCAGTGGGTTTTGCTTCGTTTTTTTGGAAGCGTTATTACCTGTTTTTATTTCCGCCTTTGCCATTTTTGATGCCATTATATTTTTTCTGCAACCCGCAATTTTGCACTGCGGCTGCGAGGATTTATTGTTGTCTCTTCTTTTGTTGCTATCACCGGTTTCTTTGTGACCAATTTAAATACAGGTGTTTTTGTTTCCCTTTCAAACGGGTTTTCATTTTCATGATCCATACCCGCATTCTTAAAAAAATTTTTAACCAGCCTGTCTTCCATGGAATGAAAACTGATGATCGCGCAACGCGCACCTTTTTTCATTACTGCCGGTAATTGTTCGAGCATTTCTTCCAATGCGCCCAACTCATCATTTACTTCTATCCGCAATGCCTGGAAAACCTGCGCCAGGTATTTATTGGGATTCCCCATCATCACCGGCTGCAAGAGCGCTTTAAAAGCATCAATGGTTTTCAACCGCGTATTTTTCCTGTTTTTGACAATATGCGCAGCCAGTGTTTTCGAATTGGTTACTTCACCGTATTTCTCAAACATTTTATGCAAACCCATTTCATCATATTCCCATAATATGTCTGCGGCAGTTTTGACCTGAGAAATATTCATGCGCATATCCAAAGGCCCGTTGAACCTGGTGGAAAATCCTCTTTCGCCGGTATCAAACTGGTGGCTGCTTACACCAAGGTCGGCCAGGATGCCATCTACGGGTATCGCATCATATAAGCGCAGGAAGCGTTGTATATGCCTGAAATTTTCCGGTATAAAAATCACGCGCGGATCGTTGGTTAAATTATTTTGTGCATCCTGATCCTGGTCAAAAGCTATTAATTTTCCTTCCTTTCCCAAAGCCGTTAAAATACCTTTGCTATGCCCGCCACCACCATACGTGCAATCCACGTAAATTCCATTCGGCTTTATAAGTAACAGGTCAAGCGTTTCCTTATATAAAACCGGCGTATGGAAAGCGGAAAAAGGAATTTGTGCTGCCATACCGTTTTTTTAAAAATTGCCCGTCATTTTTTTTCAACTTCTTTAGCCATGTCACCCATCACTTCGGATGCCAGGCTGCTGAAATTTTCCGGTGAAAAATCTTCAAAGAACTGTTTGTATTTACCCGCATCCCAGATATTAATTTTATCGACATCTGAAGCCAGGATAATCGCTTTATCCAGGCCTGCGAATTCTTTTAATGAAGGAGGCAATAACATGCGGCCCGCACTATCCAGTTCCACTTCCGTAGCACCTCCCAAAAACAATAATTTAAATTGCCGCACTTTTGGATCAAAATCATTTAATTTGCTAATGCGTTCCATGATCACAGACCAGGTTTTCTGCGGGTATAAGTTGAGGCATTTCTCAAAACCCCGGCTAATAACGAAATTGCAATCCCCTTCCGGGAGTTGTTTTTTCAACCCGGCCGGGAGCAGAAACCTGCTCTTTGCATCAATGGTAGCTTCGTATTCGCCTAAAAACATGGTCTTTTTTTAAATAAAAATAAAGTACACTTCCAAATAATGACACAAAATAACACTTTTTCCCACTTTATAAGCAAATTTTTCTTTTCTAATTTTTCCACAATTGAAAATTCGCTGTAATTCAATACAGCATTGACTCTTATTATCAAGTAGATAAAAACTACTGTATTACCTTGTGCATTGCGGTTAATAACAGGTGGACAAACCTGTTTTTCGATTGAATTTTTATTTGAATTAATTTTGTGCGCATGCACCCGGGAGAACTTTCCATTAAAGAATTTACCTACACACTTCCTACGGAAAAAATTGCCCTGTTTCCTGCAGAACAGCGGGATGAAAGCAAGCTTCTAATTTATAAAAAGGAAGCAATACAGGAAAGCATTTTTAAAAATATCAGTGAATTTATCCCGGCAGGCAGCCTGTTGATTTTTAATAATACCAGCGTAGTTCCGGCGCGTTTGCATTTTGAAAACCAGGATGGGAAAAAAATTGAAATTTTTTGCCTTGCTCCGGCTGATACATATGAACATGATTTTGACGAAGCTTTTCATCAAAAAAATAAAGTGCAATGGAAATGCCTTGTAGGCGGTGCTAAAAAATGGAAGGAAGGAAAATTAATGAAAACCCTTTATGAAAATAAACTTGCAATTACTTTGTCTGCAGAGAAAAAAAAGGCTTGCAGGGATCATGTGATTATTGAATTTTCCTGGGGAAAAAATAATTTTATTTTTGAAGACATCCTTAAAATATTTGGAGAAATTCCTTTACCACCGTATATCAAAAGGGCATTGAAACAATCAGATGCCGAACGCTATCAAACTACGTATGCTGCATTGAAAGGTTCTGTTGCCGCACCTACTGCGGGCCTGCATTTTACACAGGATGTTTTCCATTCTTTTACTAAAAAAAATATTCAAAAAACATTCCTCACGTTACATGTTGGAGCCGGCACTTTTATGCCCGTTAAATCAGAAGTAATGGATGGCCACGAAATGCATTCAGAAATTTTTGAAATTAAAATTTCCGTGCTGGAAGAAATATTCCAACAGGAAGGAAAGATAATCGCAGTGGGAACTACATCTTTGCGTGTGTTGGAAAGTTTATACTGGATGGGCTGCAAAATTTTTGCAAATCCTGCTATAAAAACCGGGCAACTTACAACAGGCCAGTGGGAGCCATATGAAGAAAATATGAAAACCATCTCTACTTCCATGTCTTTGCAGGCATTGAAAAAATGGATGCAGGAAAATCAATTGGACACATTGCATTGCAGTACGAAAATATTAATAGCACCGGGATATAATTTTCATGTTGTGAATGCCCTCATTACCAATTTTCATCAGCCGGACTCTACATTATTGTTATTGATTGCAGCTTTTACCGGGGAAAAATGGAAAACGATTTATGACTATGCCTTGAAAAATAATTTCCGTTTTTTGAGTTATGGAGATAGTTGTTTATTATTTGGAGACTCTTTTGAAAAAGCATTTTTACCATGATTCTTCTTTCACTTCTTCGGGATGCGTCAAAGGCAATTCTATTATAAACGTACTGCCTTTTCCCAAAGTGCTTTCTACTTTTATCCGGCCTTTATGCGCATCAATAATGGTTTTCACATAACTCATGCCCAAACCAAAACCTTTTACATTGTGGACATTGCCCGTAGTTGCACGATAGAATTTTTCAAAAATTCTCTTGGTGGTTTCTTTGCTCATTCCAATCCCATTATCTTCAAATTGCATGGCCAAAAATTTAGCCGTGGAATGTGTAGTGATCTTTAATTTCAGGGGCAGGTTTTCTTTTGAATATTTTATGGCATTATCCACCAGGTTAGAAATAAGATTGGAGAAATGTACTTCATCCGCATTGATCAAATCATTTTTTGCATTCAATAATAATTCAACCTTTGCATTACGCCCCGTTAATTGCAGTTCATAATTGGATAAAACTTCTTTAATCAGCGCGTGCGCAGATTTCCTTTCCATGCTCATACGAATATCCTGCCTGTCCATCAAACCCGCCTGCAGTATGGTTTCCACGTGTTTATTCATCCGCTTGTTTTCTTCTTTAATGATGCCGCTGAAATAGGCAGATTTTTCAGAGTTGCCCATCACTTTTGAATTGCGCAAAGCATCTACAGCCAAAGAAATTGTTGCTAGTGGGGTTTTCAATTCATGCGTCATATTGTTGATAAAATCACTTTTGATAGCACTGAGTTTTCTTTGTTGCAACAAAGTGCGAATAGTAAGATAAAACGCCGTGATCACGATCAATGTAAAAATCCCCGCGCCAAAAATGATCCAGGCCAAAGCTTTCCAAACCTGCGTTTTAAAATCCGGAATTACGAGGATCAAATGTTCGTATGCAGCCAGGCCTTCCAGGCCATCAGAATTTTCAGGCAGGATGGGTATTTCAATCCTGCGTGAATGTGTGGAATCAAATAATTTTTTCAGGAAATTTTGTGATTGCATTTCAATAGCACCGAACTGGTCATAGCGTTTTGCAATAGCGAATTCAAATTCAAGGTTATCGAGTTTTTCTTTATTAAAAGCTTTACGAATTTTATTATGTATTTCAGCGGAAGAATAATAATCTGCAATTGTTTTTTCCTGCGGAATAATAAAAGAAAAATGGTCCGGCACCGTTGGCAATGTCGCCTGGCCTTTCAGGTGAAGTGATGGCATTGATGATACCTGTTTACTCAATTCACTGGTCACGGAAATAGAAGCGTGTTCAATTTTATTGTAAATACTTTCTTCCTGCACGAATAAAAGATTGGAAAGCCATTGTACCTGCATTACAATTAAACCAATGAGGGAAAGCAGGATTAATATAACGATTGCAATAAAATTTTTTTTCATCAACATTCAATTTCTAAAAGAGATATATGTCTTCTAAAGACGATCATATTTTTTATAACAGTAAAACAGGCATATCCCTAAAGAACGCAAAATAAATTTAAGTAACACAATTAAATTGAATCTTGCTGTGCTTTATCAGCAAATTAACGCGATTCCAAATTGATTTTCTTAATTTTAAACCAAAAGAATAACAATGGAAGAATTACACCAGGGGCAATTAATAATAGCGGACCCATTTTTAAATGACCCAAATTTCCTGCGTTCTGTAGTTCTGTTATGTGAACATTCTACGGCGCTGGGCACCCTGGGATTTGTATTAAATCAGAAAAGTGAACATACCATTGGTGAACTGATGCTGGCCATGACGGGACATGATTTCCCGGTATTTATTGGCGGCCCGGTACAAAAAGATCATCTGTTTTTTATACATAATCAACCCGGCATTTTACCCGGCGGTGTTGAAATTATTTCCGGTATTTTTTGGGGTGGTGAAATGGAAGAAGCTTTTGAAAAAATAAAGACCGGAAAACTTGAAGAAAAAAACATAAAATTTTTTCTCGGTTACAGCGGTTGGGAAATGGGCCAGCTGGATCATGAAATGGAATTGAAAAGCTGGCTTACAACAGAAGCTGATGAGCAATTATTATTTACAACAAACCCTGTTAATATCTGGCGTGATGCTTTGCAAAAAAAAGGCGGGAAATACACGCAGTTAATCCATTACCCAATTGATCCTATGTTGAATTGAAATTGTTTTGATAAGATGAAATCATATCAATTTTAAAATAATTATACATTAGTGGCAAAAGCCAATTTCAAATAAATATCAATTAGCCGTTGAAGATACTTTATGTAATTTGCCTGATATTGAATCTTTAAATTTTCTATCTCCCCGTAATTAAACATTTTCCCCGGATAGAAATTTTAATTATTTTCACTAAAACCGGTTACCTATGCGATACTATCTCCTGCTAACATGTACGTTTCAACTTTTTGTATTAATATCTGAAGCCCAGGTAAAAAAAATAACGGCTGAAACAAAATTGGAAAACGTCACGGTTTTTTCTTCAGGCGCAAGGTTAGAAAGATCGGCTTCTGTATCATTGCTGCCGGGCCGGACAGAAATAAGTTTCCCTAAACTGAGTAACCAGTTAGACCAGCAGAGTGTTCAATTAAAAGCAAATGCAAATATTACATTGCTCTCCGTGCAGACAACAAAAGATTTTGTCAGTACAAGAGATATTGAGGAAAAGGAAAAGGAAGCTATTGACAGTATGCAATCATTACAAGACCGGATAGCGCTGAATGAAAAGTTGTTGGATGTATATAAAAAGGAAGAAGAAATGCTTGCAAAAAATGAGGCGATTGGTGGTACGTCCGGAGTGAATACTGCAGAATTAAAAGAAGCGCTTGACCTTCACAGAAAAAGGTTAACAGAAATCTACCAGAAAGAATTAGAGATTGAAAATATAATCCAGGCGCAACAATTGGCATTGCAAACCAGCCAGATGACTTACCAGGAAATAAGCCGCAAGAAAGACAGTGTGAATTACATCGTTACAGCTTTGGTAGAAAGTAAAGGAACACAAAATGTAAATTTCCAATTGTTATATAATGTAAAAGATGCAGGCTGGTATTCCACTTATGATGTACGTGTGACGGAGGTTACAGATCCTTTGGAGATTCTGATGAATGCCAATGTTTTTCAAAGAAGTGGTGAGACCTGGAAGAATATAAGTTTGATCCTGAGTACCGGAAACCCTACGGATAATGCCACGCCCCCACAATTGCAACCCTGGATGTTAGGCTATTATGACCCGAATGCTCCGTTGCAAAATCAAAACACAAATGGTTTAACTACAGGGCGTGTTACTAACAAAAATGGTGAGCCGGTAATATTTGCCACAGTTGGCATAATGGGTACAAATATAGGAACAACTACAGATGCAAATGGCTATTTTAAGATTTCGAATCCGGCAAATAATGAACTGGTCATATCTTCTGTTGGTTATGTACAGAAAATGATAAATTCAAAGCCAGGATATATAAGTATTGTGTTGGAGGAAAGTAGTACAACTTTAAATGAAGTAGTGGTGACATCTACTGGATTCTTAAAGGGAAGCGTTGCCGGTGTAAAAACGAACTCAGAAAAACGATCTGAAAAAGATGAAAAGATACAGCAGGTTACTGTAACTACTGAATATCAGCCAACAACAACTGTTTACCAGATAAAGGATAAATACACGATTGAAACGGATGGTAAAACTACAACGATTGGCATAAAACAAATGGACATTCCGGCATTGTATGAATATTTTACCATTCCGAAAATAGATCCTTCTGCATTTTTGAATGCAAAGATTACCAACTGGCAGGATTATGATTTACAATCCGGCGAAGCAAGTCTTTATTTTGAAGGTACCTATTTAGGAAAGACATACCTGGATTTGAGTGACGCAACAGATACATTGACCGTTTCCCTTGGAAAGGATAATGGAATTAAAATATCCCGCAAACCCGTAAAGGAATTTACTGCTAAAAAATGGATTGGCAGCAACCAAACTGACACCAGGACTTTTGATATCAGCATCAGGAACAATAAAAAAATACCCGTGAATCTTACCATTACAGATCAATTTCCAGTTTCTACCAATAAAGAGATTTCTGTGGATGACATGAAAGCGGACGGTGCAAATGTGGATAAGGAAACCGGCATCATCACATGGAGTATCACGCTACAACCCGGCGAAGAAAAAATAGTTACAAAAAGTTACAGTGTGAAATATCCTAAAGGAAGAAAGGTAGTGTTGGAATAAGAATAGTATTTAATTTTTCGCCGCCGTCTTGTCTCCTGACAAGTGGCTTAAATACTTAAAGCTTTTGAATTGCCTCCAGCTAAAGCTGGAGGAATAAATATCTTTAGTTCGCCATTGTGTTGTCTCCTCACGAGCGGCTTAACTACTTCTTCGTTTCTCTCCACTTTAATTCATTATAATCTATAAAGCAGTTTGCTATTTTTTAAAAATGGCAGGGCTGATTATTGAAAATAAAAGTACTGCCACCGATATTACTATATAACTTAAAAAAACAAATTTAAGGTGCGTTCTTTTTTTAATGGGCAGATCATCCATGCTTTTTGTTTGTATAAGAATTCTATCTTCATTTTTCCGAAAATAGAAATATAATAAAATAGCAAAAGGGGAAATAATTCCAAGACAAAATACACAAGCATAATTTGTGTCAACGAGGACAATTGATTTTAATACCAAACGAATTGTTAAGGAAAATCATTTAATTTTATATTTTAAAAGTCAGACTTCGACTTATGAACAGGTTTACATTACTTATAACGGTACTACTATTCAACCTTTCTCTTTTCGCACAACCTAAAATAACTGCCTTTGCGCCCGCCTCAGGACCAATAGGCACAATAGTAAAAATTACAGGAACAAACTTTAATACTACCGCAGATAAAAACATCGTTTTCTTTGGTGCAGTTAAAGCAACTGTTTCAGCTGCATCTGTAACATCGTTGACCGTTACAGTACCCATTGGCACTACTTATTACCCTATTACAGTTACAACTTTAAATAATAATCTAACGGCCTATTCAAGCCAGTCATTTCTTGTAACTTTCACCGGTGCCGGGCCGGTATTTGATGCAAATTCATTTAAAATTCCTTTGAATTTTGTAACAGGCTCCGACCCTTATGGAGTTTACAATATAGACCTTGATGGTGACGGAAAACCAGATGTGGCAAATTCAAATTATTATGGCAATTCGATTTCCGTGCTGAAAAATACGAGTACAATTAATAATGTTTCATATGATAATCATATAGATTACCCAGTCGGCATTTACTCTGACGACATATATTCTGGCGATTTGGACGGAGATGGAAAACCAGATTTAGTTGCGACAAATTGGATATCTAATAATGTTTCAGTGTTTAGGAATACGAGTGTATCCGGCACAGTTTCCTTTGCAGCAAAAAGCGACTTGATAGCAGGCACAGCTCCCAGTAGTGTCTCCATCGGTGATATTGATGGTGATGGAAAACCTGACCTGGTTATAACAAATGGAAATTCATTTGATATAACAATACGCAGAAATACAAGTACCATCGGGAATATATCTTTTGCCAACGGCAATTATTTTCCTACCGGGACTTACCCAAATAGTGTGGTTATCCGTGATTTTGATGGAGATGGAAAACCTGACCTTGGGATATCATTAGGATCTGCAAATAAAATGGAGATTTACAGAAACACCAGTACTAAGGGAATAATTTCTTTAGTTGACAGGAAAGATTATGCTGCAGGGAACGGACCCTTTTGGATTGCGGCAGGAGATCTTGATGGTGATGGAAAGCCTGATCTTGCTGTACCTAATAATCAATCTACTACACTTTCAATTTATAGGAATATATCCACCCCCGGTGTAATTAGCTTTGCTACAAAAGTAGATTTTTTTGTAGGCCTCTACCCACAACATGTTGCAATCGGCGATCTCGATGGAGATGGAAAACCTGACCTGGCCGTTGGTAATAATGCTAATTTTCGCGCTATTGTAACGGTTTTTAAAAATACCTGTTCGGTGGGAAGTATATCGTTTGCTTCGAAATTTGACTACACATTCAACAACTGGGGACCCAGGGATATTGAAATTGGTGATGTGGATGGTGATAAACTACCGGACATAATAGTTTCCACGTACGGTAGTAATATAATTTCAATCTTATTGAATAGTACTGTTTGCACTGCAGCAGCAGTTAATACACAACCTTCTGATAGTTCTATATGTGCAGGAAGTAATTCAACTTTTTTGGTTTTTTCTACGAATGCCAAAAGTTATCAATGGCAGGAAAATGCAGGTTCGGGCTGGAATAATTTAATGAATAATGCGTTGTATTCCGGTTGCCTGACAGACACCCTTTCAATTACAGGAGCAACAGTTATAATGAATAATTACCAATATCGTTGCATACTTTCAAATGAGTGCGGGAATACGAATTCTGATTCAGCGAAGCTTTCGGTAATCTCATCCGGCATTCCTAAAATAACTATTAGTACTGCAACTGATACAATTTGTAATGGAGCAAACGTAACATTTAAAGCATCCCCAATTAATGGCGGT
>JBAQJB010000537.1:0-2230 GCA_049289155.1 Chitinophagaceae bacterium
CAAATCCGCTGAAACGGAAGACAGGCTTTGCGTTAAAGAATCGGAAGTAGAATTAATCATTTCTACCCCCCCCCGGGCATACACGAAGAAATTGTTCTGTAAGATGGGTGCAAGCGCCAATCCCATAACAGAAAGAAAATAAATTTTTTTCATGAATTAGCTTTTTAAAAATGATGTTTACAAAATTGCTTTTCAAAGATATGGAATTTATTTTATTTTTTTTAACAAATAGAGTTTCATTTAAAAGCAAAAATTATTCGCTGTTGTCTTATTCCCTGCAAAACCTTTATAAATTAAATTTTCACCGATTTTTTTAATTCCCATTGAATTTTTAAATTTATTAGAAATATTTGTGCTAATTTTTCACTTTTATTATCACTGTTATAACACTCTAATCAAAAAAATCAAAAAAATTTTATGAAAAAATTTTTGCTGGTTACGGCAATCATTGGCGGAACAATTTTCTCCGCGAATGCACAAAACAAATCAAGTGTATGGCGGCCTGTCAATGAATCCGCGCTTACACAAACAGGTAAAAATGTTTTTGCCAAAAATTATAAACCTGATGCATTCCTGGCTTATTCATTGGATGAAAATGCCATGGCAAACATGCTCCGGCAAGCTCCTTCCAATACAACGACGAGCGCATCCAAATCGAATTTCATTATTACTATCCCGGTTTCGGATGGTTCACTGGAATCTTTCCGTGTAGTAGAAGCGCCGGTTATGTCTGATGAATTACAGGCACAGCATCCTGAGATCCGCGCGTATGCCGGGCAGGGAATTACCCACCCGGGATCTGTTATTCGATTTGATATGACACCGCTTGGTTTTCATGCCATGGTAATTTCTCCTGATCGTAAAACCATTTATATTAATCCTGTTGACAGGAATAATAAATATTACATTGTATTTGACCGCGATCATTTATCAAAAGAAAAATCAATTTTTGATTGCAGCCTGGAAGCGGCTGTTGATCAGCCTTTCCAGGCAAATGCTGTTGCCAATAAAAATGCAGATGATAGTAAATTACGTACATACAGGCTGGCACTTTGTGTGACTGGTGAATTTTCTGTGAAAGCTTTAAATGGTGCCGGTGGAACTGATGCACAGAAGAAAGCTATTGTTTTAGCTGATCTTACAACTGACCTTGTACGTGTCAATG
The DNA here is from genome assembly GCA_049289155.1 of Chitinophagaceae bacterium. Classification (GTDB taxonomy): domain Bacteria; phylum Bacteroidota; class Bacteroidia; order Chitinophagales; family Chitinophagaceae; genus JAFDXJ01. The sequence continues at coordinate 1,166 of JBAQJB010000537.1, forward strand.
GAATTTATGAAACAGATTTTGGCATCACTATGCAATTTGTAACCAATGAAACTGACCTTATTTATCTTGATCCGAATACAGATCCCTGGACAGGTGTAAATTCCTGGAATAGTAAAACACAACAAACCTGCGATAATGTGATCGGCAATGCCAATTATGATATTGGCCATCTTATCGCAAATGTTGCAACTTTCAATTCCAATAATGGAAATGCGGGCTGTATCGCTTGTGTTTGTAAAACAGGAAGCAAGGGAAGTGGTTTTAGTGCGCATACGGATGTTGTAGGTGATCCATTAGTAGTTGATTACTGGGCACATGAAATGGGCCACCAATACGGTGCACATCATACTTTTGATTTTCAGTATGAGAGTGGTTCTATTTCACAGGTTGAGCCCGGCAGCGGATCAACCATTATGGGATATGCTGGTATTACCGGCTCAACAGATTTGCAACCCCACAGCGATCCTTATTTCAGTGGCATCAGCATTGAGCAAATTACAGACTATACAAAAACAGGTATAGGGGCTTGTGCTGTAGTTACAAATACCGGGGATAATACACCCACTGCCAATGCAGGATCAAATTATACCATTCCAAAAAGTACACCCTTTGCTTTAACAGGCACCGGTACTGATGCAGATGGCGGAGATGTGTTGAGTTATGTATGGGAACAAAATGATGATTACCAGAGTGGTGGCTCTTCCAATAAATTTCCAAACTCAACTGTAACTACAGGACCTGTTTTCCGTTCTTATAATCCGACCACTTCACCGGTAAGGACTTTCCCCAAACTTTCATCTATTCTAGATGGAACCAATACAAATCAATGGGAAGTATTGCCATCTGTAAACAGGACATTGAATTTCCGTTTTACAGTAAGAGATAACCAGGCAGGTGGCGGAAATAATAACAGTGATGATGCAGTTGTAACAGTTACAAATACTTCAGGTCCCTTTGTTGTAACGCAGCCTAACACAAATGTTTCATGGGCTGGTAATTCCAATCAAACTATTACCTGGAATGTAGCAAGCACAAATTCAGGTGCTGTGAATTGTTCCAATGTCA
>JBAQJB010000538.1:0-2068 GCA_049289155.1 Chitinophagaceae bacterium
ATGGAGTAAATTATTATCGCCTGAAACAAATTGATAATGACGGCAGGTTTACTTATTCAAGCATCATCCAATTGAAAAATGTAATTGCTGATTTTGCATGGAGCGTTTATCCAAACCCGGTAATAAATAACGGCTGGATGCAGGTACAATTACCAAATGCTGCGAAAGTATCTATACAGGTAGTTTCCAGTAATGGCACTCTTATCAGTATGACAGATAAAGGCACTTTGCAAACAGGAACTTACAGCATTCCGTTGAACCTGGATAAAGCAGCAAAAGGTGTGTACATTGTGAAACTGATGATTGATAATAAAACATACAGTAAAACTATTGTGAAGTAATTTTTCTTATACATTTATTTAAAAAACCTGTTCTTTTTAGAGCAGGTTTTTTTTTATTAAAATATATTATTACCTTTAAAAAAAACACATTGTCATGAAATTAAACTTTACTCCCAAATTCAGAAATGCAATAATGGGTGCAGCCCTACTCCTCTGCGGGCATACATCATTTGCACAAGTAAACTCCATTACGGAAGTTTTTGACGCTTTACCAGATGACTGGACGATTATTAATCACTCTCAACCACTTGGATCCACTTCATGGTTCCAGGGAAGTGCAACGGTTTTTAATGCCCATTCCGGTGCTCCTACTTCTTATGCAGGCGCTAACTTTAATAACACAGCCGGTACCGGTGATATCAGTGACTGGTACATCACGCCAGTTGTAAACATTCAGAATGGTTCTACTGTTTCTTTCTGGACGCGCGTGCCAACACAGGCGACTGTAGAATATCCTGACCGCCTGGAATTAAGAATGAGTACCAATGGCACTAGCACTAATGTAGGTACACTCCCATCTGATGTGGGTGATTTTACAGTACTTCTTTTATCAGTTAATCCTACCCTCACTACGGGTGTTTACCCACAAAACTGGACAAAATTCACTGCAACTGTTAGTGGCCTTTCAGGGCCAACAACCGGCAGAATTGCATTCAGGTACTGGGTTTTAAAAGGTGGCCCATCAGGAGATAATTCCAATTTCATAGGAGTAGATGATTTTTCTTATGATTTCGGAACACTTCCGGTAACATTCAAAAGCTTTGACGGTATTATGCAAAATGGCCAGTCATTGCTGAAATGGACAACAACCAACGAAATCAATAACAAAGGCTTTGATGTAGAAAGAAGTGCAGACGGACAAGTATTTTCACCAATCAGTTTCGTAGCAGGTCAAAACAATTCTAATGTTGAAAATAATTATACTTATACAGATGTAAAACCTGTTAATGGTGTAAATTATTATCGCCTGAAACAAATTGATAATGATGGTAAGTTTACTTATTCTTCTATCATTCAGTTGAAAAATGTGATTGCTGATTTTGCATGGAGTGTGTATCCAAACCCGGTTGTTGATAATGGCTGGATGCAGGTTCAATTACCAAATGCAGCAAAAGTATCTGTACAAATCGTTTCAAGCACCGGCAATATCATCAGCATGATTGAGAAAGGCACACTGCAAACAGGGACCTACAGCATTCCGCTGAACCTGGAAAAAGCAGCAAAAGGTGTGTACATTGTGAAACTGATGATTGATAATAAAACATACAGTAAAACAATTGTGAAGTAATTTTCTGAATATTATATTTCAAAAACCTGCTCTGAAAAGAGCGGGTTTTTTTTATTTACTTTCAAAGATTCACATAGAAGATAAAAAAACAATTAAACAAATAATTAACCTTTTATTTAAAAACATATTATTTAAAATAAACATTAATATTGCAAAATAATCACCTTTAAAAATTTTAATGAAATGCCATCTATAAGTTCAGTTATAAATTTCCTTGCTATAATTGCTCTTTTTGGTGGCATTGCATTTTTTACAAATCCTAAATCGAAAAATAAAGGTAAAGGTCATCTCTAATTGTATAGTTGAGAAGTTAAAAAATTGAATTATAATTTTTTATACGAATTACTAGTTTTCTTTTAATTTTTTAGAATTAAAATTTTCAAATTCAAATTCATAAAATTTTGATTTTGCCATTGCTGGTCGCCTGACCGGCAATATC
>JBAQJB010000539.1:0-3596 GCA_049289155.1 Chitinophagaceae bacterium
AGGCGAAATTATTCCAAAATGAATTGAAGAAAGACCCCGATATTGTTGGTGTTGCTGCAAAAAATGGCGGTTACCGGACAACTCAAGCCAGGGTAAACGGAGATTCTACGTTGCAGTTTGCTTATGAAACTGTAGATGAATCCTATTTGCCATTATTAAAAATTCCAATTATTGAAGGAAGGAATTTTTCTTCAGCATTTCCATCAGACTCATTGAATTCGGTTTTAGTAAATGAGTCATTCGTTAAGAAGGCAAGATGGAAAAATCCAATCGGGCAAATCGTAAATTTTTGGTATCGAAATAATGAAAAATACACAGTCGTCGGGGTTGTAAAAGATTATCATTATAACTCACTTTATGAAAAGACAGGGCCACAATTATTTACCATGAAAAATGATAATGACTATGGTACAGCTTATATAAAAATAAAGCCCAACACAGCAACTGCATCACTGAAATATATAGCGGGCACATTCAAAAAACTATTCCCTTTAAGCCCTTACAGTTACACATTTAAAAACGACGAGAATATAAAAAACTATGAAGCAGAATCGAAGTGGAAACAGATTATGTTGTACAGCGCTATTCTCACTATTTTCATTTCCTGCATTGGTTTATTTGGTTTATCTGTTCTTTCTGCTGAGAAAAGAACCAAGGAAATTGGTATCCGCAAAGTACTGGGTGCTTCAGTACGAAGTGTGGTTACAGCCTTATCTGTTGATTTTTTGAAATTGGTAATAATTGCCATGATCATTGCCATTCCGCTTGCATGGTGGGCTGCTAATAAATGGCTGGAAAAATATCCTTACCGGATACAAATAAGTTGGTGGGTTTTTATTTCGGCTGGTTTGCTTGTAATTTTTATTGCTTTAATTACGGTAAGTTTCCAGGCAATAAAAGCCGCGATAGCCAACCCGGTAAAGAGTTTGAGAAGTGAGTAACGAATTTTTAATTGTAAATGGGTTAAGTAAAGGGTTAAAAATTATTTATGAAATCTGCAGCGTTTAATATGGGAATACCGCGAAAAGGATTTAAAATGAGCAGGTCTTTATCCCCGGTGATGATGCAGGACGCGTTTGCAGAAATTGCTAATTCAAGAAATTTATCGTCTTTAGGATCCCGGCATGCAGTAATAACTTCCGTGGGGGAAAAGAAAATGGCGCTTATTGAAATACGTTGTATTGTATTCCAATTTTCTTCATTATTTAAAAAGTATTTATCAAATTTTTTTCTGAATAACACTTCAACTAACTCATCCATTGTGCCATTTGAGAAAGCCAACTTTCCCAATATAAAGGCTTTATCCATTGCTCTTGCAGTTTTTGTTCCTCCGATCAGGGAAGCGCTAACTAAACTGTTTGTATCAAATACAAAAAAGTCATTCATCTTTCAGAATTTCCTCAAGAATTTCTTCTGTAAGCCCGCGCTCATTCATTGTAATGCGAAGCTCATCCAAATACTGGATAAAGTCTTCTTTGGAATCAGCAAGTTCTTTTGCCAATGTAATATTTACCTGTTGAGCAACCCGGCTTTTACGTTTTTGCGACGACAACCGCCACTTTTTTGCTGTGGCATCATCAACTTCAATTACTATACGTTCCATAATTTTTCAATTTTACCTTTCCCAAAAATACAAAATAATAATCTTTAAATTAATATACAATGTTTAAAAATTATTTCAAAACCGCCTGGCGCAACATACAACGCAATAAATTAAACAGCTTTTTAAATATTGCTGGTTTATCTATAGGTATAACCTACGTTATTTTTATTATGATGTATGTACAGGATGAATTGAGCTATGATAAATTTTTTAAAGACCCGGACCATATTTTCCAGGTTAATATGACTACGATGAATAATGGCGTGGAATCAACAACCGGCGGAAACACAGCGCCTGCTGTGGGGCCAACACTTGCAAATTCATACCCGGAGATAGAAAATTATATACGAATTTATCACCCGGGTGATGTGCTCGTTCGCAATAAACAAAATGGAAAAAATGAAAATTATTTTACAGAGAAAAATGTTATTGCTGTTGATTCTGATTTTCTGCAGGTTTTTAATTATGCGCTTTTAGAAGGGAATGCAACAACATGCCTGCAACAATCAAACGGCGTAGTGATAACCGAACAAACAGCAAAAAAATATTTTGGTAATAGTAATGCAATTGGAAAAGTGTTATTATTTGACACGGACAAAAAGCCTTTTATTGTAACTGCAGTATTAAAAAATATACCACAGCAATCTTCTTTCAACTTTGATATACTCACGCCAATTAATGCATATGCCGAAGTAAAAAAAAGAAGCTGGAATTGGTTTTGGCTCCAGGTAAATACGTATGTGAAATTGCGAAAGAATGTTCCTGTGGATCAGGCATCAATAGCAATTCTCGAATCGAAATTTCCCGGGATGGTTAAAGAACACGCTTTTCAAAGTAAGTATGGCGGAACGTTTGAAGAGTTTGAAAAAAAAGGCGGCAAATTAGAATATAGTTTAATGCCTTTTACCTCGCTTCATTTATATGCAAATCCTTTAAATGTTCCGGCACGTTTAACAACATTAAGCGACATAAAATATGTATATATTTTTTCTGTTATTGGCCTCTTCATTATCATTCTTGCCTGTGTAAACTTTATGAATCTTTCCACGGCGCAGTCTGCCACGAGAGCCAAAGAAGTAGGCATACGAAAGGTACTCGGTTCTGTAAAATCGCAATTGATAAAACAATTTCTTACAGAAGCAATCCTGTATAGTTTTATTGCAACGCTTATTGCACTTGCGTTAGTAATATTGTTATTAAACCCATTCAATGCAATCGCGGGAAAAGAACTTGTATTTACTTCCATATTCAGTGGAAATATCTGGATATATATACTCGTATTATGTTTAGTTACCGGGCTGCTTGCTGGTGCCTACCCTGCATTTTACCTCACTTCATTTAATCCTGTTACTGTATTAAAAGGCTCAAAGCTTTTTAAAAATAATTTAGGTAGTCTTTTAATCCGGAATGGTTTGGTGGTTTTTCAATTTAGTATTTCAATCGCACTGATCATTTGCACCATAGTTGTTTATCAGCAACTAAAATATTCTGAGAATAAAGACCTTGGCCTGAACAAAGAAAATGTTGTTGTAATTGCCAACACAAAACGTTTAGGAAATAATGAAGAAGCATTCAGGCAGGAACTTTCAAAACAGCAGGGAATACTTGATGCTTCTATATCCAGCAGCATTCCTACAAAAGGAGATTTTGGTGATGATTATGTACCTGAACCAACAGAAACAGACAAACCTTTAACGAAAGAAATAGGGCTTTCCTCTTTTATGGTTGATAATGATTTTGTTCCCACTTTAAAGATGAACATTATGCAGGGAAGAAATTTTTCCAAAGAATTTAATGATTCTGCTTCCGTAATATTAAATGAAACAGCCTCAAAAATGATCGGCTGGAAAAATCCAGTGGGAAAATATCTTTCTTATCCCGGCAATGACCAGCGATTCCAGGTTATTGCTGTGGTTAAAGATTTTAATATTGCTTCGCTCCATCAAACAATTGAGCCATTCGCATTATTTAATACATCCTCTCACACATACAC
>JBAQJB010000540.1:0-2455 GCA_049289155.1 Chitinophagaceae bacterium
AATGACAGCACCGGCGTGCCGGGCAGGAAATGATTGAGCGGTTTCTTCTCGATCGGATCGACACAGAATCCACTGGATCGCCCGTACGTCGTCAGGACGATCTGATCCTCTTGCCGCGCCCGGACGAAACAGAGCCCTTGCTGCCCTTCCTGGAGCGTGCAATATCGCGGACAGAGATCGCATTGAATGCGGCCGTCTTCCAGCCGGTGCCAATATTTCGTCGGTGCAATGGTCTTCATAGGGCATCATTATATCAAGGCGACTGGCGGGCGGGGGTCGGTCAATTCCAGACTTCGCTGACAGCGAATACAATAGCGTGCCGACGATGACAACAGAACAACCGACCACCCCCTGGGCCTTTCTTGCCGATGCCATGCTGGGCCGGCTGGCTCGTTGGCTTCGCATCCTGGGGTATGACACTGCCTACGACAAGACCCTTACGGATGATCTTTTGATAGAACGGGCCCAACGCGAGGGCCGATGGCTCCTGACTCGCGATCGCTATCTCGCGCGGCGCAAAGTCCTTCGTGGTCGCCATACCTTGATCACGAACGACTCCATCAACGATCAATTGCGCCAGCTCCGGCATGACTTGAATCTCAGCCTCGATCCGAGCGAAGAAAGACCGCTTCGCTGCGCGAAGTGCAACGTCCTGGTGATGCCCGTCTCGTCCCGCGAGGCAGGTCCTCTCGTACCGCAGTATGTCGCGCAGCACTACAATCACTTCGCGCAATGCCCCCGCTGCCTCCATGTCTATTGGCCGGGCACGCACTGGGAGGCTATGGTTGCCCGGCTGGCGGCAATCGGGCAAGAAGACAGGAACCTTCCACGATGAAGAGCCGTTGCGGCCATCCGTGCTTGCTGGATGGCCATGCCGGTTCCAGGCATCAGTGACGGGTGGACCTTCGAGGGCATTGTGTTACCGACATCGTCGCGGCATACTGAGCCTAACCCCGATGCCTTTATAAGGACACAACGCCATGCTCCGACAAACTCTTTTTCCTGGAATGGTGCTGGTCACCCTCATGCTCACGGCAGCCAACGTCAGTTGGGCCGAGCCGGCCGCCCAAAATGCCCCGATGAAGGGCGATGCAACACAGGGGAAGGCACTCTTCAATGGCAAAGGGATTTGCCACTACTGCCATGGTATCGACGGGGTGATCGACCGGAAACCCAAGCTCGAGCCCGAGACGCAGGCTGTCGTCGCACGACTGGGTGCTGCGGCTCCCGATCTCCGCAATCGAGCGGCGCTGACACTAAAAGACAACAAGGCCCGGTTTCGAACCATACGCGAAGGCCACCCGGGGAGCGGGATGTTTCCTGATACCACGCTGAGCGACCAGGACATCAAAGACGTCCTCGCCTACCTCGCGACGCTCCGGCAGAGCGCGCCTTCCCCTGGCAAGAGTCCCTATTAACCGCGACCGCCTCCGCGGCGGCCCGCTAATCCATAAAGTGCCAGATTGTTTTCGACTGCCCGGCAGGGGGCCGGGAGTTGCTCAGTTTGAGCATGCAGGAGGAACCTCTCTTGGCCGCATCGGGCCAGGAAGCGAGCACCGTATCGACGCTGAATCACTTGGGCCTGCTCCCTGGCCAGAATCGAGACCGCTTCGATGGCCAGGCCCTTCGTCAGCAACAGCGCATCACCAACCCGTGCGCCGGCGGCCGTGATCACCCTATCCGGCGCGCATTCGCCAAGCAAACACCCCACCATGACGGGACGCGTCACCGCATCGGTGATCTCGCTGTGACCTCCGCACAACGCCACGTTGAGTCGACGGCAGACTGCATGTAGTCTGACTTCGCACTTCTCATTGGGTGTCCGGCTCGCCACAGTGGCGCAAAATATGAGCGCGGGCAGCATCGCGCAGCAGTACCGCTGCGGCAAAGGCGTCGCGCGCGTCTGTAACGGGCAGCAAGGGAGCCCCAAACGTGATTGTGATCGCGCCGCGCCGTGGCCACCATTGGCCGTCACGCAGAATGGACCGGGTGCCGCAAATCGCCACCGGCACAACCGGGATGCCCGTGTTGGCTGCCACAACAAAGGCCCCCATCCGGAATGGCTTCAACCCGGGCAAACGGGTAAACGTGCCCTCGGGGAAGAAGACCAACGCACGCCCGGCACGTAGCGCGACCTCCAGCCGCCGAGCATCCTGCACACTCTCGTGGGCTGCGAAGCGTTCAACGAACTCCGCGCCCAAGTGCTGGAGATAGACGCGCGGAATGAATTGCTCAAGCAATTCGCGCTTGGCTACGAAGCCGAACTGTTCTGGCAGCGCCGCCACCAGGACGAAACCGTCGAGGTAGCTGGCGTGATTGACCACCAGCACACAAGGCGTACCGCGCGGCAGATTCTCCAGGCCGCTCATCGTGAAGGGCGTTCCGGTTAACTGCATTAATAGCTGAGCCCCGACCCGGCCGACTGCCCAGGCCCAGGAAGGGCGCGGGGTGAAGA
>JBAQJB010000541.1:0-4406 GCA_049289155.1 Chitinophagaceae bacterium
ACGAAAGAAATGAAAAACAGGCAGGCCTATTTTCATTATACGATTGACGAAAAATATATTGCCGGCATCGTCTTACTCGGAACGGAAGTAAAATCGATACGTGAAGGGAAAGTAAGTTTCAATGACAGCTTTTGCATATTGGATAAAGGTGAATGCTGGGTACGTGCATTATACATTTCCGAATATTCCCATGGTAATGCAAATAATCATATACCGGTGCATGACCGTAAACTTTTACTAACGAAAAGGGAATTAAAAAAACTCCATGCCGCTACCAAAGAAAAAGGCTTTACTATCATTCCACTGCGTGTTTTTTTTACAGAAAAAAATTTAGTGAAAGTGGAAATTGGCGTTGCACGGGGCAAAAAGATTCATGATAAAAGAGAAACCATGAAATCGCGCGATACGGAAAGGGAAATGCGCCGTTTCATAAAATAAAAAAACGTTGTAAAAAATTTTTACAACGTTTTTTTTATGTTCCAATTAAATTATTTCTGATTGATCAAATTATATAGTTCATCCAGTTTCGGTGAAAGAATAATTTCTGTGCGGCGGTTCTGTGCCCTTCCCTCAGGAGTTGAATTGGTGGCAATCGGATCGTACATGCTATGACCAGATGCTACAACACTGCGTGGATCTACTTTATAATCATTTACCAAAATTCGTACAATAGAAGATGCACGTGCAGTACTCAAAGCCCAGTTATCTTCATATTTTCCACGAATGGGAATTGAATCAGTATGGCCTTCAATATCTACTGAAATATCAGGATTCAACACCAGTACGGCGGCCAGTTTACTTAATGCATCTTTACCTTTTACATTTACAACAGCACTTCCCGAAGGAAATAATAAACCTTCACTCAGGCTCACATATACTTTCCCGTTTTTCTGTGTGACGGTTAATTCATTTGCTGTAAAGCCAACCAAAGCATCGGCCATTTTCTTTTTCAGTTCTTCTGCTTTCATTTTCTGCTGATCCAGTAACGCCTGTAATTGTGCCAGTTTTTTTTGTTGCTCAGCAAGAGTTTGCTGGTTTTGATTCAATGTATTTGTTTTGTCATTGATATCCGTCGATAAGGAAGCATTTTTATTTTTCAATTCATCGATCTGCCTTTGAAGAATAGTTATCTGGCCCTGCAAATCAGAAACTTTATTGGCTAAAACAGCGCTGTCACTTCTTAAGTACCTGTTAGCGATCTGTTCATCCAGGTATTTCTTCTTTGCTACACAACTTGATAAAATAATCATACCGAACAATACGGTAAAAATCATTTTTGTATTTACTTTCATATTACATGTTTTCGCTAAGGTCGGAAAAAATAATGCCAAAGATGGTTTTGGTGAAAATCTTATGCAAGAGTTCCTGGCAGGAAGCCTTCATTTTCATCATTAGAATTCCATGCTGAATCCTTTTCCGTATTTTTGAAACCAAATTTTATACCCCATGCATCGCAGAAAATTATTAAAGATCGGCTCATTAGGCATTGGCACTCTTGCCGCAAAAAACATATTTGCTTCCGGATTTTCCGGGCATGCAGGAAGGAAACCCATCGTGATTTCTACCTGGGATGCAGGCATTGAAGCAAACAAAGCAGCATGGAAAGTTTTACGGGAAAATGGGCACGTACTGGATGCGGTAGAGCAGGGCGTAATGGTCACTGAATCCTCGCAAAATTGTTGCGTAGGCTTAGGCGCAAACCCAGACAGGGATGGATATGTAACGCTGGATGCAAGTATCATGAATGGAAATGGCGATTGTGGCGCTGTGGCATTTTTGGAAAGAATAAAACACCCCATTTCTGTAGCAAGAAAAGTGATGGAAAAAACACCGCACGTTTTACTCGTTGGTGTGGGTGCACAACAATTCGCACTGGAAGAAGGCTTTACTTTAGAAAGTGCATCCTTATCTCCCGATGCACAAAAAACGTATACTGATTGGCTGAAAGAACATCATTATAAACCACAGGTAAATATTGAAAATTCAAAAGGCCAAAATGCATTTGCACCTGCAAAGCTTTCCAATAATGAATGGAATCATGATACAATTGGTATGATTGCGCTCGATGCTAATGGTAATCTCGGAGGTAGTTGTACAACTAGTGGGATGGCTTTTAAAATGCGTGGCCGGGTGGGCGATTCGCCCATCATCGGCGCTGGTTTATTCGTAGACAATGAAGCCGGAGCCGCTGTATCCACGGGCCTCGGCGAAGAAGTAATCCGGATTTGCGGAACGCATCTGGTAGTAGAATTTATGCGCCAGGGATTGTCGCCAAGGGAGGCTTGTAAAAAAGCAGTGAACCGGATTATAGACCGGTATAAAAACTCCGATAAAATAAAAGATATACAGGTTGGCTTTATTGCCCTCAATCCGAAAGGAGAATATGGTGGATATTGTATTCATACCGGTTTCAATTATGCTGTCTGCTATGCTGATGATTATAATCAACTCATCAACAGTGAATTTGTCCTTTAAAAAATAATATTATGTTGCTTGAAATAGCTGTTTTCAATATGGATTCTGCAATAATCGCTGCAGCTTCAAACGCTGACCGGCTGGAGGTTTGCGATAATATATATGATGGCGGCACTACACCCTCGCACGCTTTTTTGGAAATAGCTTCCCGGAAATTTTCCATCCCGGTTTTTCCCATGATCCGGCCAAGAGGCGGAGATTTTTTTTATAGCGAAACGGATTTTCAAATCATGCTGGAAGATATTTTATTTTGTAAATCACTTGGCTTTGCGGGAATTGTTACCGGCCTTTTGGAAAAAAACGGGCAGGTGCCTGTAAAAAAATTACGCCGCCTCGTGGAAGCTGCGTACCCTATGGATGTTACCTTTCACAGGGCATTTGACCGATCAAAAGATCCATTTGAAAGTATGGAAAAAATTATTTATTGTGGTTGTGAAAGGATTCTAACCAGTGGCCAGCAACCCGATGCCATGATGGGAAAAGATTTAATTAAAGCATTAATAGAAAAAGCGGAAAGCCGTATTATCATTATGCCCGGAAGTGGCGTGAGAAAAGAAAATATGCTGGAGCTCGCTTCCTATACCGGTGCTACTGAATTGCATACCTCTGCCCGGAAAATCATTCCATCGCAAATGGAATTTAATCAACCCACCATGCAGGAAAATATTACTAATATTTCTGTAGATGGAGATGAGATCAGGGAAATGAAAAAACGCATGTCCGCTTAGGATTATGCATGAAGATTTTTCAAGCATTCAGCGAGATTTTCTTCCCAGTTTTTTATTTGCAACCCAAATGTACGTTCGAGCTTAGATGTATTGAAAACCGCATAGGCCGGCCTTTTCGCTGGTGTTAGATATTCTTTTGTGGTGATCTTTCTGATGGAACAAGCAGTGCCTGATAATTTCTTAATCCCCATTGCAAAATCATACCAACTTATATTCCCTGCATCACTGTAATGATACATGCCAAAGGCATTAAAATCATTTTTTTCATTTACTTGTGAACAGATTTTTAATAACACAACCGCCAGTTCATTCGCATAAGTAGGAGAACCAAACTGGTCGCCTACCACAGCAATTTCATCCCGGGTAGCAAATAAATGCAACATAGTTTTCACAAAGTTTTTTCCATATTTACTGTACAGCCATGAGGTGCGAATGATGATTGTTTTTTTACATTCCTGCAACGCAAACTCCTCTCCCGCTTTTTTTGTAACACCATAATAATTTACCGGCTCAGATATATCTGTCTCTGCGTACCGAGTATTTTTTTCCCCGCTAAAAACATAATCCGTAGAAATATGAAGCAATAGGCAGTTAAATTCCTCACAGGTTTTCGCCAAATTGGAAACCGCCGTTGCATTTACCAGGAACGCCTGCTCCCGTTCCGTCTCAGCCAGGTCAACCGCAGTAAAGGCCGCCGTATTGATACAAAAAGCGGGTTTATTTTTTTCAAAAAACTGGTGCACATTTTCCTTGTCTGTAAGGTTTAATATTTCTTTACCCGTAAATAAAAATTCAAACTGTTTAAAACGTATGGCCACATCCTGCAATGACTTACCGAGCTGGCCATCTTTACCGGTTATTAATATCAAAGGTTTTGAAGTGGCCATTAAAGACTCCAGTATTTCCTGTTATGAATTTTGTTTTTGAAAATGCCCTTCAGGTCTGCTATCAGCGCGTGTTCTTTTGTAATACCCATAAAATATGCTTCATCCAACAAAGAATAATCGCGATGTGGAACTGCAACGATGACTGCATCATAATCATTGTCCGGGTTTGGTGTGAGTGAAAACCCATATTCTTTTTGAAGGTCTTCTGTGGAAGCATGTGGATCCGTAATGTGTACATTCAAATAATAATTCTTCAGAGCCGATACAATATCAGCCACTTTAGAATTGCGGATATCACTTACATTTTCTTTGAAAG
>JBAQJB010000542.1:0-7630 GCA_049289155.1 Chitinophagaceae bacterium
TATGCCATGGATTATCTATATCATAAATATAAAGATGAAGCAAATACTTTTCGCCCGCCACTGTCCATGTTGATTGATCACATTGTATACATAATCAAACTAGTTGGCGTAGATTATGTTGGCCTTGGTTCGGACTTTGATGGTATCAATGTTGCGCCGCTTCAATTGGATGATGTTACGGATTATCCATTCATTACAAAAGCGTTGGTAGAAAGAGGATACAATAAAAAAGATATAGATAAAATATTGGGTGGGAATTTTTTAAGGGTGTTGAAAGCAAATGAAAATAATTAATATCAAGTTACTTTTCCAATTAAGTAGAATTTTTTTCAATTTATAAGCAATATTTAATCTCTAATTACTATGACAAAAAATGAAATTAATAATGTCATACCTTTATAGTATGAAAAACAAACTAAAACCAATATTTAATAAACGAATTTTCTGGGATGTTGATTTTGAAAAAATTGATTACGACAGCAAAGCAAATTTTGTAATTGAGCGGGTGTTTGAGCGGGGCGATGTGGATGATATACGTAATTGCAGGCGGTATTATGGCGATAAGAAAGTTTCAGAAGCATTGCTGAATGCAAAATTTTTGCCGGAGACAAGAATGTATCTTGCAAGTGCTGTTATAAATAAACCTTTAAAAGATTTCAGGTGCTACACATTGAGACAGTTGAACCCAACTCTTTTTCCGTATTAAATCAATTGATGGAAATTCCTGAACTAAAGAATGGTGTGAAAAAATTTATTACTGCAAAAGTCTGGAAATATTTAAAGTAAAAAATTTATAAAAAACGTATGCCTCAAATCCGCCAGCTCGCCGCCATCATGTTTACAGACATTGTTGGCTATACTGCATTAATGGGCAACGATGAACAAAAAGCATTTTCTATTCTTAATAAAAACCGTGCATTACAAAAACCAATCATTGAGCAACTCAATGGCCGATGGATAAAAGAATTAGGTGATGGCGTAATGGCCAGTTTCAATACCGTCTCTGATGCCGTGAATGCAGCTATCAAAATTCAGGAAGATTGCAATACAGCTAAAGATTTTCAATTACGTATTGGCATTCATTTGGGAGAAGTTGTTTTTGAAAATGAGGATGTGTTTGGCGATGGCGTAAATATTGCGTCGAGAATCCAATCGGCTGCAAAGCCTGGCTGCATCTACATTTCTGAATCTGTACACCATAATATTTTTAACAAGAAAGGTATTCAATCAAGATTTGTAAAAGAAGAATTATTAAAGAATGTAAAAGAGCCGGTACGTATTTATGAAATCGTATTGAAGAATGAAACTTTTATTTCTCCGGAAAATAAAATAAAACCCATTGCTCAAAACAGCATTGCTGTTTTACCTTTTGCAAATATGAGCAGCGATCCTGAGCAGGAATATTTCAGTGATGGCCTTACAGAAGAAATTATTTCAGATTTATCTAAAATAACTCAACTACTCGTCATCTCCAGGAGTTCAATCATGACCTTTAAAGGCACACAGAAAAAACTAAAGGAAATTGCTTCCGAATTAAATGTGCGTTATGTACTGGAAGGCAGTGTGCGCAAGGCTGGTAACAATTTGCGCATCACAGCACAATTAATAAATGCCGACACGGATTCTCATACCTGGTCAGAAAAATACAATGGCACACTTGAAGATGTTTTTGATATACAGGAGAAGGTTGCCAGGTCCATCGTGGAAGCTTTGAAGTTAAAACTTACACCGCAGGAAGAGCAGCAAATTGCAGAACGCCCTATCACCAATATACATGCGTATGAATGTTACCTCAAAGCCCGGCAGGAAATGTTTCGTGGCAACAAGGAATCTATGGAAAACGTTTTTATTTTATTGCAAAATGGACTCGACCTCGTTGGGCCAAATGAACTTTTGTATGCGATGTTGGGTTATACCCACTTTTTTTATTTTCGCTTTATAGATAAATCAGACAGGGTACACTTTACAAAAGCAAAAGAGTATGCCGCCAAAGCCTTTGCCTTAAATCCCGATTCACCCCTGGCACATGTGGTAGAAGGTTGGGCCTATTGGTCAGAAGGTAATTTACAGGCGTCCTGTAATTCAATGAAAAAGGCATTGCTTATAGATCCCAATAACAATGATGCCATGTTTGGCTTGCTGGAAACATATATGTATGCCGGCAAATCGCAAACAGCACAATCGCTTGCCAACAAATTACTGGAGATAGATCCGCTTACGCCCATGGTTTACATCATGAAAGGCTCCATGTTTTTTGATACAGGCCTTGAAGAAGGTTTACCTTTTTTTCAAAAAGCATATAACATGGATCCGCAAAGCCCGATTACCCAATGGATGTTGGCTTCAGCATATTTTTGGTGTGGAAAAAATGAAGATGCTTTTCCTTTGGCTGACAGTGTAGCAGTCATTTTACCCGACTGGTCATTTACAAAACAATTGTTGTTTCTGAAATATGGGTTGCAAGGAAATAAAGAAAAGGCATTGCATTATGCTACAGCTGAATTAGATATTGAAGCCAAAAATGATCATCACTTTGCTTTTCATTTGGCAGAATGTTATGCCGTAATTGATGAAAAAGAAAAAGCGCTCGATTTACTGGAATATGCCATGAAAATATTCTTTCCATATATTTTTCTTTCTAAAAATATCCTTTTTGAAAACATTAAAAACGAAGTACGTTTTAAAGATTTGATGAAATTGGGCAAAGAAAAATCGGATGCGTTTGAAATTTAAAATGAATATAAAAAAGATGAAAGCAAAAACAATCAAAGGGAATTCAACAGCCGAAATTAAAGATGCCTTACATCAATGCATAAACGAAGGTTTTAAGCCAACGCTGGCAATCGTTTTCATTTCTGTAAAACAAAACCGCGATGAAGTTTGTGAATTGTTGAATACTGAAGGCATCAGCATTTTTGGTGCTACTACTTCAGGTGAATTCATCAGCCCGGAAATTACAGAAGGCGGTATCAGTATCATGCTGCTGAACATGGACAAATCTTATTTTAAAATAGTTTTCAGGGAAACACATGAAAGCAATTCTTATGAAGTTTCAAAAAAGGTTGGTATAGAAGGACGGAAACATTTTTCCAATCCCGCTTTTATCATTGCATCCGGCTGGCTGCAAACAGATGGTGAACAGATAGTCGCAGGGATTGAAGAAGGCATCGGCCGCGACGCAACGGTTTTTGGCGGAATGGCCGGTGATGATCTTGCACTCAGGGAACCTTTTGTTTTTACCTTCGGCAAAAGCAGCACTACCGGCTTGGTGGCACTCATTATAGATGAAGATAAAATAAGTATCAAAGGTGTGGCTACCTGCGGCTGGAAACCAATCGGGATAACAAAAACAATTACAAAAAGTATAGGAAATGTTGTGTACACTATTGACGGAAAACCTGCACTGGACCTGGTTATAAAATACCTGGGCCTGACCATGGACCAGGAATCAACAGCCAGTAGTACTGTCGTGAATTTAGGCGCTTATTATCCATTACAATTGGAAAGGGAAAATGCACCGCCCGTAATGCGTACGGCCATGCTGGGAAATGTGGAAGACCGTTCACTGATCTGTGCAGGCAATGTGCCGCAGGGCGCTAAAGTGCGCTTTTCTTTACCACCCGATTTTGATGTGATTGATACTGTGGTAGAAGAATGCATTGATTTGAAAAATAAAGAAGAAGCCGATGCTGTGATCATGTTTTCCTGCATCAGCCGATATCTTTCTTTTGGTGTAATGACCAGCCAGGAAATTGAACGTGTTCAAAATGTATGGAATGCACCAATGGTGGGCTTTTTCAGTTACGGCGAATTTGGAAAATCTAAAACCGGTAAACATGAATTTCATAACAATACCTGTTGTGTAGTGGTAATGAAAGAGAAATAAAATTTAATACAAATAAAAACATCCAATCAAATGATCAAAGCAACTGTCTTGTATGGCCATCCTACTGATGAGGAAGCATTCGAAAAATATTATGCGGAAAAACATCATCCCGTTGTATTAAAAGTAAAGGGTATTGTAAAATTGGAATACACCAAATTTTTACCTGGGCCGGATGGCGCAGTACCCGCGTACTACCGCATGGCAGAATTATATTTTACCACGCCGGAAGAAATGCAGTCAATCATGGCTTCACCGGAAGCACAAACTATGGCAGGCGATTTAACGAATTTTGCAACAGGTGGCGTTACCATTCTGATGGGTACAGTTGAAAACTGAAAGAAAGAAAATAAAATTTTTCTATTAAAAATTTTGAAATAAGAATCTTTAAACTAAAACAAACACAGTGAAAAAAATTTCATTTTTCTATATATTATTCAGCCTGTGCATCTTTATTTCTAATTCGCAGTTGCAGGCACAAATTTCATCTTCACAGTTAGATACATTGGTACAAAACTCCCTCACAAAATTCAATGTAGCAGGCGTAGCAGTTGCGATTGTAAAAGATGGAAAAATTATTTATGAAAAAGGATTTGGTGTAAAATCAATTGCTACGAATTCCCCGGTGGATGTGCATACTAATTTTCAAATTGCTTCCAACAGCAAAGCTTTTACCACAGCAGCTTTATCCATCTTGGTAGATGAAAAGAAAATTTTCTGGAAAGATAAAGTGCGGGACTATATTCCTGAATTTAAAATGTACAATGATTATGTCACAGAAAATTTTATGATTGAAGATCTTCTGTGTCACAGGAGTGGCCTGGGTTTGGGCGCCGGCGACCTGATGGATTTCCCCGATGGAACAGACTTTACCATTAAAGACAAACTGAACTTTGCCCGGTATTTTAAACCAGTTTCGCCTTTCCGGACCAAATGGGATTATGACAATCAACTTTATTTTGTTGCGGGTGAATTGATTGCAAGAGTAAGTGGTATGACCTGGGAAAAATTTGTTCAAACAAGAATTCTTGATCCTTTACAAATGAGTAATTCATTTTCATCGCTGGATGCAATGAAAGATAAAAATAATATGGCAACACCACATTCCACCAGTACCGGGAAAATAAGAACCATTGGTTTTTTCAAAGAGAATATAAATGGCGCTGCAGGGGGAATTGTATCCAATGTAGATGATATGAGTAAATGGATGATCACTCAATTAAACAAAGGAAAATATGGGAACAATTTAGAGAATCAACTTTTTTCAGAAGCAAGACAGAAAGAAATGTGGACCATCCACACTGTATTGCCAGCAAATGATTTCCCAAGATATAATCAGCATTTTTCAGGTTATGGTTTCGGCTGGAGCCTGGGAGATGTAAAAGGAAACCTGCAGGTTTCTCACACGGGTGGCTTGCCGGGCATGCTTACAAGCGTTACCTTAATGCCTGATCTCAAATTGGGTATTGTTATTTTAACCAATACTGAAAATGGCGGCGCATCATTATTCAGCGCCATTCGGCAAACAATTATTGATAGTTATTTAGGGCTTGATGATTTTGGTTGGGTAGAAAAATACAGCCAGCGGCTGGAGGCCAATACAAGTAACGCAGATTCAGTCACAGCAAAGGTTTGGGAAACTGTAGCTGCTGCAATTAAAGTAAAAATAAATGCTTCAGATTATACAGGAATTTATGAAGACAAATGGTTTGGTAAAGTAGAAGTATTTTTGAAAGGAGACCAGTTATGGTTCAAAGCATATCGCTCACCAAAACTAAATGGACCTATGTCTTTTTATAAGGCCGACACTTTCGCCATTAAATGGGAATACCAGGATATGCCTGCTGATGCTTTAGCCATGTTTACCATGGATGAAAATGGCAAAGCCCAAAGCATAAAAATGAAAGGAATTTCTCCTTCCATTGATTTCAGTTTTGATTTCCAGGATCTCGATCTTCAAAGAATAAAATAATGGTTAATTTTTAATTGGAAAATATGAAAGAGAATATAATTAAACCTAAAAGTTTTGCATTTGCACTGCGAATATTAAAATTGTATCAATACTTGCAGGCCGAAAAGAAGGAATACATACTAAGTAAACAATTATTAAGAAGTGGAACATCAATTGGTGCAATGGTAAGAGAATCGGAGCAAGCTGAAAACAAATTGGATTTTATTCACAAATTAGCAATCGCACAAAAAGAATCAAACGAAACAGAATACCGGATTGAACTTTTAAATCAGTCTGGATACATAGATAAAGTTCAATATGAGGCTTTATTTCAAGACAATATAGAAATAAGGAAACTTTTACCCTCAATAATTAAAACATCCAAGATAAATAAAAACATAAAATAATTCACAATTCACCTCCCGATAGCTATCGGGACAATTCACCATTATAATGAACGCAAAATCAATCAAAGGAAAATCAACAGAAGAAATAAAATCAGCATTAGAAAAAGCGATGGCAGATCATTTCAAACCAACATTGGCCATTTGTTTTATTTCAAAAAGCCAGGATAGACAAGCCATCACAGCATTGCTTGATGAAAAAAAGATCGCTGTTTTTGGCTGTACCACTAACGGAGAATTTATTGATGAAGAGACGGAAAAAGGTTCTGCGGCAATTCTTTTACTCGACATGAATAAAGAGTATTTTCAGATTTATCTTGAAGAATATCCTGAAAAAAATTACCGGGAAATAGCGGCCAATATTGCACGCAAAGCCAAAGCAAAATTTGCTATACCTGCATTTTTAATCGGCACCAGCCACTCTGCTGCGGATGGAGAAGAGATACTTCGTGGTATAGAAGATATTGCAGGCAAGGAAGTAAATGCTTATGGCGGTGCTGCAGGTGATGACTATTCATTTGCGGATACATTTGTTTTTACCAACGGAAAGGATAGCGGCAATGCAATAGTCTGTATTGCATTGGACGAAACCAAAGTGGAGATAAAAGGCATTGCCACCTGTGGCTGGAAAGCAGTTGGTACAGAAAAGACGGTAACAAAAAGCGAAGGCAATCATGTGTACACAGTAGAAGATATACCGGTGTTGGATATTACTGCAAAATATGGCGGCCTGGAAAATGTAGTTCCCGAAAATAATAACCTGCTTATAGAAATAGCTGCCAATTTTCCACTGCAATTACAAAGAGGAAAAGGTGATCCGATAATGAGGCCGGGCCTGGTGATAGATTGGAGCGATCATTCATTTTACACAAGCGGTTCTTTGCCTCAAGGATCAAAAGTTCGTTTCTCTCTCCCACCCGATTTTGATGTGATGGAAAAAGTGGTGAAAGGAGTTGAAAATCTTAAAGCTACTGAAATGCCGGAAGCAGATGCATTGGTAGTATTTAGTTGTGCCGGAAGAATCCTTTCACTTGGCCCATTGATGTCGCAGGAACTGGAAGGCATAAAAAATGTATGGAACGTTCCGATGGCGGGCATGTTCAGCAATGCAGAGTTGGGAAGAGCCACCGGTGGAAATTTAGAGATGCATAATTTGACTACTTGTTGTGTGGCATTGAAAGAAAAGTAATCCTTCGACAAGCTCAGGATGACAGATTCGACAAACACAGGATGAATAAAAAAAATAAATGAAAACAAAATCAATTAAAGGAAAATCAACAGAAGAAATAAAAACTGCTTTACAGCAAAGCTTTAAAGATGGTTTCAAACCTACATTGGCGATCGTTTTTATTTCAATAAAGCAAGACAAAAAAGCGGTAGTTGAGTTATTTC
>JBAQJB010000543.1:0-3108 GCA_049289155.1 Chitinophagaceae bacterium
CTTAAGCTCTTCGTCGGAGAGTTCGATGCAGCCCATGAGGGCAGCATTCAGGAGCTAAGCCTTGGAGGCGCCAATCTCATTTTCCTGACGTTGAAGCTTCTGGAGTTCAAGTACCAGCACGAACGTCAGGCGCTTGCGAACTTTCTGCTTATCGAGGAGCCAGAAGCGCACCTGCATACGCACGTCCAGAAGACGCTCTTCGATCGAATCGGATACGCCGGGGCCCAGATTATCTACTCGACGCACTCGACGCACATCTCCGAGGTGAGCAACATTCAGAGCGTCAACATCTTGGGGCGCACCGGGACTGCTTGTGAGGCGTTCCAGCCGTCTGCAGGGCTTGCTCCTGATGAGGTAGGCAACGTCCAGCGCTACCTCGACGCCGTTCGCAGCAACCTGCTCTTCGCAAAGAGCGTGCTCCTAGTGGAGGGCGACGCCGAAGAGATCCTCATCCCGTTGATGGTGAAGAAGGTTTTTGGCGTAAGCCTGGACGAGCTTGGAGTCAGCCTAATCAATATCGGCAGCACTGGCTTCGCGAACGTCTCCGTGCTGTTCCATCAAACCAGAGTCCGCCGACGTTGTTCGATCATCACGGACCTGGACGCGGCATTTATGAGCCCGTATCCCGTGCCGGGCGACGATCCTGAGACGTTGAAGTTCAAGAGCAAACTGCTCGGAGCCCAAACGTCCGGCGCGGCTCGCAAAGTCAAGCTTGATGCGCAGGCGGCGGGTAACGCGTGGCTTCGGCCCTTCTATGCCGCCAATACGTTCGAAGTTGATTTCGTGGCATGCGGTAATGCGGAGAAAGTGGTCGCATCGGTTAACGATGTCTATACGCAGCCCGCAACGCGCGCTAACTCCATAGCTGAGTTGAACTCGGGCGATCTCGCTCAGTTCGGGAGGCGCGTGCTCACCATGGCCAACTATGAAGGCAAGGGTTGGTTCGCCATTCTTCTGGGCAAGCAAATAGATCACAGTACCGTCGTTCCGCCTTACATCCGGCAGGCGATCATCTTCGCGCACGGCACGTTCTCGACCGAGCTGATCTTCAACATACTGAAGCACAGAGTGACCGTGAACAATCCGGGCGGAGCCGCCACACCGCCAGCGCTGAAACGCTATTGGGAACGTCTGCTTGAGTATCGCGCAGGCCGAGCTGACTTCAACACTATCAGGGAGGAGGCAGCTGTAGGGCTCCCCGGCGATCAGATCCTTGCATTTCTGGGCGATCTGCCGTGACGTTTGTCTGGACTCGGACCGAGCTCAATGATGAACAGTCGGAGGCTGTGCGCGAAGAGAACAGCGTGTTCCTGGTTGCTTGCCCGGGCAGTGGCAAGACCAGGACACTTACCTACAAGATCGCCTATGAGCTGTCACGCCTGCAGAGCAAGCGGCAGTTCATCGTGGCTTTGACCTATACGCATCGAGCGGCCGACGAAATTCATGAGCGGATCGAAGGGCTTGGCGTCGACACGTCGCAGCTATGGATAGGAACAATTCACTCCTTCTGCCTAGAATGGATTTTGAAGCCCTATGGCATCTACGAGCCTGCGTTATCGCGTGGATTCCGGATCATGGACGGCCATGAGCAAGAGAAACTACTGGAAGAGCTATGCCGAACGCAGCGAGGAATTACCTACTGGGACTGTGAATACTATTTCACCGATCAAGGGTACGTTCTAGCGTGCAGGGATCAAAGCAAACACGAACGTCTTCGTGCCATCTTTACGCTGTATTTCCGCCATCTCGCGGACAACAGGCAAATTGACTTTGAGCAGATCCTCTTCTACGCGTCGCGCCTGATCCAAAGTCAACCTCAGATCGCGAAGGTGCTGGCTAACATTTTCCCGTGGATGCTGATTGACGAATACCAGGACACGAAGAGGATTCAATACGCAGTCGTTGCCGACATTGTGAGGGCTGGAGCTGAGCGAACAAGACTTTTTGTTGTGGGCGATCCCAACCAGGCGATCTTTGGCTCACTTGGTGGCTTCGCGATGCCGGTTGCCGAACTTCGGCAGCTCTGTGGTGTCCGGCTGGAAGAGCGTGCACTGTCTGAAAACTATCGGTCCACTGATCGGCTGATCAGGTACTTCTCGAACTTCACTGTTCAGGCGACCGGCATTCGCGGAGCGGGGTCCAACCGAGCGTTCTCCAGCAGCATCAGCTACAACACCGATGTGGAGCGAGGCCAGCTGGAAGCCGAGCTTGTGAGACTGATCAGGCTCAGCACCGCCCAAGGGTTTGCCGCGGATCAGATCTGTGTACTGGCGCCGTGGTGGATTTTGTTGGCGGGAGTGACACGTCGGCTTGCGGGCTCTTTACCGGAGTACCAGTTCGACGGCCCAGGCATGGTCCCGTTCAGCCGCGATCAGGAGAACTTCTGGTATCGGTTGTCGCGGATCGCACTGACGGAGGCGTCCCCCGCTCAGCATGTGCGGCGGATGCGTTGGGCGACAGAGGTGGTCAGAGACCTAGGCAACGAAGGCATCGACACTCGTGAGCTGTCCGCTAAGGGGCTTCTTCGGGAAAGTAATTCCATCCAGCTGAATCAGCCCGATGGGCTGCTGTATCTCAGGGAGTTCTTCGCTTCGTTGATGGATCGCCTCGGGATTGACTGGCAATCACACGCTTTGCTCTCGGAGCATCATCAAGCGTTCTTTGAGAGTTCGGCCGCGAAGATTGATCGGTTACGCAGGGAAGGTGCCGCGTACATCGGTGGAATTGACTTCTTCCGCAAAGTGTTCCAACACCGAAGCGGAATCACCGTCAACACCATCCATGGCGTCAAGGGTGCGGAGTTCGACGTAGTGATAGCGTTTGGCCTCCTGCAGGGAATGGTCCCGCATTTCAGCGAAGAAGCAGAGGCAGATGGAGGCATCAACAGCGCCAAGAAGTTGCTCTACGTCGTTGGCTCTCGGGCGCGCAAGCATCTTTATTTGATTTCGGAGCGGCAACGCATGAGGGGTGGGGGGAGAGGACCATACGCGGCCACGGACACGCTTGCTGCATGTGTGTTCGATTACGATGTCGTGTAGTTCAACGCTGTGATGAGCGTTGACGTTGCCAAGGGCACTTTCTGCTATGGCGAGCGGCAGGTAAGCCGAC
>JBAQJB010000544.1:0-9404 GCA_049289155.1 Chitinophagaceae bacterium
GCCATATCCAGTGCACATACAAGAAAAGGGTTTGCCGGGTAAAGATGATGCAGGTAATGCCAGTAACGCGCGGGATCAATTAGCGCAAATTTTTCTACAAAATCTTTTCGTCTTTCCAGGTCATGGATCATTTTTTCCACAGTGATATTATAGTAACTGATCTCCGGCGCTTCTCCATAACCTGTAAAATTTCCAAGTGTTAAACCCACTACCAGCGCACGTTGCGAGGTTTTGCTTCTCCCGCCTGAAATGGTAAATGGATCTTTAAATGGTATATCATTTATAAAGTATTCCAGCTGCATATGATTTCATTATTTGATAAAGATAGTTTCAATTGCTTACATGCAATCCATCTGAACGGCTAAACCTGCCATTCCCTAAAAATATAGTGCTACAGTACTATATTAGATATTTATAGTGCCTGGGTACTATATTTTGTATATATAGTATTACAGTACTATATTTGTAAAAATTTACGAATCATGGCAAAAAGGACTGTGGCTGCCGTTGTACTGACAGGGGATGTTGTATCATCTGCGGGTATGCCCGCAGCCAGGAAAAAAAAGCTGGGGCTTCTCCTGGAAAAGATAGGTAAGAGGATACAACAACAATACCCGGATTTTGAATGGCAGCAATACCGCGGAGATAGCCTGCAGGCAGTACTTACAAGAAACAGGAAGTTTGCGCTTTCAGTCGCCCTGCAGTTGCAATGCCTGCTTACCGCGAATGAGTTTCATATACGGCTGGCCCTCGGGATCGGCAATATCAGTTTCCAGGGTAAAGATATCATCACATCGGATGGCACTGCCTTCCAGCATTCAGGGCCAATGGTCGATATGTTGAAACTAACCGGCCGGCTCATTGGAATAAGCGCGGAAAATATTAATTTTACGGAAGAATGGAAGGTACATAATGTATCACTGAATTTTTTGCTGCAAAAGCTAAGTGCCGCACAGGCGCAGGCATTATATCTTTACCTGCAAAATATAAAACAGGAAGATATTGCAGCCAGGTTGAAGATATCGCAACCGTCCGTGCACCAGCGGTTACAGGCCGCGGGCACACCTGTTTTTATAAGTATTTTAAAAAGGTTTGAAAAAACCGAACAAGTCAATTAATATTTTCACGCATGCTTATTTTTTATCAATGGTTATTCGCGCATTTGCTGGGCGACTTTGTTTTTCAAACCAAAAAAATGGTTTTGCATAAACGCCGCCTGAAAGAAAGATCATGGGTTTTGTATGCGCATTGTTTATTGCATGCAGGACTTATTTATATTTTTTCACCTGATAAAACGATTTGGCTAATACCTGCCATTGTTTTTATCACGCACTATTTTATTGACCTTTGGAAACTGAATCAAAAAAATACTGCCCTTTATTTTATTATCGACCAGGCGCTTCATATCATCGTACTGGGAATTCTTTGGATGATTTTTTACCAGCCTCCCGGATGGCTTATGAATATCGTACCTTCAATCATTGCGGAAAAAAGTATATGGATCATTAGTGCCGGCTATTTAATCATTATTTACCCGCTTTCATTTTTACTTGGGTATGCTACGGCAAAATGGCGCGAACAGGTAGATACTGATTTTTCCCGCTCCGCGGTAAGCCTTAGTGAAGCGGGAAGATGGATTGGAATTTTTGAAAGAATACTTGTCTTTACATTTGTGATTACTGGACATTATGAAGGGATTGGTTTTTTGATCGCTGCAAAATCAATTCTGCGCTTCAGTGACCCGAAAGGAAATATGGTAAGAAAAGAATCTGAATATATTCTCATTGGTACACTGATGAGTTTTGCTTCCTCCATTATAGTTGGATTGTTCGCACAGGTTTTAATTAATAAATAAAAATTATGTCCACAAAGCTGAGTGTTAACCTCAATAAATTTGCGACACTGAGAAATAGCCGTGGCGGGAATAATCCTGACATAGTGCGCGCTGCCATTGATGCGCAGGCCTTTGGCGCAGATGGTATCACGTTGCATCCGCGCCCGGATGAACGGCATATACGTTATGATGATGTACGGGCCATCAAGCAGGTTATTTATACAGAACTAAATATTGAAGGCAATTGCAAAGAGCAAAAATTCATTGACCTTGTACTGGAAATAAAACCTCAACAGGTAACATTGGTTCCTGATGATTTGAATCAACTTACCAGTAATCATGGTTGGGATACAATTCAGCATAAAAGTTACCTGAAAGAAATGGTTTCTGGTTTCCATGCTGCAGGAATTCGCACAAGCATTTTTATTGATCCTGAAACCAGGATGGTGGAAGCTGCCGCAGAATCAGGTACTGACCGTGTAGAACTTTATACAGAATCTTATGCCGCCAATTTTATAAACGGCCCTGATGAAGCCATTGCTCCTTATATAGCGGTTGCTGAAATGGCTTTTGCCTGCGGATTAGATGTAAATGCGGGCCATGACCTGGATCTATTTAACCTGGCATTTTTTTCTGAAAATATCCTGCAACTTAAAGAAGTGTCTATCGGGCATGCGCTTGTATGTGACGCATTATATTATGGATTTCAAAATACAATTCAAATGTATAAACGACAATTGCAATAAATTTTCAAAACAAAGTTTGAATGCCATGCGTAATGCGAAACTCGTGTTGCAACAACCATTTTTTTCGCCATAAGCCCCCGGAATAACCCACTAAACTTTTATCACTGCCAATCACCCGGTGACATGGAACGATGATGGCGATTTTATTTTTTCCATTCGTAGAAGCAGCCGCACGGATCACTTTGGCATCACCAAGCCGCTTAGCCAAATCCAGGTAACTGATGGTTTTTCCAAAAGGAATATTTAGTAATTCACCCCATACTTTTTGCTGAAATGCAGTGCCCTCCTGCATTACAGGAAGATCGAATGAAGTGCGTTTACAATTGAAAAATTCAATCAGTTCTTCTGTGCACTGGTGTATAATATCACTCACGCCCGGTTCACCATGCATCACCTGGTCCTGGTTATCAACAAAACTTAATTCTGTTATACAGTGGTCTGTACCACCAATTTTCAACAAGCCAACGGGGCTTTCATAATACGTGTAATAAATTTTTTCCATATTAATTTACAAAAGCGCCATCCTGCACTTCGCCACAAACGGATAATAATACAATGCCCCCAGTTGTATCCGGTGCGCCCAATACAAGGCATTCACTAAAAAAATTCCCAATTTGTTTAACCGGCAGGTTTGTGACAGCAATGATTTTTTTATTTAATAATTCATTCATTGTATATCGTTCCGTAATTCTTGCAGATGATCTTTTTATACCAAATTTTCCGAAATCAATACACAACTGGTATGCAGGTATACGCGCAGCAGGAAATGATTTTACATCTATGATTGTGCCTGCCTGTATCAATAGTTTATTAAAATCTTCAACTCCTCTCATAAAAATTTATGTCTTAAATTTGTGCTCATAAAAAATGTAATTTACAAACATAAAATATAAAAAATGAAAAGACATGCAACAGCCGTGTGGAGCGGCAGTGGAAAAACAGGAACCGGATCGCTTACTACAGAAACAAAAGTTTTAGACCATACTCCCTATTCTTTCCATTCAAGATTTGAAGATGGAAAAGAGACCAACCCGGAAGAACTACTCGCTGCAGCACATGCAGGTTGTTTTACTATGAAGTTGAGTTTTGTGTTAGGGGAAGCAGGCTTCACGCCCGATTCGCTCGAAACGACTTCCTACATTACATTAGAGGATGGCGCAATTTCCGCGAGCCATTTAAAAGTGAACGCTAAAGTGACGGGTATCACCGAAGAAAAATTCCAGGAGTGTGTAAAAAATGCGGAACAAAATTGCCCGGTAAGCAAAGCATTCAATATGGCAATAAGCTCCGAAGCTATTTTGGAAAGATAAGATTTTTTGAAAAAAATCTGAATCCTGCAGCCATATTTAGACTGCAGGATTTTTTACTTAGGCTTACTCTACCGATATTCGCAACATGAAAGTTTATATTATATGAATTTATCCTTTGATGATACCAAAACTGCATTTGCATATAAGTCTGATAAAGACCTTAAAAATGCACGTTTCCTTTTCAAAACAATGCACTATTCCTGGTTTGTAGCAATCGCTACAAGATTAACGCCTGTTATCCTGAAAATGGGCTTACCCATTCATGGAATTATTCGCAAAACAATCTTTAAACAATTTGTAGGCGGAGAAACGCTCACTGAAACTTCATCGGCTGCTAAAAAACTGGAAGACTATAAAGTGCAGGTCATTTTAGATTATGGAGTGGAAGGTAAAGAGGGAGAAGAAAATTTTGAAAAAGCAGCAGAGGAATTTATACGTGTCATACAACATGCGGCCACGCAAAAAAATATTCCTTTCATGAGTATTAAAGTGACCGGCCTGGCCAGGTTTGGTTTACTGGAAACGCTGAACGAAGCGCCACGCCTGCGCAGCGGCGTGCATGACCATGAAATGGAGGATGCTGAATGGCAACGTGTAAAAAACCGCATGCACCGGATTTGTGAAATTGCCGCGGCTAATAATATTGGCGTTTTAATTGACGCAGAAGAAACCTGGATCCAGGATCCTGTGGACAGGCTTACAATGGAAATGATGCATATTTTTAATAAAGAAAAAGCCGTCATTTATAATACGATTCAACTATACAGGCACGACAGGTTACATTTTTTAAAGATGAGTTTTGATATTGCCAATCAACAGGGATTTATTTTGGGAGAGAAACTGGTACGTGGCGCATATATGGAAAAGGAGCGCGCACGTGCTGCACAAAAAGGCTATCCTTCACCTATCCAGGCTAACAAAGAAGCAACCGATAAAGATTACAATGCGGCTGTTGATTTTTGCCTGGATCATATTGATAAAATAGCTGTTATCGTTGCATCGCATAATGAAGAAAGCAATATGCTAGCAGCGAATAGAATGGTTGAAATGAATTTACCCTTAGATCATCCGCATATTCATTTTTCACAATTATATGGGATGAGTGACAACATCACATTTAACCTGGCTAAAGAAGGATTTTCTGTAAGTAAATATTTACCCTTTGGCCCCATCAATGATGTGATTCCATATCTCATGCGCCGGGCGCAGGAAAATACAAGTGTGAGCGGGCAGACTGGGCGCGAACTTGGGCTCATTGAAGTAGAATTAAAAAGAAGAAAAGAGAAAAATTAATTCGAAAAAAATTCACAGTTTTCCCACATCTGCAAAGCCGGGCATTTTTCCAACCTCTTTGTATTAAATTGCAGGCATGCAACAATACCTCGATTTACTCGATCATATTTTACTAAAAGGCAATTCAAAAGAAGACCGCACCGGTACCGGCACACGCAGTTGTTTTGGTTACCAGATGCGGTTCGATCTTCAACAGGGTTTCCCGCTTGTTACTACGAAAAAGCTACATCTAAAAAGTATCATCTATGAATTGCTTTGGTTTATAAAAGGCGATACAAATATTAAATACCTGAATGATCATGGCGTAAGTATCTGGAATGAATGGGCGGATGAAAATGGAGATCTTGGCCCTGTTTATGGAAAGCAATGGCGTAACTGGGAAGGACCGGGTGGAAAAAATATTGACCAGTTATCTGAAGCAATTTCGCAAATAAAAAATAACCCGGACAGCAGGCGAATCATAGTGAGTGCCTGGAATGTAGCGGATCTGCCCAACATGGCCCTGATGCCCTGTCACCTGATGTTCCAGTTTTATGTTGCGGGTGGTAAACTCAGTTGTCAGCTTTACCAGCGAAGTGCGGATGTGTTTTTAGGCGTTCCGTTTAATATTGCATCCTATGCTTTGCTTACATTAATGATTGCACAGGTTTGTGATATAGAAGCGGGAGAATTTATACACAGTTTCGGTGATGTTCATTTGTACAATAATCATTTGGAACAGGCAAAATTACAATTATCACGCAAGCCATTCCCTTTACCTTACATGAAATTAAATCCTGCCATAAAAAATATTGAAGACTTTAATTTTGAAGATTTCACACTGGAAAATTATCAGTTTCACCCGGCCATAAAAGCGCCCGTTGCTGTTTAAAAAAATAACATGAAAGCCGGAATAATAATAAGTTTCGTGGTCGCTGCCTCCACGAATAATGCCATTGGAAAACATAATAAACTGCTTTGGCATTTGCCCAATGACCTTGCATTTTTTAAAAATACGACCTGGGGAATGATCGTTTTAATGGGACGAAAAACATTTGAATCCATTCAATCAAAACCGCTGAAAGGCAGGCGCAACCTTATTCTTACACACGATTCGGATTTTTTCGCAGAAGGTGTAAAAGTGATTCATACTATTGAAGATGGCGTACAGGATGCACAGGATAATAATTATCGTGAACTCATGATATTAGGCGGTGCTACAGTATATCAGCAAACGATCGGGCTTGCGCAAAAAATTTATCTTACACGTGTACATAATATTTTTGAAGACGCGGATGCATTTATTCCTGAAATCAAAGAAGACGAATGGCAATTGGTTTCGAATGAAGATTTTTATAAAGATGAAAAACATGCGTATGATTACAGCTTCCAGGTTTGGGAAAGAAAATAAATTACATCCAGCTTATACAGGTTAAGAAAATAATTACATGTATTCCAAAACAAAACTTGCTGTAAAATATATTCAATACCTCTTGCATGCTTCCAATGGCAAAGGCCATGGCGTGCACCCGCCGTTTGTTTATGATTTTGTCAGGAATGTGTTGAACTCAAAATCAGCACCGGGATATTTTTTAGAAATTGAAAGATCACGAAAAGATTTAATGGCCAATGAACAAACCATTACTATTGAAGATTTTGGCGCCGGCTCCCGCATTTTTTCCAGTCTTGAAAGAAAAATTTCCGGTATTGCAAAGACTTCTTTAAAACCCGCAAAATACAGCCGTTTATTGCATAATATTATTGCTTATTATCAGCCACAAACAACCCTTGAATTAGGAACTTCTTTTGGCATTACTACTGCATACCTGGCAAAGGCAAACCCTGCCGGCAAAGTAATTACCATGGAAGGTTCGGAAGCAATTGCTGCCATTGCAAAGAATAATTTTGAAAAATTATCTATCGAAAATATAGAGATCGTATTGGGAAATTTTAATGATACACTTCCTGGAGTATTTCTAAAAAATCCCTTGATTGATTTTGCATTTATAGACGGAAACCACAGCAAAAAACCAACCCTGGACTATTTTCAAACATTGTTGCCACATTTAAATAATAATAGTATGCTGGTATTTGATGATATTCACTGGAGCGAAGAAATGGAAGCCGCATGGGCTGAAATACAAGCCAGTCAGCAAGTGCGCCTTAGTATCGACTTATTTTTTGTGGGTATTGTTTTCTTTAAAAAAGAACTGCTTACCAAATCAGATTTTGTGATTCGTTATTGAAGGGAATAAATTTTTATTGTGAAATGATATTTAAATTTTTAGGTATAAAATATAAAACATAATTTCATCCGCGCCTTAAAAACCAGCTATGATTATTGGCATATTGAAAGAACCAGGAAATGAAAACAGGGTTTCCCTGTTACCTGAACAGGCGCAATTGCTTGTGCAGCAAAAGAATGAATTAATGATTGAGCATGGCGCCGGCGCCGCCGCATTCTCTGCAGATGCATTGTATACAGAAAAAAATATTATTGGTGCCGGAAGGGAAGATGTCCTTTCGAAAAGTGAGATCCTTTTATCCATTCATCCACTCGCTAAAAATGAAGTTGAAAAACTTCAAAAAAATTGTGTGCTGATCGGCATGTACCAGCCTTTGGTAAATATGGATGACATGCAATTTTTAGCAGAAAAAAATATCACTTGCTTCAGCCAGGATATGTTGCCCCGGACTACACGTGCGCAAACTATGGACATTCTTAGCAGCCAGGCGAATATTGCGGGTTATAAAGCGGTGGTACTTGCTGCGGGCATTTATACAAGATATTTTCCCATGCTGATGACGGCTGCAGGAAGTATTGCACCGGCTAAAGTATTGATACTCGGCGCCGGTGTTGCGGGCTTACAGGCTATCGCGACTGCCAAAAGATTAGGCGCTGTTGTAGAAGTGTTTGATACAAGGCCAGCCGTGAAAGAAGAAGTAAAAAGCCTCGGTGCAAAATTTGTAGAGGTGGAAGGCGCGGCAGATGCCACACAAGCCGGCGGTTATGCAGTAGAACAATCGGAAGAATTTAAAAGAAAACAACAGGAGCGCATTGCACAGGCTGCCATTAAAGCGGACATCATCATTTCTACCGCGCAAATTCCGGGAAAAAAAGCGCCCATCCTTGTAACAGATGATACACTGGATAAAATGAAACCGGGTTCTGTAATTATTGATTTGGCTGCTGCAACCGGTGGTAATACGATGCAGACAAAAAATGATGAAACGATTGTTTATAAAAACATAACGATCGTTGGCAATAGTAACCTGGCTTCCACGCTACCTGCTGATGCCAGTAAATTATATGGAAAAAATATCTTCAATTTTCTTCAACTTATCGTTTCAAAAGAAGGGCAATTGACTATCAACTTTGAAGATGATATTGTAAAAGGCGCCTGCATTACTTATGAAGGGAAAATTGTAAACGAGCGAATGCTTAAATAAAAAATTTACAGTAATAAATTATTTTTTATGGAAAATTTTCTTAGCTGGATCAACATTCACCAGGAATATATTTATATCGTCATACTCATGATCTTCCTGGGAATTGAAATCATTGGACGCGTGCCTTCTGTTTTGCATACGCCATTAATGAGTGGTGCAAATGCCATTCATGGAGTGGTGATCATCGGCGCTATCATTGTTATGGGAGAAGCTGATCCTTCAAATTATGTCGCATTAATATTAGGTTTTATTGCGGTGATAGTAGGTACATTAAACGTTGTTGGTGGTTTTGTAGTGACGGACAGGATGCTGGAAATGTTTCGTAGTAAAAAAAATAAATAAACGTTTTTATTAAAAAATAAATATGGGCGATTCTTTACTCACGATTTGTTATATCATCGGTTCGGTAAGTTTTATTATCGGCCTTAAAATGTTGTCCAACCCGGCGACTGCAAGAAAAGGAAACCTCATTGCTGCTGCAGGAATGTCCATTGCAATTCTTGCAACACTTATTTTATATAAAGATTCTTCAGACAATGGCCTGCATAATTATACCTGGATTTTCGCTGGGCTAATTATCGGTAGCATTATCGGGACACTTTCTGCAAAAAAAGTAAAGATGACAGCTATGCCGGAAATGGTAAGCATGTTCAATGGCATGGGCGGTGCCTGTGCTGCATTAATATCTATCGTTGAGTTTCAGCATGTGATGGAAAATGGTAATACAGGAAGTTTGCCAATTATTTTTGCAGGCTTAATAATTGGTTCCATTTCATTTGCAGGAAGCATGAT
>JBAQJB010000545.1:0-7196 GCA_049289155.1 Chitinophagaceae bacterium
ATACTGAGGTTGTATCTACTGCAGCTGGCTGGGAAGGAGAATTCAAACCATTTTCATAAAAACGTTTGCCGTCTTTTAAAATGTCTTCACTTACATTTCCCAGGTTGATTATCATTTTTCCACCGGAACTTACAGGGTCTTTGATAAATGGATCCTGCACCCAGAACTCCATGTATTCAATATTGGCTGTTTCAAAATCAGTCTGGTCTATTGCCCGCATAATACCGCCCCATCTTTGTTTGGGATTTCTCAATTTCCCATCCCCACCAATATTCGCCGGGTCTGAAGTGAAATTATAAGGGCCAATGTCTGTTGGATAATATGCCAGGTCAAAAGTTGTGGTAAGGATATCTGTAATATTTGTAGTCCGCTGTGGAAACAATTCATTTGTATAGATTGCCCTTACACGTGGATCACTCAGTGCCACTAAATTTCCTTTTAAAGGATTACTTGGATTTGATTTATCCTGTAAAACAGGTTCAATATTATACCAGGCCAATTTCGCGCGGTTTTTTCCATAAGGAAGAGAGTCTTGTAAATTTGCCTCCGGAAATAAACCATTTCCATAAGGTGTGGAAGCAAGCGCCCAGGAGACAAACGGAAAACGAAGGTCTAAATTACTGGTGCTTCCTTCGAAATCATCTATATAAATTAAACCTTCACTACCTGTACCAATTTGTTGCGGGTGGCCAGGTTTTAAAACAGCCGCTTCACCATACGCATTTATCTGGCTAACTGTTTTTGAATTATAAAATGGTAATTTATTTAATAAGCGTGTTAACCCTCCCCATTCTGAATTATAATTAAAATCAACTCCATACATGGAATTTTGAACAGGGTCCTCTCCATAACTTACTTTATTAAAATAAGGCCTTTCTGTCAACTTCTCCATAGTTGCCCCAATAGATAATTTTTTGCTTGCTAAATAATCGAGCCGTAAACCAACAAACCCTTTTTGCTGAATGCCATAGGTTGCATTGTTTTCAAATTGCACATTTACCGGTACACCGGAATTGATGATCGCCTGGTTGATAATTTTTAAAGTACCTAAATTATAGTCAATTGTATAATCAACATTTTCCTGCAACACCTGTCCTCCGGCAGTTACACTCACTGAACCCTGCGGTATATTAAATGCGCCGAGAGAAATATCTGTTGTAGAACTACCCTTAATAGTTCCCTGTAACACATACCTGTTCAGGTTTGCATAGGTTTGTGCGATCGCTTTAATTGAATCATACAATTGGTAATAAACAAATGAATCTTTTGTCGATTGGGGTTCGCCTGCAAATGCGCGGTCTGCCAGGTCATTTCCAAATGGTTCCAGTTCAGGAAAAATGATTTTTCCCTGCTGGGCCAAAACAGTAAAGCTATCCACAAAATCATAGTACCCGTCGGGGAATGGATCGTTATGACTATTGAGCCTGTCTGCGCCTAAAATGGTCAATAGAGATTGGCCTGAGACAGCAGGTGCGCTCACAGGTAAATATCTTTTTACACCACCACTTGGTTCAGCATACATTAATGCAAGATTGAAACCATCAGGCTGTAACCCGGTCACATCCAGGGAATACACATTTTTCATCATCAGTTTCCAGATGGGTAATTGTGTCCTGGCTGAAGTTGCTTTCAATAATTTTAAAAACAATGTTTTTTGAACACCCTGAGTTGAATCGGAAGTGACATCCTGCGAAAATTCACCGACCTGGTAAATTTTTCCATTATACGAATATTGATAAGCAACAGCGAGTACATCGTCTGGCTGTAATTGCTGGCTGAGTGAAAGGAAGCCAACTTGCGGATTGAAAAAGTATTCTGAAGGATCTAATTTACGAGCAAAAGTTTTTTCAAAATCATTTACCGGTGATAATCCGCGTGCCACTAAAATGGTATTTATCAGTGCAGGATCGCGGTTCGCTGGGCTTCCGGCCAGGAAAGGGTAGAGGTCATTGGAGCCATTATCAGGCAGTGAACCAGTGGTGAGGCTGTGTACATTTGGATTATAAGGTTGGTATTCTGCCAGGTCCATTAAACCTACAATAGAACGGGTATTGATTGTACTCCCGGTACGATTTGTTACCCAAACTTCCATTTTTAAAATTTGCACCTGGCTGTTCACCACGGGTAAATTTTTCATGGCAGTATTATAATTATTACGAAAATATTGCGCTAATAAAAAGTGGCGGTTTTCGTCATAATCATCCATCGTTTTTTTGATCGTCTGGTTCAATCCGCCACCTTGCAGTGTGAGTGATTGTTTCTGAGAACGTTCACTGGCTATAGCAGCAGTAAAAAATAACTTACCAAATTGTAATTGTGTTTTCACTCCAAAAAGACTTTGTACACTCGACATGAGTGCGCCTTTAGTTTGGAAAGAAATGTTTCCCGCCTCAACGGATTTAATGATTTCATCATCCTTCCCCTTATAATCCAGTTTCAATTGATTTTCATAATCAAAATTGGCCAGGGTATTATAACTGATGGGCAGTTTTAATTTATCACCAATATTTCCAATGACACTTACATTGGCATCCATATTAAAATCCAGTCCACCGTTTTTTCGGGCATTTTCCGGAAGCGTTGGGTTTTTGATGTTCTGGCCCTGGTAACCAATACTGATATCCACATTTCCCTGTGGCTGAATATCTACTTTTAAACCTTTCGGGCTTACCCCAAATATACGGTCAAATAATTCCGGGGATACACGGGGCGGAGGCCGGTAAGTTTTTCTATTAAGGTCCAGTAATGTGCGCGAACGATAATTAAAATAATCCTGTTCACTTTGTTTTGACTGGATATCATAAAACTCCTGGAAAGTAAGATAAGTGGGTTTGCGGTAATAGAGATCGCCAATTTTTTCTACAATATAATATTGATTTGTTACCGGGTCATATTCGATTGTTTGATTGATAAAGGAAGAATCACTGAGGTAAAAAGGGTTTCGGTTCTTCCAGCTAAAAGGGTCGCCCCTCCTGTCTTTCAGGGGATAGTGCAAGGTATCGGGTTTCTGTGCAATTGCATTTTGCAGAAAGCACAGGCTACTTAGCCCGGTAAAAAGCAGGGTAATAATAAATTTTCTATAAGTCAATTTCAGGCAGCGCTGGTAAAGTAAATGTGTTTTCTATAGTTATATATTTTTAAGAGCGGATTTGATAATATCTTCCAAAGAAAGCATTTCCGCACCAGATTGAAAAACTTTTTTTACAGCAATTTCTGCAACGGATTTTGAGAGGCCGAGTGCAACCAGTGCAACACAGGCATCATCCTGTAAAGATGGCGTAAACGATCCGGCCAAATCCGGGTAAACCTGGGTCTGTTGTTTGAGTTTATCTTTTAAATCTACCACGATCCGTTCTGCTGTTTTTTTGCCTATTCCTTTGATCATTTCCAGCCTTTTTGAATCATTTTGAATAATGGCTTTAATAATGTCATAGGGTTTCATGCCGCTTAGCATCACTCGAGCAGTAGAAGCGCCGACACCGGATACCGTTATCAATTGTACAAATAATTCTTTTTCTTCCGGAGTGGCAAAACCATAAAGTGTCTGGCCATTTTCAAATAAATGCATGTATGCCCATAAAAAACCATCGTCTTTATCTGCAATATGTTCATAGGTATTCAGGCTCACCTGCAATTCATAACCAACGCCATTTGCTTCTACAATAACTGAAGCCGGGGTTTTTCTTATAAATTTTCCGCGTATAGATGCTATCATAATGTGGCCTCAAAAATAGGTTTCATTTCCTTAAACGCAATACCCTTATTTTTCGTGTAAGTAATCAAAAAAATGCACAGGCAAATTTTTAGAACGAGCTTAACGATGCCGCATAATTCATGTATAGTTTTTATTTAATACTTTTGAAAAATTTTTTTTATGAATAAGATCACTGCTGCGATTACTGCTGTTGGCGGATATGTTCCCGATTATGTGCTGACGAATGCGGAACTGGAAAAACTGGTTGATACAAATGATGAATGGATACGCACCCGCACGGGTATTGTTGAAAGGCGCATTTTAAAAGGCCCGGGGACTGCCACCAGTGATCTTGCGGTTCCCGCGGTGTTGGAATTATTGCAAAAAAGAAATCTTGACCCGAAAGAAATTGAATGTATCATTTGTGCTACGGTTACACCGGACATGATCTTTCCTTCCACGTCTAGTATCATTGCATTTAAAGTGGGTGCCACTAAAGCTTTTGGATATGATCTGAATGCTGCCTGCAGTGGTTTTTTAAATGCGCTGGTTACAGGAACCGCTTTTATAGAAAGCGGGCGGTATAAAAAAGTATTGGTGGTGGGTGCAGATAAAATGAGTTCTATTGTAGATTATACAGACCGCAATACCTGTGTTTTATTTGGCGATGCAGGAGCTGCCGTTTTATTGGAACCTAACCTTGAAGGATATGGAGTGCGGGATTCTATTTTAAAATCCGATGGCAGCGGCCGTGATTATTTACACATGAAAGCGGGTGGTTCATTAAGGCCGCCAAGTATTGAAACGGTTACTGCCAAAGAACACTTTACTTACCAGGAGGGAAGGACTGTTTTTAAATTTGCTGTGGTGGGCATGGCAGATATTAGTGCAGAAATTATGGAAAAAAATAATTTAAAAAGTGAAGATATTGCCTGGCTGGTTCCGCACCAGGCCAATATGCGCATCATTGATGCAACTGCAAACAGGATGGGTGTGACCAAAGAAAAAGTAATGATCAATATTCACAAATATGGAAATACTACGGATGCTACCATTCCTTTGTGTTTATGGGAATGGGAAAAGCGTTTGAAGAAAGGAGATAATTTAATTTTAGCAGCCTTTGGAGGAGGTTTTACCTGGGGCGCTGCCTGGGTGAAATGGGCGTATTAAATAATTCTAAACATTTTATTTTCCTGCATTTTTCTTTTGCCTCTTTAATGGACATTAAAAGCGTATTGGGAACATAGGCCAAAGCCTACCAATAAAAATACGCCTCCTGTTATTAAACAAGCCATTGCTGAACTTTGCATTTTACCGATTAAAAAAACCAGCGCAAGGAATAAATTGATCACTCCAAAGATCACCGCCATTGCGCCCATACCTGTTAGCCCGAACACGAGAGAACCACCACCAAATACAACAAATAAAATGGCATTCCAGAGAATAATTTTTTTATTGATCATAGATAAATTTTTAAAAGATTTTTTAAACAAAAGATATAGCTCTTTCTTCCTGTAGTTTTTTTAAATAACTTTCTTTCTCATCCCGGTAGAATAAATTCATTGTTTCAAATGGAATTATTCTGCCGTCTTTATGAATGATGTGTACACAACTTTTTTTAATTGCTCTTACATCAAAATCATAGGCATCTATAAAACGCATAATGATAATGCGGAATAAATTATTATAAGTCAGGCCCGGCGCTTTAATGTTTGGAAGGCAACATAAAAGTTGGTTGAAATTATCCGTCACCTGGTCTACTGAAATTCCGGTACTAAATATATCTGTGAGTTTTTGATGCAATAAAGTATCCTGCTCATAAACAATAGTATTGCGGGAATTATCTAGTAAGGCAGCCGGGTCAATATATCTTGTCATGGGAAAAACATCATCATCAATTTTTAATGCATAGGCCATGGCAAGTGCATCCGGATTGCAGGGCACAGGAATCAGGTCATTTGCCGTAAAATGATTTGTTTGATTTAAAATATTCTGTCTCACTTCTGTCAGCGTTAGCCTGTCGGTTGCAGGATTAAATTGTTCATTTCTTCCGGCAACCTGTGTGGGTTGAAATGTAACGCCACGAACGCATGGTTGTTTTAAAGCAAATTCAATTATCTCTCCAATCTCATCATCATTTACACCTTTCTGAAGGGTTACTACCAATGTTGTGGAAAGATTTAATGCATTTAAATGTTCCAGTGCTTTTTTGCGTATACCGGTTAAATCTTTACCGCGCAAAATCTTTAGTGCATTGGGTTTAAAAGAATCAAACTGCAGGTAGATCTCAAAATCAGGCATATAGCCAGCCAGCTTTTTTGCAAATTGAAAATCTTTTGCAATGCGAATTCCATTCGTATTAACCATCAAATGTTTGATGGGTTTTTTCTTTGCTATTTCCAGTATATCAAAAAAATCAGGATGAATCGTTGGTTCTCCGCCACTAATTTGAACTACATCCGGCTCACCTTCATTGGCAACAATTATATCCAGCATTTTTTCTACTTCTTCGAGTGTGCGATGCCTGCCATAATGTGGGCTGCTCATGGCATAACATGTGGGGCAAGTTAAATTACAACGATCTGTTATTTCTAAAACTGTCAGGCAACTATGTTGTTCATGATCTTTGCATAATCCACAATCATAAGGACAGCCAAAATGTGTGTCAGTATTGAACTTCAGCGGCATCTCGCCAATTTTATTATAATTCCGGATATTCTTATAATAAGGAATGTCTGTAGCTATCAATACTTTTTCAAAACCATGATGCGGGCAATTTTTCAACATGAAAACCTGCTCATTTTCAAAAACTATTTTCGCATCTACCCGACGAAGGCAGGTGGAACAAATACTGAGTGTAAAGTCATAATAGGTATACGGGCGTTCTGGCATAATTTAAGATGGCAGTTTGTGAACAATTAATTTTGATGGATAAAAAATAAATGTAGCATAATAAATTAAACCGGCAATACATGCCATTTGAATAGTGGAAAGGCCGAAGGGAAAAGTATAATGTGGTTTTATAAAATCCAGTAAAAGCCTGAAAGACAGGTATGCGATCATAAATAATTTGAAAAGTGCACCGTTGGCAAGAAGATATTTATTTTCTGTAATTTTTAAAACAACCCAAATCAACATTAAAAAAACTATTTCATATAAGGTTACCGGGTGACGGAGAATACCATCACCCAGGTTCATTGCAAAAATAAAATTTGAAGGCTGGCCAAAT
The DNA here is from genome assembly GCA_049289155.1 of Chitinophagaceae bacterium. Lineage (GTDB taxonomy): Bacteria > Bacteroidota > Bacteroidia > Chitinophagales > Chitinophagaceae > JAFDXJ01. The sequence goes on from JBAQJB010000545.1 coordinate 6,924, forward strand.
GTTTCTTCATAAACGCCCATGCTAAAACAGCCTATTCGCCCAATGATCATACCCAGCAATAACGGATACACGAACAAGTCGCCGCTGTTTTTAATTTCACCTATTATTTTTTTTAAAATTTCAACACCAATCAATCCCCCGAGCAGGCCACCCACTATGGTTTTATTTTCATAAAAAAATGAAACGGGATTTGAGGCATGATAAAATGCAACTGGGTTTTCCAAACTTCCTAAAATCCTGCTGCCGATTAATGCGCCGAAGATGGCACCCACT